>CAYYGL010000227.1:0-6914 GCA_964471235.1 uncultured Calditrichaceae bacterium
CCTGGGGGCGCACTTCGGCGCTGCAAATCCAACCCCCGCTTTCCTTAAATAAATCCAGGGAACTGTAGGCGCCATAGGTATATCCTTTTTCTTCCCGCAGGTTTAAAAACAATCTTCCGCTGGAACCGCCACCCAGGATATGATTGGCAACCTTCGCCGGAATGTAATCGGGATGTGCCCGGGGGAAGAGCTGGGTGCCGCACAACACCGCAACCTGTTCGGAAGCGGGGCGGTCTATTAGGTAAACAGCCCGGGAATAGACCGGCTCCGGGATGGGAAAAGTTTCCGGTGCTTCCCGCTGCGGCTTCCAATCGGCTAAATAATGTTCAACTGTTTCAAGAGCTTCCTGCCCGGTAATATCCCCGGCGATTACCAGGCAGCTTCTCTCCGGCGATAAAAACCGTTGGTACAAGTGGCATAATTGTTCCCGGGTGATGCGCTGAATAGTTTCAGCGGTTTTATAAGCAGCATACGGGTGAGGAACATATAAAGCCCGGTCCATCTGCCGGTGCGCCAGGTAGCCGGGTGAACTCTGCTCATTTTGCAACTCTGCTATCATTTTCTGCCGCTCTTTTTCCACTTCTTCTTCCGGAAAAACGGCATTGAGCAGCATATCACTCATTAATTCCAGACCAATCGATAAATGCTCTTTCAGGAATTTCCCGATCAGGTAGAAGAAGTCTTCGGAAGAGGAACTGTCCAGATAGCCCCCCAGGAAATCGATTTGTTCCGCAAAGTCATGATATTTTCGATTCCGGGTGCCCTTTTTCAGCAGATGGGATATCAATTCCACGGTGCCGAAGGACTCCGGCGGATCGTGCTTTTCACCGAAATCGATCCCCATTCGGAAATATACTTCCGGCAGTTCCGGGCGTTCAATGACGATCAGGGTTAGTCCGTTCCGCAGCCGGTATTCCTGCATTGCCGGGAACGCAAATGGCAAAATATTCTCATCAATAGGAGGTGATTGTTGTCGGATCATTTCTTACCCGCTTTCAGTGAAACGATGGCAGCAGTTCTCTCTTCAGAACCGCATGTTGTTTGAATCATATTGGTACGCATTCCCTTCTTAACGTCAGTTCGACATCAGAAAAATAGAACGCGGATGAACCCGGATTTTCGCAGATTTTTTAAATATAAAAACCCATCATCCGTGTAACTCCGCATTATCTGTTTCATCTGGGATTCAAGTGACGTCGATCTCCCGTTTAGGATGTATTACGATATCCGGCGGCTTCCGAGTCTTCTGATTTCGCCGGGTACACCTCGATGACACTGCAATTGCTATCCGACAAATATTGTTGTGCAACGCGCCGAATTTCCTCTACCGACACCGTCATGAACTGCTCCAACTCTCGATACAGCAACCCGGGATCATCAAAAAAAGCGGTATAGAGACACAGCAAATCCGCTTTATAATACACCCGCTCCAGTTTGGTAACAAACTCTGCTTTAAACTGGTTTTTTGCTTTCTGTAGCTCCCGTTCACTTACCAATTCTTCCTGCAAGCGCCTCATTTCTTCCCGGAAGCTCTTCTCCACCTCCCGGATGGTATGCCCGGGTTTTACCTGCCCAAAAAACATCAGCGTGCTGGGACCGATTTTGGAATCCACTCCGCCGTAAATATGCACCAGACTCTGCTCTTCCTCGACAAACCGCCGGTAAAGCCGGGAGCTTTCACCATCAAATAAAATTTTTTCCATTATTTCAAACACATAATGTTCTCTGCTGCCCCGCTCCGGAATATGATATGCACAGACATAAGCAGGCATCGGGGCAAATTTATCTATCCATTCCATGCGCTTTTCGCCGGTTTGGGGCGGCTCGTTCAAATCCACCGGGGGCGGTTCTTCTCCCCGGGGAATATCTCCGAAATATTCGTTAATCAACTCCAGTGCAGTAAGCACCTGGATATCTCCCACTACTGCCAATACGGCATTATTGGGGCGGTAATACAGTTCATGAAAGTTGCGCACATCATTCAGGGTGGCATTGTCCAGATCTGCCATAGATCCGATAACCGAATGCTTATATGCCCAATTTTCATACACCAGTTCATCCAGCTTCTCATAAAGCACGGCTGCATACGGGGCATTATCCACCCGCAGCCGCCGTTCTTCTTTAACGGTATCCCGTTGATTCTCAAAATTGGCTTCGGTTAAATCGAGGGAGCGCATGCGGTCGGCTTCCAGCCAGAGCGCCAGGCGCAGTTGATTTGCCGGCACCACCTCAAAGTAATTGGTGCGATCCTTACTGGTAGAACCGTTCATCCATCCGCCAACTTCATTAACCAGCTTCATGTGTTCGGCTTTCCCGACATTTTCCGACCCCTGGAACATCATGTGTTCAAACAGATGGGCAAATCCGCTTTTGCCCGGCTTTTCATTCCGGGAACCTACTTTATACCAGACGTCTACGGCTACCACCGGTACCACAGCGGACTTCATCATCACCACGGTTAAGCCGTTATCCAGTTGAAACCTGGCAATATCACCCGCTTCCGGCTCGAAATCGGGAGAAAATAAAACCGTTTTATTCATTTTTTTTCCTTGAAGCATGGACTCGAAAATTTTCCATGAGGTAATGTAAAATTTAACCACAGGGAGTAAAGACAGGTGGCAGTCTCCCTATCTCATACCAATTCCTTAACAAGACTGCCCCTTGCAATTCTTATTTGCGTTCTTCGCGCCCCTGCGCTGAGTAGCACTTGCGTCACTTGAAATTACAATTCAAATTCGCCCAACTTATCGAGCGGAAGATAATAGCGAAAATCCGTTCCCTGAAATGCCTGGTAAGCGGCATAAGCAGCATACAGGCTCCCGGCAAACAGGATCACCGTATAAGCCGGGATAAAGGTCCATCCCACCAGCCAGTAAGAGAACAACGCCAGAAAGCCGCCCAATCCCACGACAATCACCATAAAAATTGTCTGGTAAATTACAGCCTCCCGCGACTGTGCAATGATATATTGGGAAGGCTGGTCCTTTGTTTGCTCCCATAGCCATACAATACTGGCAGCTATCACCGGGGCAAAGAACAATCCGGCATGGCAAACCATTGCCAACAGTCTTTCATCCGGCACGTTTTTATCGAATTTGAAATCAGGCATTTTTGGGTTCCTTCTGTTAAGTTCGTGAAATCAATAAGCAAAAAGTTTACAATCATTCCCGGGGATTTCAAAACGAAAAATTTCCTCACATTTTCTTCTCCATTGGTAATCCTTCGTGGAACGACGTGAGCAAGACCAGATGTTTTGTGACACACAGGAGAAATGGAGATCGGGCAAATTTTTGATTGAAAATACGGCAGGAGGTGATTAAAGTTAGAACGTTCGGCTATAATCCCCATTTAAATTCTCGACTCACAACTATTATGAATCCAACAAACGGAGAAAGATATGCGAGTTACCAAACCGGTTCAGAAAATCAGAAGATTATTGCTTGGTAAAGCGCCGGTAGAAGCGCAGCTAATTATTACCCGTCGATGTAACCTGAGCTGCGGATACTGCACGGAATTTGACAATGTATCCCGGCCGATTCCCCTGCCGGTGCTTAAAGAGCGAATCGATGCCCTTCACCGGTTACAGGTGCTCAACATTGCCCTGCTGGGTGGAGAGCCGCTGCTCCATCCGGATATCGGCGAGATTGTTGCGTATGCCAATCGTCATTCCCAGACATCGATTACCACCAACGGTTTTTTACTCTCTAAAAAAATCATTGCCGTGTTGAATGACGCCGGGCTTTACAATATGCAGGTCAGCATCGACGCCCTTCATCCGGATCCGTCCGGTTATATCCAAAAATCCCTGAAGACCCTGGCGCCCAAATTGGAGCGTCTGAAAAAATATGCCGATTTTGACGTTCATATCAACATTGTGCTTTGTGAGCAAAGCAAAGGCGAATTTAAGGAAATGGTGGATGAACTGCGCCGTCTCGGATTTGTGGTCTCGGTAAACCTGGTGCATGACGACCGGGGAATGGTGGGGGTGGAAGGCGAGGAGTTTTTGCAATTATGGGAATATCATTACCAACACAGTCTTGTGGGTTCGTTATTGGAATACGAATACGGTAAGCAATTGCTAATGGGAAAGCGTCCCGGGTGGAAATGCCGGGCAGGGTCCCGTTTTTTGTATGTGGATGAATTCGGCAACGCCCAATTTTGTTCTCAACAGCAAGGACGGCTGAACAAACCGATTCTGGAATATACCCGGGAAGATTTGATCAAGCATTCTCAAACTCATAAGGGATGTGAAGCCGGTTGTTCCCTTTTTTGTGTGTACCGGGATTCCGCGGTGGATAACGCCCCGCTTCATGCTGCCAAATCCGTTTATGCCCTGTGGCGCCGCGGGGTGATGGGGAAGGGCGAGAGTAAAAAACAACCTGCCCGGGAAGAACTACTGGAAGCAGTATCTGAGTAACCCTTATCCTTTGCCCCCCCCCGATTTCGGGACACAATGAGTATTCATAGAATCCGTGAAGCAGCCTCAATCAGCCAGTGCATCACCGGGGGATTCCGTGTACTATCAAGAATAGACATGGGAATTCCGGAATGAACGGTGCCGGCTCCCGAGCGCCTTCATCGCAGTTTAGCCCGCTTCCTTCAGTTTCTGCACCACTTCCCGGGCGACATTTTCCGGTAGTTTTCCCTTTTCCCGTAAATCTTCAACGCTTGCTTCCCGAATGCGCTTCAGGGAGCCAAAGGTTTTCAGGAGGTGCTCTTTGCGCCGGGGACCAATGCCGGGTATTTCATCCAACGGTGACTTGAGGGTGGATTTCTTGTGTTGTTTACGGAAATGAGTAATGGCAAAGCGATGGGCTTCATCCCGCACCTGCTGGAGCAATTTCAATCCGGCGGAGCGACGGGAGATGACCAGCGCCTCGCTCTCCCCGGGCAAAAAAATCTCCTCCAGCCGTTTCGCCAGCCCGATGATCGGCTGCTGTTCAATCCCCAACTCCTGCAGTGCGCTTAATGCTGCGCTCAGTTGCCCCTTGCCGCCATCAATTAAGATTAAATCCGGCAGCGGCTGTTCTTCTGCCAGTTGCCGTTTGTAGCGGCGGTAAACCACTTCGTGCATCATGGTAAAATCGTCCGGGGTGTCCTTGCTGCGAATCTTAAAAATGCGGTACTCGCTTTTGCGGGGCCTACCGTTGATAAAACACACCATGGACGCCACCGCATCTTTCCCCTGGATGTTGGAGATGTCAAAGCCTTCGATGCGCCGTGGCGGAACGGTGAGGGATAATTCCTTCTGCAACTGCCGCACGTTAAACGGGATGTAATCACTTCGCTGAAATTTCTGCAGCATCAGCTCATCTAACAGATATTTGGCATTTTTCTGGCATAAATCCATCAGCTTCTTTTTTTCGCCGATTTGGGGAACCACCATTTGCACCCGATGATGGGCTGACTGACTGAGCCATTCTTCCAAAAGCGGTTGATCATCCCCCAGCGCAGCGGGCAGCAGAATTTGATGTGGTAAGCTCTCTTCATTTAAGTAATATTGCTGCAGGAATTGGATTAAAATTTCCGGGGTGTTTTTTTTCTCTACCCCGCTCAGGTAAAAATGCTGCCTGCCAATCACCTTTCCATCGCGAATTTTAAACACCACCGCGCAGGCATCTTCATCCTCATGGGCTAAGGCAATCACATCCCGGTCTTCGAAATCGTTGAGCACCACCTTGCGGGGCAGGAAGTTGTATTCCTCGATGCGCCGAATCTGATCCCGGATACGCGCTGCCTCTTCGAAATTCATCTTTTCCGCTTCCTGCCGCATCCGCTCTTCCAGTTCGGCAACCAGCTCCCGGGTCTTCCCGCGCAGGAATTTCTCCACCTGGCGAATCATCTGCTGGTACTCCTCCTGAGCCACCAGTCCCTGGCATGGACCCTGGCAGCGCTTGATGTGGTAATCCAGGCAAACCTTTATTTTCCCGGAGGCAATCACCTGTTCATCGATATGGTATTTGCAGGAGCGGATGGGGAAAATCTTCCCCACCGTTTTCATAATATAGCGCAACTGCTTGACATCGGTATAGGGACCCAGGTATTTGGAACCGTCTTTTACGATGCGCCGGGTGACAAACACCCGGGGAAACGGTTCGTTGGTGATGCGGATGTAGGGGTAGGATTTGTCATCCCGCAGGAACACATTGTAGCGGGGGCGGTGTTCTTTGATCAGGTTGGCTTCTAAGATCAGCGCTTCCACCTCGGAATCCACGATGATGGTTTCGATCTCATGGATTTGCTTTACCAGCGCCCGGGTTTTGATGTCCAGGTTGCGGGCATCCTGAAAGTAACTGCGTACCCGGCTGCGCAGGTTTTTGGCCTTGCCCACGTAAATCACCTTGCCGCCGGCATTGCGGTAGAGATATACCCCCGGCTGAGTGGGGAGGTTTTGGAGTTTCTCTTCTATATGTGTTTTTTGAGGCTTCATAAAACCTGTTCGGTTATTCTCCCATTTTCCACCTGGAAATCGGGAAAGCGTTAACAAATAACGAGTAATGAGTGAAACGTAAAACGTGATTAGTGAGAAGATACCCGGATATGGCACTTTCCACATACTTCTCCATCCGAATTCTGACATTCGTAAACCGGTCTCTATAAATTTAGAGGCATGAAAATGCCAATTGCAAGGAAATGTTTGGGGAATTATATTGTGATGAACTCAAAGCGATAGATTCAGCATTAGCCTTGTTCATTTGCCATTAAAAGCATAATGCAGCCAGGAGCCCTGCTCCGTTGGGAAACCCCGGAGGGGGGTGAAATGTTCATAGCCAGGGGCATTTACACCAAAAAGGTTCGGTGAACAACTCCGTCAGGAGTGACATGTTAATAGCCAGGAGCAATTACACCAAAATTCAAGAACTCCGTAGGAGTGACATGTTCATTGAGACCGGGAGAACCCACACGCCAATGCC
>CAYYGL010000228.1:0-6785 GCA_964471235.1 uncultured Calditrichaceae bacterium
AAGTGACCCCGCCACAACGTGGTGACGTCGTCATTGGGGCAGAAATCCCCTCATCTTTTTTGATTTGTGCAAGTTGTCATGCGCCCTAATAAGGTCTTTTGTCTTTTTATTGCAATGATGGCAACGGATGCGCAACGGCGGCCCGCAACGGGAAAAAGATAAACATCTGTTCGTTGCGAACGTTGCGGTCGTTGCGGTATAACAACCTGAGTCATTACAAAAAAGATACTCCGATAAAGAAAAATAACCGGATTCCTACAAATGTTAACCGCTGAGGGGTTCTCTCCCAGGTCGCAGCACTCTCCGAAAACCCCGGATGGATTTATCATTCGCAGGATGGCGGATGCCAGAGAACAAGGACTGCGGAGGCATTCAACACGGAATTTGGCATGGTTTTCCCTCCCGGGTATTCACGATTATGAAGAACCAATCGAAATAGTTGGTCAAATTTCATGCAAACCGATCGGAGTTCAAGACTTAATGCTTGAATTTATCCGTTACTCTGCATTAAATTTATCAGTTTACAAATGAGAAACGATAACGATGCTGAAATTCCTTAGAATTCATAACTTTGCCCTGGCGGAAGCACTGGAAATTGAATTTAATCCCGGATTAAATATCCTGACCGGGGAACCCGGCGCCGGGAAATCCATTTTGGTGAATGCCATCGCCGCGGTATTAGGGGATCGGGTCTATACCGAGGTAATCCGTACAGGCAGCGAAAAGGCGACCGTACAGGCGGTTTTTTCCGTAACGCAACTTCCGACGGTTCGCAAAAAATTAGCGGAGAAAGGGATAGAATGTACGGATGAATTGTTTCTGCGCCGGGAGATTTTGCAAAAAGGGAGTACCCGGGCGTTTATTAACGATGTTCCGGTGCCCATCAACACCCTTTCGGAAATCGGTGACCTGCTGCTGGATATCCACGGGCAGCATTCCCACCAGAGTTTGCTGCGCCGGGAAACTCACCGGGGATTATTAGACGCCCTGGGCGGGTTACTATCCCTGTTGCCGACGGTGGCGGAAAGATACCATCGGGTGGCGGAGATCACGACCCGATTAAACAACTTACAAAACCGCCAGAAGGAGTTGGAACAGCAATACGAGTTGTACCAATTTCAGCACCGGGAAATTGAAGCTGCCGCTCTGCATCCCGGGGAGGAAGCAGAACTGCTCCGGGAACGAAAACGGTTGGCGAATATGGAAAAGTTGTTCGATCAATCCGCCCATTTACGAGAGTTGTTTACCGAAGGCGAGCCGGACATCCTGAGCCTGATTGCTGAGGCAGAGCGACGATTACAGGAATTAAGCCAATTCAGCGAGGAGTTGGTAAAAATTTACGAAGAGTTTTCCACCGCCCGTATTGTGATGGAAGAAACTGCCCGCAATGTGGAGGAGTTCAGCAGCCGCCTGGAGTATGACCCCCGGCGCCTGGAAGAAGTAGAGGAACGGTTGAACCTCATTTCCAAATTAAAAAAGAAGTATGGGGAAACAATTGAGGCTATCCTCGCTTATCAAGAGACCATTGCCCAGGCCCTGCAGCAAAAAGAAAATTTTTCTTTGGAGATGGAGACGCTGGCGAGAGAGCGGCAGCAAGCACTGACAGAGTACTGTGAAGCCGCCGGCGAATTGTCGGAGCGCCGGCATCAGGCAGCCCGGGCAATGGAGGAGCAAGTGGAAGCACAGCTCCGGGAATTGGGAATGCCCGGCACCCGCTTTCAGGTGCGAATTGAACGTTCCGAAGACCCGGAGGGTATTTTTGAAGCAGAAGGCGTCTCTTATTTTGGGGATGCGGATGGGATAGATCAGGTGGAATTTTTTATTTCCCCCAATCCCGGGGAAGACTTTAAACCGTTAGCCAAAATTGCCTCCGGCGGCGAAGTCTCCCGCATTATGCTGGCATTGAAAAGTATTCTGGCGGAAATTGACCGGGTCCCGACCCTGGTGTTTGATGAAATCGACAGCGGCGTTTCCGGCAGAATCGCCCGGGCAGTGGGACGAAGCATCCATGAACTGAGCAAAAGTCACCAGATTTTGTGCATCACCCATCTCCCCCAGATTGCCTCTTATGGCACTTCCCATTATTCTGTGGAAAAATATGTGGAAAACGGGCGTACCTTTACCCGCATTATTCCGCTTTCCGACGATCAGCGGGTAGAGGAGGTGGCGCGTTTGCTTGCCGGCGAACAGGTTTCCGAGAGCGCCCGCCAGAGCGCCCGCCAGTTGATTGAAGAGGGGAAGGAGCAATAAGGGAAAAAGGTAAAGGGGGAAACGACGAGGGGCGAGGGAGTTGGCAGGGAGCAGGATAGTGTTCAGTAGGTCTGAAATCAGTAGGACAGTGTTCAGTAGGACAGTAAACAGTAGGTCAGTTCGTCAAGCGCAACGCGGTTATATGGGGATAACCGGTGGTTATGGTAAGAGCACCATTACGGTTTCATAGGGGGGCAGATACATTTTACGCATTGCTCGTTACTTTTACGCATTAAACGGAACCCACACCACGGAGGGAGAAGGTTGTCAAGGAACGTGACTCATTCGATTGAGGAGAAATAAATGGATAAATTTGTGGTTCAAGGAGGAATGCCTCTACATGGGGAAGTGGAAATCGGTGGTTCCAAGAATGCTGCGTTGCCAATCATAACCGCCACTTTGCTTTCACCCGGAATTTACCATTTACGTAACATTCCCCGGCTGCGGGATGTGCGCACCATTGCCCACCTGATGCGGGTAATCGGTGCGAAGGTGGAATTGGAAAACCACACCATGACGATAGACACCCGTCAGGCGGATTTTCCGGAAGCGCCGTATGAGTTGGTAAAAACCATGCGGGCGTCGATTTATGTCCTTGGTCCTCTGCTGGCACGGTTTGGGAAGGCACGGGTATCCCTGCCCGGAGGATGCGCCTGGGGTCCCCGACCGGTGGATTTGCATATTAAGGGTATGGAGCAGTTGGGTGCCAACGTCAATCTGAACCAGGGGTACATCAATGCTACCGCCCGGCAATTAACCGGCAACCGGATTTACCTGGATGTTTCCAGTGTGGGCGCTACCGGAAATATCATGATGGCAGCCGTGCTGGCAAAAGGGGAGACGATCATTGAAAATGCCGCCGAAGAACCGGAGATCGTTAATCTGGGAGAATTTCTAATCGCTATGGGCGCGCGGATAAAAGGACTGGGGAGCAAGTCGATTACCATCGAGGGAGTGCCGGGATTGAAACCGGTGGATTTTACCATTATTCCCGATCGCATCGAAGCGGGGACGTTCCTGGTAGGGGGGCTGATTACCCACGGGGATGTCACGATTACCAACTGTGAGCCAGCCCATTTGCAGGAAGTGTTGTCCAAGTTAAGGGAAGCCGGGGCGGAATTGTCAGTTGAAGGGAACCGGATTCACTTAACCTCGTCCGGTGAAATTCGTCCCACCGATGTAACCACCCAGGTGTATCCCGGTTTTCCTACCGATATGCAAGCGCAATGGATTGCCCTGATGTCGGTTGCCGATGGCAGCAGCGTGGTTACGGAAACGATCTACCCGGACCGCTTTACCCACGTGCCGGAGCTTCGTCGGTTGGGCGCTGATGTGGAGCGTAAGGGTAATGCGGCATTTATTCGCGGCAGGAAAAAATTGGTCGGTGCCCCGGTGATGAGCACCGATTTGCGCGCCAGCGCTTCCCTGGTACTTGCCGCTCTGGTCGCAGAAGGACAAAGCGATATTCACCGGGTCTATCATATTGACCGGGGATATGAACGCATTGAGGAAAAATTGCAGAAATTGGGCGCCCGCATCGATCGGATGGATGACGGTAAGATGTACTGAGAGTGAATCGCAAAGCGGAGAAGGAAATATCATGTTCCCCGGGCTTCATAAAAAAGAAGCGTTGCGAAAAAGCAATATCACGCGTGTTTGAATTTTATATCCCCTCACATCTTTTCGGAAGCCGCTTTAGTAAGTCCGCGGAATGTATTCCCGAGGACAACACCGAAAATTGCTTTACCCGCCGGACAATAAGGTTGTTTACTCGGGTAAGGTAATTTTAACCCGTTGAATTTTGCGGCGAGTGGCGCGGGTAATTTCAAACAGAATGCCGTGATATTCAAACGTTTCTCCGGCGTGGGGAATATCCCCTATTTGCGATAACAGGAATCCTGCCAGGGTTTCATAATCCCCTTCCGGAAGCCCGATATTTAGCTCTTCATTCAGTTTTTCTATCTCAACCCGGGCATTCACCCGATACACCCGTGGATCGGTTTTATCCTGAATCACCCAATTTTCGGGAACATCATATTCATCCTCGATCTCACCAAACAATTCTTCCACCAGGTCTTCAGTGGTTACCAATCCGGCAGTGCCGCCATATTCATCAATCACAATCGCAATGCTGATGTTGTTTTGTTTGAATTCCGATAAAAGTTCCGAACATGATTTGGTTTCCGGTACAAATAGCACCTCATGAATCAGGTCATGAAAATCTTCCGGCTGAGAAAACAAATCTTTTAAATAAATCACCCCGATGATGTTATCCAGGTTCGCTTCATAAACCGGAATTTTAGTAACCCTGTTTTTGGTGAAGACCTGGAATAATTTCTTAACGGGAATATTGTTGGGCACGGCGATAATTTCGGTTCGGGGCACCATCACCTCCCGTACACGCAATCGTTTCAGGTTGAAAATCGCCTGCAAAAATTTCCCTTCTTCCCGGTGGTTATGTTTTACCAGGGTCTGGCTTTTGTGGAGCAGCACTTCCAGGTCTTTTTTGGAAAAGAACTCTCGCAAGTCTTCCCCTTCATACCCCAGCACGCCCAGAACAGCCTCGGAGATTTTGCTGATCGTATAGATAAAGGGTAACAGAATCCAGTAGAATATTTCCAAAAGCGGAGCAACTTTTTTTACAATCCAATCGGCAAGCACCCGAAAGAGGGTTTTGGGGATAATTTCACCTAACAGCAGGGAAGCCCCCACGATAATAAACCAGGTCACATGAGCTTTCAGATAAAGATTCAGGTAAACGGTGGCAAAAGAGGCAAAAGCGATATTGGCGATATTGTTACCGATCAGCGTGGTGTAAAGAAATCGCTCCGGATGTTTTAAAAATCGCAGAATAAACCCCACAAAACGGTGTTGCTGGCGGCGCCACACCTCCACCCGAACTTTGTTAACGGTCACAAACGCCGTCTCGGTACCGGCAAAAAAAAATGACAGCAATAACGAAATCACTATAATGAAAATGTATATCATCTCTAAACTACCGTTTGAACTTCAAGCTAATGTTATCATTGATTTATCGCTCTCGGTCAAAGTAAATTAACGTCTGTTCAAAAAAAATAGAACGCGGACGCACCCGGATTTCCGCAGAATTGTTACGGTTCAGTTGTCCTACCACAAAGAGCACAGAGGTCATTGAGAATATGAAAAAAAGTTATCAAAGAAACGGGATAAGAAGAAATTTTGCAGAAGTTATTGCCTTATTTCCGGCTTTTTTGTTGAATTCCTTTTGAAAACTCTGGGGACTCCGTGGTTGAATCGTTACGATTTTTTTAATATGATGACCGATCCTTCATGTAAAGCAGCATTATCGGTTTCATCTGGGTTCTCTTTCAAATGACGTCGAACTCACGTTATATTATTTACCACAGGAAAGATATGGGTTGCATTTTAGGGATGCAACACTCAAATTGAGTCGGGTACAAAATACAGGGCTGGAGATTGTGGTTTCTCAAACCAAATCACAGGAGCTTACCGCTGCCATTATTGCGGGGGGAAAAAGTCAGAGATTCGGGGCGCCCAAGGCGCTGGCGCGCATTGGCGGCAAGCGGTTAATAGATTACGCCCTCGAAACCGCTCACGCCATCTCTGCACAGGTAATCCTGAATGCTCCCGACATCCCGGAATTTGAGCGAATATCCGATATCACGCTCCTTCCGGACAGCATTCCCCACTGTGGGCCCTTAGGGGGTATTTTTACTGTGTTGACGAATGCTGAGACGCCCTGGGTGGCAGTGCTTCCCTGCGACATGCCTTTACTCTCCCCGGCGGTATATCAATACCTCTGGGAACATCGAGGAAAAAATCCGGTGATAGCTGCCGTTTCCCACAAGGGGGTAGAACCGCTGGTATCTATCTGGCAGAAAAGCTTCACCCCGGTTCTGGAAAGGAATCTCAATCAAAAGGAATTGGCGTTGCACACCCTTTTAAAAAAAACAGGGGGTGCTCTGCTTCCCCTGCCGGGAAAAATGCCCGGCTACCGAAAAGAGTTTTTCCTGAATGTAAACTATCGGGAGGATTTACAAAGGATTCTCAACTTTTTTTCCGGAAAAATGTAACGGCGTCACGTCTTCATTTATGGTAGAGCCCGGACGAGCCCGTTAGCCTTGCCGCATCACCCTAACTTATTCATCAGGGTGCGGTAATTGATGTTGAGAAGTTTACATGCTTCTTTTTTGTTCCCCTTTTTCAGGTCTAAGACCATCTTCACATAAAGCTTGGAGACCTCATCCAGGGTCAGCTCATTGGCTAAAGCGAGGTCTAAAAAACTGTTGGTTTCTTCCAGAATATCCGGGGGGAGGTGCTCAATATCAATTTGTCGTTCTTTGGTTAAGACCAATCGTTTAACGGTATTCTCCAACTCCCGGGCATTGCCATTCCAGGGAAGATGAGACAGACAGGCGATTACCCGGGTGGTAAATTTGGGTCGGGGGTAGTCGTTTTCCCGGCAGAATTTTTCGGCAAAATATTCGATCATTGCCGGAATATCATCCGGGCGCTGTCGCAGCGGCGGGATATAT
>CAYYGL010000229.1:0-6759 GCA_964471235.1 uncultured Calditrichaceae bacterium
GGTGATTGACCTTCAAGACCACGGGTTGTTTCAATATGATACCACATACGTTTTTTCCGACTCGATCGAACATAATGATGAAAAGGTGCCCACACCGGAAGGCACGGTTGTAGAACAATCTATTCCACCGGGAGAGAAGGTGCCGGTTTCGGAGAAAGTTCTGTTAACCGTCAGCCTGGGCCCCGCCCCCTCTCAACAGGTGGTGCCCGACCTTTCCGGGAAGAGTCTTAACCATGCCTTAAAAATACTGAGCGAGATTCATCTGCCATTGGGAAAAATACGGTATACAGTACGAAAAAATTTGCTCCCCAATACAGTAGTTGGACAATCCGTTCCCCCGAACACCCCGTTGTTGAATAATGTGACGTCCATTGATCTGGTAGTTAGCGTGGATGAATGGAAAGAAGAGCCCGGGGATTCAAGCAGCACCTCTGGCACATCGGAAAATGAGTAATACAATGGGGATGCCACCAGAGTCACTTATCAAGGCTCCACGGGGGGCAGACGCTGCCAGAAATTCAAAAAACAATTGACTGAAAAGGATACCCGGAGTGATAATTCACCAACATACGGTTGATCAGATAAAAGATGTTCTGTCTCACAGCAGTGGAGACAACCGTCTCTGGATTCATCTTTATGGCAATGAAGGGAGCGATGCCAATTCAGTCATTCATACCCTCCTGAAACACTATTCTAGTAGCATACCCCTCTTGTTCAGGCTGGATACCGCTTTATTTCCAATCAATACGTTTTCCCGGTTGGAAAGGCTTCTTCGCCGCTATGTTGCGGTGCATCCCGAACAGTTCGAAAGCCTCCTTCAACAATTTCCCCGGCGGCTCCGGCAAAGCCTGCAATTGCTGGTTGCCTCTCCGGATGTATTTGAAAATACCAATAAAAAAGAAGCCTCTTTATTTCTCATCCGCTTGTTCTGGCTGCTGGCAGGAGCAATGACAAAGAAGGGGCGAGGATTCTGGGTGCTGGAAAACCTCAGTGATGAACTCAGCCATGAAGTGAAAAAGTTAATCCGTCATGGGGAGACCCTTCCCCGGTCTACCTCAATAATTTTTCTCTCCAACGGTGTTAAACCGCTCTCGCTGCGGTTGAAGGACACAATCATAAAAAACATCCGTCTAAGCAGGCTCTCCATCCGGGAAAGTGAACAGCTGGTAAAAAGTTTGCTAAAAACATCCGACATCAATGCCCGACTGATTACCAACCACATTCATTTAAAATCGCGGGGGAACCCGTTTACCATCAAAATATTATTATATGCTTATTTTCGTACTTTGCTTGAGCATACTCCTCGGGAAGTGACGGACAGTAACGTTCTCACAAATGTTAAGATTCCAACAGATGAGCTGACTATTTTCCGGGAAGTGTTGCAAAAGCTTCCGGCGGAGGGGGTGGGCATATTTGCCTTGTTGAGTCGATTGTCGAGACCGTTACCCAGGCGCTGGATACAGCGATTGTTGAAAATGAGAAACATTTCCGCCGCTGTTTACCGAGAGTGGCTTGACCACAATCTGATATCTGAAAGCGTGTTGTTCGGACAGTCATTTGTAGCCATTGGAAACCACTCCTGGAAGTCTTTTGTTGCCCGACATACTCATCTCAACCAAATAACGGATTTACTTCCGGAATTGGCGGGGTATGCTTTCCGTCGTCCTCTGCTTTACACCATTGAATTATCCCCCCTGTTTCTGGAAGCCGGGGAGGTTGACCTGGCGTTACGGCTTGCTTCCCGGGAGGCAGTCGCTTTTACCCGAGAGGGTGATTACCATCGGGCATTGAACCGCTATGCATTTTTACGTCGGAATCTTTCCCGGGCAACATCATCCGTTGTGGATGAAGGTGAGATTCTTTTTGAGATGGGCATTCTTCAACAGAAATTAGGACTGTTCGAGAATGCCTTCGAGGCATTTCGTGAATACCGCGATCAACTGGGCAGGAGGCAGCGGGAGAAGTGGTTGCTCATCAGTCAGAAAATGGCACAGCTACTTTTTGAGATGGATGCCTTTTCCGAAGTGCGATATATGTTAAAAGAGATCAAAGTTAAAAAGAGCGTCAGCAGCGATATCAAAGCCGCCGCGGCAATTTTGCAGGGGGATCTGGAGGAGAATGCCGGAAAACGAGAGTATGCAACCCGTAATTACAAAACCGCCCTGGAATTGCTCCCTGAATTACGGTCCCCGGAGGTGATGGGTCAGCTTTATACACGACTTCGCTCCTACTATCTTGCCGATATGCCCGTTTCCGATAGTTTTGATACACTGGCGAACAAATTTATCACCCATCTCCCGGCAGATTCTTTCCACCATCAAATGATCCGCTTAGACTTAATTAAGTTTTATCTCAAACAAAACAATTTTCAGGAGGCACTTCCGATCGCCCGGAACCTGTATCGCCGGTCTAAACGCCCTTTACAACCGGAAATGATGTTACAGTTATATTTGCTGCTCTCTGAGATTTATGGATTGAACGGCAAGTGGTATTTAGCCCGCGGGTATATCGAACGGTTACTGCGGGAAGAAGTATTGATAGTGAATGATGACTGGCGGGTAAAGATATTGATAAATGCCGGAATAATCGAAAAGGAACTGGGGCATTTTGGCAGGGCGCTGCAATTTACGGATCAGGCGCTGGCAATTTCCATGGAACATGGTGACCCCACCCGGGAACATCTTTGCAGAATTCAGTTAGGTCATATCTATTTGATGGTGCATGCCATGATGAAATCGCGCGAGCATTTGATAGCGGCATACAACTGGGCGCTGGAAAATCATGATGAAGAGGTGTTATTTTCTTCCGCTTGTTTTCTATCAACTTATGAGCTATATCAGCAGCGTCCGGCGAAAGCTGCCGAGTATTTGCAAGTTGCCGAATCCACCTTATCCGGTAATGACAATTTGATCCGATATTTGAACCTGACCTATTACCGGATTAATTATTTCATCCAGATAAATAAATTGACTGAGGCGGAGGAAATTGCCCGGGAATGGCTTTCCCGGTCGACCGGGATTGTAAAGTTTGAATACGTTGCCCGATGGATGCTGGGCAAAGTTCGGATGCGCAAAGGGAATACGGATGGAGCAGAGAAAATTTTGCTGGAGGCGTTAAAGATGGTGCGGCGCTGCCGCCTGTTCTACCCGGAGTTCCAAATATTAATGGATTTAGCATCTGCTGCCCACAGTGCCGGCGCCAAACAAAAAGCAGAACGTTTTTCAAAAGAGGCGCAGCAGGCATTTGGCGCTTTCCTAACCGACGTGGAAGACCCCATCTTGCAGCGGCAAATTGAGGAATCCCGTGAATTTGATGTGTTATTAAAATCCGGGTAAGCACTTCGGATGACCCCAAAACATTTTTTTAGCTTTGTCATTCGGGGGGACTCTGTTCCCAATAAAAATAACTCCTTTTGACCAGAGTTCCCCTTTCACAAGTGGGTAACTCCAATTACATCATGGCAACATCGATAATCAAATCGGAAAGAATGTTGAATTCCCGGGTCATTTTATTTTCCAATTCAATGTTGTTGATTTTATCAATAACAACTCGAAAGCTTTTCCCGGGAATGTCTTTAGAAAGTAAAACTCCTTCCACGTTCACTGTTCCCCGGCGGTTCTTGTCGAAGTAGGCAACCAGCACCCGGTCATTAATGTCCAGGGCTTCCACAATTTCTAATATCGCCGAGACATTGCGTTCCTTTGAGAGTTCTTCCGCTTCCGTGCTCTCCACAATCTCTTTAATGTCCCCATCCGTAAATTTAAATTCAATTGTTCCGCCGCCTCGTTTGGCATAAACCATCATCTGGGAACTCTCTTCGATCAATTCTCTTTCCACATTCACCACTCGCCCGGAAAAACCGTCCTGCCAGATGTTGGTGATTTCCACGGTCATGGGAATGTCGTCTATTGTGCCGTCATACCCGATTCGGATGATCTCAACCACTTTCCCGGTGCCGATTTCGGTTATCCGTTTCTTCAGGGCTTCCGGTGTCATGGCGCCCGGACGTAACTTTACCGAGGAACCTGATTTCCGCTTGAAAAGATTAAAAAATCCGAATTGATAATGGGGACCTGTGAGTTTATGGCTTGGATAATATCGTCTCGTTTTCTTCATGCACCCTCTCCCTCAATTAATCCAACCTCTATATGCTATTGATTATGATGGGGTGAAAAGATGTTATTAGAACCCTCTCAAAATCAACTATTAAATATCGTCACTTTTTTTTAAAAAATGACCTGCAAATTTAAAAAGCCGTCGTATCTCATCCAAAAAGCAAAGAATACCGGATGTGGTTTCTCTCCATTTTATGGATGATGTGTCTGGATAGCGCAGCTTTATTGCCCCCGGCGATAGCCATGCAACCCGATTCCCGGTGGAGATATCACCGGGATTTATGAAATCCGATTTGCTTTCTGAGAAAATGCTGTGTTTATTTTAACGATGGAATTCACGGTCACTCATAAGGATGAAAAGAGCAAAGCCCGGGCAGGGGTGCTGACAACCGATCATGGGACAGCGCTTACCCCGTTGTTTATGCCGGTGGGTACCATCGGTACGGTTAAAACGATGACGGCAGAAGAATTGGAAGCGTGTGGGGTTCAAATCATGCTTGCCAATACCTATCATCTTTACCTGAGACCGGGATTGGAGGTGCTGCGTTATTTTGGCGGACTCCATCGCTGGAATCGTTGGCAGAAACCGATTTTGACCGACAGCGGTGGATTTCAAGTATATAGCCTGGATGACCTAAAAAAAGTTACACCGGAAGGAGTGGAATTCAAATCTCATTGGGATGGATCGCGGCATTTCTTTACCCCGGAATTGGTCGTGGATATCCAGCGGGTTATCGGTTCCGATATGATGATGGTGCTGGATTACCTGACCGGGAATCCTTCCGAGTTCCGCACTGCCCGCACTGCCCATCTCCATACCCTGGAGTGGGCAAAACGGTCTCGGGACCGGTTTTTGACAAGCAAACCGTTGTATACCCATCACCAATGGCAGTTCGGGATAGTGCAAGGAGGAACTTATCCGGACTTGCGGGCAGCCAGTATCGAAGGGCTTCGGCAAATCGGTTTCGACGGATACGCTATCGGCGGTCTGGCAGTGGGAGAAAAGATCGAAGAGCGCTTTGCCATTACCGATTTTTGTACGGACCGCCTTCCGGAAAGCTCCCCCCGGTATCTGATGGGCGTTGGGAAGCCGGAAGACCTGTTAGATGGCATCGAGTTGGGAGTGGATATGTTCGATTGTGTAATTCCCACCAGAAATGCCCGCAATGGCACGCTTTTCACAACCACCGGCAGGGTAATGATTCGCAATACCCGCCACAAAATGAGCCGGGACCCTGTGGAAACGGGATGTCAATGCTTCACCTGCCGCCGCTACTCGCTGGGGTATCTCCACCATCTCTTCCGGGTGAAAGAAATGCTGGGCTACCGGCTGGCAACCATCCATAATATCCATTTTTTTCAACAACTCATGCAAAATGCCCGGCAGGCAATTCAGGAAAACCGATTCAGGCAATTTAAGCAGGAATTCCTGGAGACGTACCGGAGAGCGTAACCCATTTGACCCGGATCATCTAACTAAACAATTGTTTAAACGGTTTTTTTTGATTACATTTTTGACCGTTTCGAATACGTTTGAAAAGCGTCATCGTAAGGAACGTGAAAAAACATATAACTTAAACGAAGGGGTGTTATAGTGAACATCTTATTTGCAATGGCACAGCAAGGCGGTGGTGCGGGAGGTAATTCGAATTTTCTGGTGAGTTTTCTCCCGTTTCTTCTGATAATTGCGGTGTTTTATTTTCTGATTATCCGTCCTCAGACCAAAAAGCAGAAGGAACACCAGAAATTGCTGCAAGCATTACAAAAAGGAGATAATGTGGTAACGGTGGGCGGCATCCACGGGAAAATCGTGGGATTTAAAAATGATAATAAAGTCTTATTAGTTAAAGTAGATGATAATGTTAAATTGGAAATTGACCGAACAGCCATTTCCGCCGTTAATGGCAAAGGGGAACAGAAAAAACAATAGAAGTGAATTATGGCAGTATTACCCATTATCAAATTAGGGCATCCGACTCTTCGAAAGCGGGCGGATGAAATCGATACAGTGGATGAATCCGTGCGGGAATTGGTTGAGAACCTGATTGACACCATGCGGCTCAATGAGGGTATCGGTCTGGCGGCTCCTCAGGTGAATGTGTTGCAACGGCTGTTTGTGATAGACCTGGAACAGATCGATGAAAACCTGTCTCCAAGGGCTTATATCAATCCGCGTATTTTAAGTTCATCCGGAAGCGAAATGATGGAAGAAGGCTGTCTCAGTATTCCCAACGTGCGGGCGGATGTTACCCGGCCGGAAGTGATCGAGGTGGAATATCTGAATCTGGATGGGAAACCGGTAAAAGAAACGCTCGACGGTCTCTCCGCCCGGGTTTTTCAACATGAACTGGACCATTTAAACGGCGTATTGTTTATCGATCATATTTCTCCCCTTCAGCGTCGTCTTCTGGCGCCAAAACTGAAAAAAATCCGGGAAGCGAATTCACTGGTTTGAAATCCTTACGTATTGTTTTTATGGGAACGCCGGAATTTGCCATTCCTTCCATGGAGCAAATTCTGACATCGCGCCACACTATGGTGGGTGTGGTAACCCAGCCGGACCGGCCCCGGGGGCGCGGTCAGAAGTTGTTGCCCCCGCCTGTTAGACAATTTGCCCTCGAGCATAACCTGTCCCCAATCTTTC
>CAYYGL010000230.1:0-6712 GCA_964471235.1 uncultured Calditrichaceae bacterium
GTACCATTAAAGAGGAAGAAGTATATCTTAATGAGTATCCGGATTATCATGCCGCTTACCATAATATTAGCAATTTCATCGACGATGTTTATGCCCTAAAGCGAATTCATTCTTCGCTGGGGTATTTGACGCCCAAAGAATTTGAACAACAGTGGTATCAAGATAATCAAATGGATATATTCTCAACTAAAAATGCTGACTTTTGTGTACAAATTTAGCCGACCACTACATATGAACAGCTAAGGTTTTTAGAAGGTTAAATATGAAAGTTCGTTATGAAGAAAGCTTTAAGAAAGACCTAAAAGCAGTGAAGGATATGAAGTACTTGAATAGTTCCAAAAAATTTTTATCCTTGAAGATAAAGCAAACATAACAGGATTCACCTTGTCAATGGGTAACCCCCTGGCTTGACTTTCTGGAAAGGGATGATGAGACTTATGAAAGTGCTACAAGTTGTATTAATGATGTTCGCTTTATCTCTCCCACTTTATTCACAGATTAATCAAAACCATAGCTATCTTAACATAGGTAAAGAATTAGTTGAAAAATTAATCGATATTAAATGGCATCAGAATGACTTCGAGAAATTCCTCAAACAAGATATTAAACAATCAAATGTAGAGATTTCAATACGTAATTTTTCTGAAAATCAAATAAAAAACATTTCAGATAGAATTTATTTTATTGACTTACAATACAAGTATAAAGGCTCCAATTGGATAGCTCAAGCTTATAGGCTAATGGGAATAGCATCCGGTGCAAATGATAAACAAATTATTTTTTATGACTCCGGGATCTATATGCCAGAATGTGGGGGGGACTTTTTTCGCTCCGCAGGGAATCTAAGCAGTATGATAATAAATGGATCGACACTACTCATTTTTCATGAAATAAATAGAACCGTAGTTTGTGACCCCGTTTCCACTGAAGAAAAGATTGTTGCAAAGTTTTATAATGTATCCAGGAATTATCAGAAGGTTTATGAAGTGGAGACAAAATATGTTAACTATGGCGATTCTGATAATGATCCAGAACCAGCTTCAATACGAAGCACATTTTTTTACGAAAATATGTGTGCTGACTCTTGTAAAGCCATAACATTCTGGTTCTTTGAGAATCGTAAACTGAATAAGGTTCAAACGTTGACTTTAAACAAAAGTGGTGATCAACTAATTCCATATCGTTACCCCCCGGAATAAATAATCCATTCTTCTGAAAATTCTTTTCAAAATAAAGCCCGGAATTGCAATCGTAACACGAAGCATATTTCATTTTGATATCTTTTTTCAACCTACCCAGCAAAAATTTGTAATGGAACACAGAAAACGCAGTTGACGCAGAGTCTCACGGATTTTGCTCCAAAATTGTAACTATTCAGTTGTCTTGTCACAGAGAGCACAGGGGTCATTGAGAATATGAAAAAATTTATCAAAAAACGGGATAACAAGAAATTTTGCAGAAGTTATGGAGTTATTTCCCTCTTTTCCCCTGAATTCCTTTTCTGAAAACTCTGTGAACTCTGTGCTGAGTAGTTGCCCCAAATTTTATAATGCTTCCGTGAGCATCATTGTTATCCGTGTTTTCCGCGTTCAATTTCAGCCACAATTTAGTTTCCAAAATTGTTGTCGTGTATCATCCTATTATTTCCCTTTACCCTCATCCCAAAATAAATTTCTTCACTTTTATCTTCAGAAAACCCCCGGAATGTTTTATTTTCTATTGGCAGCAGGTTAACTTTACAATCGGCTCATGAAACGACTTCGCATTCACATTCAGGGGGCGGTACAGGGGGTGGGATTCCGCCCGTTCGTTTACCGGCTGGCGAGTGAATTTCACCTCACCGGCTGGGTGATCAATAACAACCAGGGGGTGCTGATTGAAGCGGAAGGGGACGCGGAAACTTTGCAGCACTTTTTGCTTCGCCTGGAAAAAGAGAAGCCGCCCCGGGCAGCCATCTACAGCCTGGAACATTCCCTGTTAGACCCGGTAGGTTATACTGCGTTTGAGATTCGCCACAGCGACAGCGCCGGGGAAAAGAGCGTGCTGGTGCTGCCGGATATCGCCACCTGCGATGAGTGCCTGGCGGAAATCTTCGATCCCGCCAACCGCCGCTATCGCTACCCTTTCACCAATTGCACCAACTGCGGTCCCCGCTACACCATCATCGAATCCCTGCCGTACGACCGCCCCAACACCACCATGAAGCATTTTACCATGTGCCCGGCGTGTCAGCGGGAGTATGAAGACCCTGCCGACCGCCGCTTCCACGCCCAGCCCAACGCCTGCCCGGTGTGCGGTCCGCAACTGGAGCTCTGGGATGCCCGGGGCAATCGCATTGCCGAAAAGGATGAGGCACTGCATCTTACCGCCCAAAAAATTGTGCAGGGGCAAATCGTGGCGGTCAAAGGGCTGGGGGGATTCCACCTGATGTGCGATGCCACCGATAACGAGGCGGTTCAACGATTACGGCAACGCAAACGACGCGAGGAAAAGCCCTTTGCAGTGATGTTCCCTGAACTGAGTATTCTGAGAGCCTACTGTGTGATCTCCCCGCTGGAGGAGCGACTGCTACGCTCCCCGGAGTGCCCCATCGTGCTGCTGAAGCGCCATCTGTCAACCGACATTGCCGGGAACGTGGCGCCCGGAAATCCCTACCTGGGCGCATTTTTGCCATATACTCCACTGCATCATCTGCTGTTGGCGGAAATCGGCAGACCGGTGGTGGCAACCAGCGGGAATCTCTCCGACGAACCGATCTGCATCGACGAGTTTGAAGCGCTGGAGCGGTTGCAGGGCATCGCCGATTGGTTCCTGGTGCACAATCGCCCCATCCTGCGCCATGTGGATGACTCCATCGTGCGCATCATTGCCGGCAGGGAGGTAATCCTCCGCCGTGCCCGAGGGTATGCTCCGCTGCCGATAATGATTCCCCGGGAACTCCCCCCGACCCTGGCGGTGGGCGCCCATCTCAAGAACACCATTGCCATTTCCCGGGGTCGACAGGTCTTCATCAGCCAGCACATTGGCGATCTGGAAACGGAAGCTGCTTACAACGCATTTCGCCATGTCATCCAATCCCTGCAAACGCTGTATGAGGTGCAGCCGCAGCAAATCATCTGCGATGCCCACCCGGATTATCTCTCCACCCAATACGCCCGGGCAAGCAACCTTCCGGTTAAATCCGTTCAACATCATGCTGCCCATGTGTTCTCCTGCATGGCGGAAAACGAGTTGACGCCGCCGGTATTGGGCATTAGCTGGGATGGCACCGGTTACGGTCCGAATGGCACGGTGTGGGGCGGGGAGTTTATTCTGGTAACCGAAGACCACTGGGAGCGGGTAGGGCATTTGCGCACCTTTTCCCTGCCCGGCGGAGAAAAAGCGGTCAAGGAACCGCGGCGTTCTGCTTTGGGGCTACTGTATGAACTGGCAGGCGAGCAGGTTTTCGAAACCTATCCCCTGCCCTGCTGGTCGGAATTTTCCCCTGCTGAGAAAAAACTGCTGTTGCAAATGCTGGAGAAAGGTATCAATTCTCCCCGCACCAGCAGCATGGGACGCCTGTTTGATGCAGTAGCGGCTATTTGCGGTCTGCGCTTTATCAATCGATTTGAAGGGCAGGCTGCCATGGAACTGGAGTTCACTCTCCCGGAATGCATGTCGGATGCGGTGTATCCATTTGAACTCGTTCCGGAGAAAAAAACTGGAAAAAATGTGATTTTTTTGATAGATTGGGCAAAAATGATAGACGACCTGCTGGCGGACGTTCAAGCGCATTTACCTGTAGGAGAAATCTCCCGAAAGTTTCACAACACCCTGGCGGAAATGATTATTGCAGCGGCAAAGCGAACGGCGATAGAGAAAGTTGCCCTGAGCGGTGGTTGCTTTCAAAACAAATACCTGAGTGAAAGAACCATCCGGCGGTTGTCGGAAGAAGGCTTTCAGCCTTATTTCCACCAACGGGTGCCGCCCAATGACGGCGGGATTGCCCTGGGACAGGTTATGGGAGGGAAAAAGGTAAAAGGGAAAAGGTAAAAGGTATCGGAGCGACAAAATTATGGAGTTTGATTAAATAACCGTGCCACCGACAAAATAAATTTTGTCGCTCCTACGTTTACAACGGAGCGTCAAAACTTGTTTTGACGCTCCGCTGCGAGCATTAAAAATAGCCCGATTAATTATTCAAACTCCATTATTTTGTCGAAACATACTCATATTTATATAATGATTTAGCACATCACCATTAAAGGAGCCGCCATGAACACCATTATCCAGGATAAGAAAATAGATAAAACCGGTCCTATCGGCAGGGCGGGGCGCATTGGACTGGGTGCCATATTTCTGTGGCTGTTTATCAATTTTGCAACCGGTTATCAAGCAGTAGTTCAACCGGGCAATGTTGTGCTCTATTTCTGGGCGTTCGTGGGGATGTACAGTCATGCGCCTGGTTCGCTTATCCCGCCTCTTTCCAAATTCCAAACCCGGGTAAAAGTGGTTCTGCTGCTGGTGGCAGTCGCACTATTGCTGGATTTCCTTTTTTACCAGAGTTGGTGGGGCGTGCCCCTCGCCATCTTGCTTTACGGACTTGCCCTGGCTGCATTCGGTATCCTGGGAGTAGAGCATCTCCTTGCCGGGATTATGGGATATCCAGGATGCGAAAGCACCGCTTTCTACAATTTCCGTCATGCCGATTCAACTCCCAAAATCAGTCCCTGTATCTTGTGGGATCCCATTGACCGGTGGGAGCATAACCGGGTAACGAAACGTAAAAACCAGTGAAGAATGTAAAATGATTATTGCGAATTCTTCTGAGAATGTTATCTTACAAGAGCACTGTTGCTGTAAATCTGTTTTAGTTGAATGACGTTGCGAATGACAAGGATTCATCTAAGCTGATTCATTCATCACAACGTGATCCCGTCTCCAATGGTGCCACGTTTGCCAGTGGTATCAAGTTGTGGGTGGCGGGATAAACCACAGTGACGGGGAGGTCGCAGAGTTGTTTTTATTAAATTTACAGATTTATTTTCCCGCGAGCTCAACCATATTTAAGCAGTACTTTAAGGGTTGGTAATAGATTGTATTTTTGTAACCGCTTTCTCTGCGCTTCTCCGCTAAGCGACCACGTGGAGGGTGGTGAATAATCCAGGCTAACAATTATAAACCAAACCCGAGGAACCGACCATGTGCTTAGCTATCCCCGGAAAAATTCTCAGTATTGAAGGAGAGGACCCCATCCTGCGCACCGGCAAGGTGAGTTTTGGCGGCATCACCAAAGAGGTGAACCTCTCGTTTGTACCGGAAGCCAAAGTGAATGACTATGTCCTGGTGCATGTAGGTATGGCAATCAGCACCATTGACGAGGAAGAAGCCCATAAGGTATTTGAGTATTTAAAAGAGATGGATGAACTCCAGGACCTGGAGGATGGCTCATGAAATTTATCGAAGAATATCGGGACAGCGAGGCTGTGAAGAAGCTTTCCGACGCCATTCACCGCATTACCACCCGCTCCTGGACAATCATGGAAATCTGTGGCGGGCAAACCCATGCCATCATGAAATTCGGCATCGATACCCTGCTTCCGGAAGAAATTACCCTGGTGCATGGTCCCGGCTGCCCGGTGTGCGTCACTCCCATCGAGCTAATCGACCGGGCGATCCACATCGCCAAACGACCGGATGTCATCTTCTGCTCCTTCGGCGACATGCTCCGCGTTCCCGGCAGCAGCGAAGACCTCTTTTCCGTCAAAGCGGCCGGCGGGGATGTGCGCATCGTGTATTCTCCCCTCGATGCCGTAAAATTGGCACAGGAAAATCCCGACAAACAGGTGGTCTTTTTCGGTGTCGGGTTTGAGACCACCGCACCGGCGACCGCCATGGCGGTGCATCAGGCGAAAGTGCTGGGACTGAAAAACTTTTCCCTGCTGGTCTCCCATGTGCTGGTCCCCCCGGCAATGGAAGCCATCCTCTCTTCCCCGCAAAATAAAGTGCAGGGATTTTTAGCCGCCGGGCATGTCTGCACCGTTATGGGCTACACCGAGTATTATCCCATCGCGGAAAAATACCACGTGCCCATTGTGGTTACCGGTTTTGAACCGTTAGATATTTTGCAGGGGATTTATATGTGTGTGAAGCAGTTGGAGGAAGGGCGTGCGGAGGTGGAAAATCAGTATGCCCGGGCGGTGCGGGAGCAGGGCAACCGACCGGCGCAGAACCTGGTGGCGCAGGTATTCCGGGTGGTCCCCCGCAAATGGCGGGGCGTGGGGGAAATTCCCCAAAGCGGCTTAGGTTTTCAGGAACCATATCAGGAGTTTGATGCGGAGAGCCGTTTCCAGGTAGGGGAACTCCATGCCGAGGAGCCGCCGGAATGCAAAGCGGGACTGGTGTTGCAAGGGGTGATCAAGCCGGTGGAATGCGAAGCCTTCGGCACGAAATGCACGCCGGAAAAACCATTAGGTGCGCCCATGGTCTCTTCGGAAGGTGCCTGCGCGGCGTATTACCGGTATCATCGACAGAGAGTGTGATAAACGACCGAAGGGTTGAATAATTGAAGATACACTGCACAATAAAAATTATCCTGCTTTATGCCAACTCATGAAAAGGCATCTCGATATGCAAAATAGCTCATCTTAAAATGATTAAATTCCGAACAATACCAGTTGTAAATACGCCTTCGTACTCATATCTTTTATAAATAAAGCGTTAATTTAAGGAA
>CAYYGL010000231.1:0-6646 GCA_964471235.1 uncultured Calditrichaceae bacterium
GACGGGGGGCGTTGCTCCGAATGCCACGAATTGACCCCGCCACAACGTGCTGACGTCGTCATTGGGGCAGGAATCCCCTAAGCTTTTTTGATTTGTGCAAGTTGTCATGCGCCATAGATTAAACGATCTCGGATTTCGAATTGCGGAGTTTACCAATATTTTTTCTCCTGCATCCTGACTGAAATCGTATGCCGTTCCCAAAGATGACTTTGGGAACGAGAAGACGAAAGAGCAAACCATTGCGGATTTCCGCAAGATGATGTACTATTCACATCGTTAGGCAAACCCTGCCAGATCGAGTTGCCTCAGCTTCATGCCGATTCCCTGTTGAAGATGACTTCCATCGTTCATTTACTTCTCTCCCCCGGATTCAATTCCCTTAATTCGTGCAAATTCATGAAATTCGTGGATAAATTTCCCCAATTCAAAATTCCACATCCGAAAATTTCCGCTTCACTCCCGGCGAATCAAATCAAAGTCGCCGCCCAACACCCGGTCTAATCGGCCGGTGCGCCATTGTCTCACCGAATCCCGAACCAGGGGCGATGGTTTTTCCCGGTACCGCCGCACAATTTTTACTTTACCACTATCGTCATCTCCGGAAAGGGTTTCAAGCGCCTGCCGCAGGAGTGCGTTCGGTTCGTTACCGGCGGGTTCGTCAGGTTGGGGCACAATCCGGATGTATGCCTTACACCGTTCGAAGGAACGTCCGTCACCGGGAAGTTCCAGCACATGGAGCCCGGTTTCATCTTTTAAAATACGGTAAGCGCCATACCCGGAGATGGCGATGATCCGGCACAGGGGCGCATCGCCATTGCCGCCAGTTTCCTGCAATACCTTGTAACGCATCCGCCGTTTCTCCGCCCAGTGAATATACATATCTCCTATTTGCCGGGCAAAGCGGTCATTCATTTCATCCGCCACCGCGGAATCCCTTCCGGCTTCAATTTTGATGAAAACATCCTGGGGATGATTTTCTTCCAATCCCTGGCAGGCAGCCCGGATCAGGTAAAGTTGATGGGCAAATTGCTGCACCAGGGTCGGGGAGTAAGATTTACCCTCCTCTTCCTGACGCTGCAGGCGCTCCAATAACCGACCTGCCGTTTCAAAACCGCTTTCAATGCGATCCATATATTCCGCCAAACCCAGGGTTTTGAACCGCTGTGGATCATCCCAGAATCCGGGATTTGACATTTGCGAGAACAAACCCTGCTTCTTCTCCTGCCAGTCCGTTCCTTCGATAAGGCTTGCCAGAGCGTTGTATTGCTCTTTCAGAAACGCAACCTCTTCGGCGGTTCCCTGGGCATCCAGCACAATTTCCGGGAGGGTAAGTTCTACCGCCGGTCTCTCCACCGTTGTTTCCCCGCCGGCGTCTTCCGGGGCATCCGGGTCGATAAATTCCACCTGAATGGCTTTTCCGTTACTGCGGATAAACAAGAATTGATCGCCTTCCGGAAATTGATGATTGACGATGGTCATCGCCAGGGGAGAGAGCAGGTAGCGTTCGATGGCGCGGCGGAGGGGGCGGGCGCCCAAATCCGCGGTAAATCCTTTTTCCAGCAGGAAATCAATAGCGGAATCATGCCACTCCACCGCCCAGGTGCGATTGCGCAATCCCCGGCGCTTCATCACCTCATTCAGTTCCTTGCGCAGCACATCCCGCATAACCGATCGACTGAGCGGCTGAAAGACCACCATCCGGTCAATCCGGTTGATAAATTCTTTTCGAAAAGTTGTTTCGATTGCCCGGGCGACTGCCGAGGAGGTAAATCCGCTGGATTCCGTGGTAAACCCGATGGAGGCACCGCGGGGAATCACCCCGCCCAAATTGGAAGTCATGATGATAATGCAGTGCCGGAAATCCGCCAGGTTGCCCCGGCGGTCGGTCAATCGCCCGTCATCAAACACTTGCAGGAAAACATCCCAGACATTGGGATGAGACTTTTCGAACTCATCCAGCAGCACCACCGAGAAGGGCTGTTTGCGAATCAAATTGACCAGGGCTTCTTTTTTGAAAGAGGGGTCGTCATCTCCCAGAATGCGACCCAGGGATTCCGGGGTTTGAAATTCGCTCATATCCAGCCGAATCATCCGTCGGGCGGAACCGAACAGGAATTCCGCCAGGGCTTTGGCAATCTCGGTTTTGCCGGTCCCGGTTGGTCCGGCAAACAGGAACACCCCGGCCGGACGGGTGGGGTCGGTCAGCCCGGCTTTGATCATCGCCACCCGTTCCACCAGGCAGTCGATTGCCTCCGGCTGCCCCAATACCCGCTGCTGGAAAAACCGGCGCAGTGAGGCAAGGTCTAAACCCTCCCGCTCATCCAGGATATTCGTCGGCAGACCGGTAAGTTGGGAGAGGGTGAGCAGGAGATCGTCCAGTCGGATTGGCTTTAACTGTTTCCCATTACCGGAAATCAGGCGTTGGTAGGTGAGGTGCAAGAATTCCAGTAAATTGCCCGGGGCAGCTTTATCTCCCATATATTGCTGGGTTAAGTTGAACGCCTCCCGGAGAGTTTTGTCATCAATGATGTCTCCCCCGTCGGATAAGGGAAATTGCTGTGCCCATTCCCGTGCCAGGGCAATGGTCTCTTCCGGAGAAAGCGGGGAAATGCGGATGGTTTCCAGGGCGGTGCGAATTCGCGGGTTGCTCAGAATCAGCCGCTCGTATGCCGTGGGCTGGATTTCCCCAAGAATGGAAATTTGCCGGCTCTCCAGGTAGGGATAAATCATATCCAGGATGCTGGTGGGACTGTAGCGATGGCTGCCTGCCCACATCAACTCCTGAAAATTAGGCACCACCCATAAAATTTTGCGATTCCCGCTGATGGTGCGGATCAACTGCTGGATGCGTTCTTCCAGTTGACCGATGAAAATCTGCCCGGCAACCAGATCCACCGCCCCGGCTTCAAATATTACCCATCCTTTTGCCTGTAAGTGTTTTGCCAGCAAACGGGCAATGGCGGTCTTGCCCACACCGGATTCTCCGACAAGAATCACTGAGCGGGGATTGTTTTCGGTAAAATTGTTTGCCAATTTGCTTACGGTGGTCATCATCTGCCGGTGCTCAATCCAGCGAGAACCGGCACCCGGGTCCGTTTCGGAATTCCAGATTCGCCCCACTAAATTTAAAAAAGAAAGGTCCACATGACTTTCTCGCCAATTCTCTATCTCCTCCAGAAGACCGGCATTTAACTGGCTTCCTAATTCCCTGACAATCGAGATTAAGCCCAACAGGTGTTCTTCGCTCAGTTCGTTCAATAATTCTCCGAACTGCGGCGTCTCTCCGGACTCCATCCGGGTTTGTACGAATTCCCGCAGGATGCGGATGGGCACCGGGTCCAGCCAGGTCTCATTTAAACGGGTCAATACTTTGCCGACCAGGGGGGATTCTCCGTAGCGGTTCAGCACCCGCAGGGCAAAAAAGCGCTTCCAGTAAGAGTTATCATTCAGGTTGGAGAGGATGGCTTCGCTAATATCCTCCTGCACTTCCTTATGGAGCAAGGCTTCCAGCGCCATGCAGGCAATGATCACATTTGCCCCGTTGTAATAAGTCAGCAAATCGGCAACGCTGTATGTTTCCAGACTGAGGAGTTTTACCCCCTCCTGGAAAGGCTGCTGATGAAGCAGGTCCGCCGGGTATGCCGATTTCTGGTAGAACGGTTCCAACTGATCGGAAAACACATACAATGACTGCTCTCCGGAGCTGCGGGATGCCCGGTCTTCCCTGAAAATTTCAGCGGGAGAACCCTTTCCGACGGAACGAAGATAATGCGCCACATACCCGACAATGGCGCCGATGGTCATGTAAATCACGATTTCCATGGCTTCCTGTTTTTTTAGCTATTCGAGATAAATTGTCACCTTTTGGCAAAAAGTTCTTTGCCAGGAGCCTACAGCTAATAGCCAACAACCGGATCAAAGAGCAAACTCGCTTTGTCTCGATTGTTTACCCCGGGTTCAACCCCATATTACCCACCACAATTCATTCAATCAAAATCCACTTTGAAGAATTTGCCGGGTGTCTGAAGCCGCATACCGGGTATCTCAGGCTGTAGGGTAACAGTTCCGGGTACAGGTATAATAGTTCGAAATGCTCGTCGGACAAATAGGCAACACTCAATGCCTTGCCGGGCTGAAATCCCTCCTCTAAGAAGGCGCGCTTACCGCCTAATACCGTGAACACAAACCGCCGCCCGTAAAAATCTATCCAGTCCGCTCTCTCAGGATTGGCAAGCACCTCCCGGTAGGGTAGAAACTGATTTTTTTCGGATAATCGAAACTGAAAGGGAATCGATATCCACACTTTTACCGGTCGGTTGCCACGCTGAGCCGGTTTAAACTGAAACTGCCGGGCGGCATCTTCCGCAGCCTGATCCAGCAGCGGGTGAGATTTGACGATCTCCGCCCGTTCCACCAGCCCGGTGGTGTCAATTAGCACTTTGACGACCACCAAACCTTCCACCCCGGCGTTAAGTGCCGCCTCAGGATAGATCGGATCCACCCGGCGGATTATTTCCGGCTTGCGCGACAGCGAATAAAACGGAACCAGGTTGTCATCTTCCTGCGGGGTCGTCTCCGTATTGGTGTCATCCATATCGATTTGTTGAAAACCCTGGTATTGCGGTTTCCCCTGCGAGGATTCTTCATCCCGAATTTTCTTCACCCGATCGTTTTCTTCCAGAACCACTTTCGCGGTTGCCGGGGTTAAAAAGCCCTGTTGAATCTGCCGGGCAACCTCTTGATTGAGTGTCTCCTGATACGATAGAAATTGATTCAGAAACGGGCAGGTAAACACCCGGCTGACCGCTTTTTTCTGCCGGGGATGTTCGGTTAACACAATTTCGCCCTGACGATATTCCCAGCCTTCCGGCTGCCGAACCCAGCCGTCTTTTTCCGGTGGCTGGTACAGGATGTCTGCCAGATGCCTGTTCATCAGATACCGGACAAATGCCTGCCCGAGATAGGGCAGCCGTGGAAACGCCTTCCGGGCATCTGCCGGTTGGTGGTCTTTGGTTACCGCCACCAGTTCCGACAGGATAACATGGGGTGGCATAGTCGGATCGATTGTCACCCGGTAAGCTGCTTCCGTTGGGTGGGTCTGCCAGTAAAAACGACGCCGCAGATTGTGGACCAGGTAACTTTTTCCATTGTAGGGATAAAAAAAGTTTACGGTCACACTGCGAGCCTGATCAAGCCGGAATTTGGTTTCCACCGGAAGTTTCCGGGGGGGTACCGCCGGATCATACTGGAAGGTGGTTCGCTCCGGCTGGCGGGAGTTTAAAAACATGGTAATTCGCGTGGGCTGGTCAAGACCGAACCGCCAGGAGTAATGTTCCTGCACTTTATCGAGCATGGCGTACAGTTCGATCACCACCCGCCGGGTTTGATGCGCCATTATCGGGAATACCCGCAGCACATACCCGCCGTTGCCGTTGGTTTCCAGCAAAGCCGGGTCCAGGCGCTTCCCGGTCACCCGCTCATAAATCCGACGACCGGTTGCCCGGCTGAATGTTTCCGCTGCTTTTAACTTACCATCGATCTCCAGCCATAACCCGGTGACAAAGCTGTTGCGATTGGCGGTAACGTAATGGGTGGCTTGCAAACTGTCTTCATCGGTGGGATTATGAAACAGGATTTCAATTCGGCTTTTGGTAAATAACCCAACATCTTCCATCTCAACGCGAACGCGTTCGATTTCCACCGGTTGGGCAAATCCCCGGGAAACGGCAAAGAACAAAACCAGGGCAAGGAAAACCGGATACTGAATTTTTCCGATTTTCTTCCGGTAGCGGTGACGGTGCTTCGGTTTGCGGTTCATTGAGCTTTTTCCTCCACGGTGTTGCCGTTTTTCCGAAAGCCGGTGAACAGATTGGCATCTTTCATGGCTAAATATAACGCCAATGAATGCGATTTGACAAATAAGTTTCCGAAAAGAGGGGGCTCTCTATTAAATTCATAGAGTGAGGTTCCGCAAATATTCGAGGCCGGTGTATGGCATTCGACTACCTAAACGAAAAACGTTGTTAAAAATGCGTGAGGTCAACGTCACTTGAAATCGGGCACAGATGAAACAGCTAAGCTGATTTACCCGGATGATTGGTCATGATATTAAAGAAACCTGCGAAAATCCGGGTCCATCCGCGTTCTATTTTTCTTATGTCGAACTCACGTTAAAAAAAGTTTATCCTTAACTATAAACGATGAACTTTTTTAAATTATACGGCAAAGCAAAGTAAAGTGTATTATAATAAGTAACTATTCAGTTGTCTTGCCACAGACAACACAGGGGTCATTGAGAATATGAAAAAATTGTAACTATTCAGCTATATGCCCATTTGTGTCATTCCGGGTTTCGACGGTCAACTTTCGTTGGCGGTCGGAATGCCGTCATCATCTGAAACGAACCTCACCCACCCCAACCCCGTTTTTGGGCGGGAGGAGTAGGGTGAGGTAAAAAAACAACCCCTGAACCATACTTGAAATTTGACACTGATGAAACAGCTAAGCTGATTTACCCGGATGATTGGTCATCATATTAAAAAAAATCGGTGAAAATCCGGGTCCATCCGCGTTCTATTTTTCTTATGTCGAATAGGGTTTCACGAAACTCAGAAGTTATTGTTTTCTAATGATTTATAAACACACA
>CAYYGL010000232.1:0-6613 GCA_964471235.1 uncultured Calditrichaceae bacterium
ATCTCCAACCGCAGAACATATTCACCCAAATTTCAGGAGAGCGCCATGCCGGCATTTAATAAAACCACACGCCGCATTTTCCTTTTCCTTTTTCCTTTTGCCCTTTTCCTTTTTACCTATTGCCAGAAAAACACCACCCCGGTGGAACTCACCCGGCCGCAGGTAACCCTCTCCGCCGAGGCCGGTGTAATAGAAGCCTGGCTGACCGTGACTACCGAAGAAGCGCAGGGCGACACCCTGAGCCTGTCGAAGGGTGCCGAGGTAGTGCTCACCAGAGACGGCACCGAACGCCTACGCTTTGCCCTGCCACCGGCTGCAAACGGCGCCGTAGCGGAAACCACCGTGGTGGATACCGGGCTGCTGCCCGCCCACAGCTACACCTACGCCGCAAGGCTGGTAAAAAACGGCGAAACCGCCGCCCGCAGCAACAGCGTGCCGCTAACCACCATGGATACCACCAGCCATGACTTTTCAATCGACATTTTTTCTTTTGGAGAAAAAGGAAACAGTGCGTTTTGGGGTGTAGAGATTATTAATGACAATAATATCTGGGTAAGCGGTACAATATTTTTAAAAGACACATATACTTATGATTCTTTGGGGAACTGGATAGAGCCTTACAATGCTGCCCATTGGGATGGGCAACAGTGGGAACTGAAACGTATACCCTTTATTGGGCAATGCAGTGCCGTTGATTATCCACCTTTGCGAGCTATATGGGCTCCAAGTGAAAATGAGATATATTTCTCTAACGGAGGGAGTATTGTACGGTACGATGGAGCCGTTTTTCAAATGGATTGTGGAATGAATACCCTTCTGGATGGAGAGATACTCAAAGTTTGGGGAATAGATTCAGCCAATTTATACGCAATAGGTGTAATGGGAACTATCGTTCGTTACAATGAACAGCATTGGGAAAAGATAGAAAGCCATACAAGCTCAACAATTACGGATATCTGGGGTGGATATGATCATCACATTAACGAATATATTATCTTGTGCACCGCATCTTTATCCGCCGGTGAAAGAAAATTATTGCGAATCCATCCGGATGGTTCAGTAACAGAGATCGATTGGAGTAGTCAAAACCAGAGGCTTCATTCCGTTTGGTTTCAGGATATGTCAAATGTATTTCTTTGCGGCGGTGGTGTGTATGTAAGAAATAGGTTGGGAGAATACAAAAAGTTTACCGAATTGCCAGCGATCAGCACCAATTCGATACGCGGTCAGGGCATAAATGATATTTTTGTGGTGGGAGATTTTGGCATTTTAGCCCATTATAGTGGAAAAAGCTGGAAGCAATATACTTACTTTGATGAAGTAGATAAATTTTATTCTATTGATTATAAGGACGACCTGGCCGTAATTGTTGGCTTTAAAAACAGCCAAGCAGTTATCTATATGCTCAGAAGGATGTAAAAATGAGCAAGCCTGTTGTTCTAACCATGTAGAATGATTAACAAAGAAGGAATACTAATATGAAAATCCATAATATCCTTACGAATCTTTTATTCCTTTTCGTGATGGTTGCTTTTGTTTCAGGCCAAGAAAAAAATTTAAGGTCAGTCACCATAACGAATGATCCTGTAGATGAAAAACTTCTAAACCAGCAAATAAAAAATGAAATATCATCTGCAAAGCAGCCAGGGAAATCTAAACTTTTATGGTCGTTTGGGACGAACCTTTCATCCTACGTCCACCGGAAAAGTGAATGGAAACCGGGCTATAATGTTGGGTTAACATTTTATTTCAGAGTGTGTAAGAATCTATCGATAACACTACCTTTTTCATACACTAGAATCTACACTGCTTTTAAGAACTTGGAAGGAAAATTTTATTCTAATGATGGACATATTTATAAAGCATTTTTCAACCCGGATATTTCAATTGGGTTTCTTGAAATCCCAATTTTGTTTAGCTATAAATTCTTTACTGCAAAAAAATATGACTTAAGTTTTATAGGAGGTTCCGCATTAGCTATTGCAGCTAAGGATTATTCCACACCTATTCAACCGGAAGATGTAACGATAACAGATGAAATCATTGGTACCTATGATGAGTTACCTATTTATCCGAGTGAAAATTTTACCTACTACAATTCAGGAATAAATATAAATACTGGTATCAGATTTCATGTAAGCCGGTTTTATGTAGATATGTTGTATATTTTGTATCCCTATAAGATAAAAGGAATCAATAAACTCAATAGCATATCTTTAAGGCTGGGAATTGACGTTCATTAGAAAAAGAACTCTTTTAAACTTTTTCCAATAGTTTTCAGGAGGTGATGCTTATGTGGGTAATAAATTAAATACCCGGGTAATGCTGGCACCATTACCCGGGCGAAAAAGCAAACATTCAAAGGGAACCCAGAGTTATTACGGCGTTCAACGCCAGGCGCTGAACGCCGCCCTTTTTGTTTGCCACGCAAATTTAACCTGATACAGACCACCAACAAACAAATTTTGGAGAAAATCATGAAGAACTTACAATTTTTTTGTGTTTTCTTAATGCTGAGTTTTTGTCTTACACTAACTGGTATTTCACAATCCATCTACAATGGGATTGGTCATATCCCACCAGAAAGCCAGGGAGAGTGGACCAATGCGGGTTTATTAAATCCCATTTCAGCAGCAGATCATATTCTTTATATTACTGATTTTACGGGATCTGACGATGCAAGAATTGTAGCAGCTATAGATTCCGCTAATAATCTTACCGGGATTACAATCATTTACTTTCCCGCCGGCAACTATATTTTCCAGCAAACCATTAATTTAAGCAGCAACATCATTATTCAGGGAGAAGGATCAGAATTAACCTTTTTTAAATTCGACAATGATAAGTGCAGCAATGGTTTTTCAATTACCGGCAGCGGTCCACAAAATCAAAAGGAAATAACATCGAATATCTCAAAGACTGAAAAAGTAATCAATGTTGTAAACACGAATGGTTAATGGAGCAAATTGTAATATTTTTACTTATAATTATTCAAGAGAAAAAGGGACAGGTCCATTGGGATGTATGCCAGATGATGGAGATATTGTTCTACACAGCCAATATTCCTATGCAAATTTATTTGAACAAAATTGGTGCGAATTTATTCAAGCCGATGATGTTCATGGAAATAATGGACCTTATAATGCATTTATTAGAAATGTAATTAAAGATCATAATGGTTATTGGAATAATATAGAACTGATAAATGCCCCAAACACCGCCATATTAGGTAACGTAACCACACTTGATTATTCTTCAACCCTCCCGATCGTTACCGATGGGTCAACAAGTTTTTCTACAGATAGATTCGGGACCTGGATCCAAGAAGGTCAAACTTACGAAACTGGCACTATTTTCACACATAATGATTTGGCTGCACCTGGTGGTGTTTTTATCAGAGATGCATGTTCATTGCTTGATTATTCGTACTTTTACGATAATAACCCGGATTTTGCTATTGGCTATACTTTTCCGGCTTTAGGGCCACCAATGCTTGAAGTAACAGGTTCAATACCGGCAAAAGATCGGTATTTTTCAAATCAAAAAACCTACATTCATCCTTCAAAACTAACTAAACACCCTGTTGTGGTAACGGTCGAACAAAAAAACTCTTCTGGAACCCTCTTTGGCAATATTGACCATTGGGAAGATACGTGGCAAAACTATCCGATACCAATACCTCCGGAAGACCCACTTGAGTTTCAATTAAGGTTAGGGTCTACTCATGCCTTCAGAGCGGATCAAAATCTAAATGGTGGTGAAAAGTTCAGGCTATGGGAAACAAATACCGGAGATAAGTATTTTTTAAACCATAATGAGTTTATTGTTGACGAGAATTTATCTGGAATAGTAGCCAGGCATCATCCTGCTGTAGACGGAACCGTAACCATCCGCAATGAATTTCTTAGCGCTCCATCGGGAACCAACCCTGTCAATGACGTCATTGAGTTTAAAGACCATGGTTGATTGATTATTCTGATCTGCAATATGGCAACAGCAAACGCAACCGGGGGATGAATGCACCGTTCAAAAGCCGAAATTCGCCGTTTAACCCGGATTATACCACCGATTTTGGTAATGGTGACATCTACCGCGGCGTGTTCCTGAATCAAGACTTCAACATTCCTGGCAACCCTTACTACTCCGTCCGCGCCCAACAAACACAGACCATTCCCTTCCACGGGCAGGATGTTACCTGGTATTTTCAGAACTGGGCAGGGAATAACGTTTCCATTCAGTATCCCAACCAGTTAGAAACAGGCGTGGTGTTTAAAACCAACAACTCTGAAGTGCGCGCCCAGTACAAAGGTCATCTTGCCAGCAACAGCCCCGCGGTCATTGCCCAAAACAACCAGCGCAAAATTGTTTGGGATGAGACGTTTCAGAAATATCACATGGTGTATGAGGATAACGGGGCGATTTACTATACCGCCACCACCGGACCGGATAATGCCTGGACACCCGAAATACTGCTTGCCTCGGACCCTGACTATCAATTTGAATACCCTTCCATTACCGTGGATGACAACGGTATTGTGGCGGTGGTCTGGCAGGATAATTACCCTCTATCCTATATTCACCTGCGGGTAAAAGATGCCAATGGCTGGCAACCGGAAAAGACCGTCGCAAATTATGCTTTTGCTTACAACGGAACCCTCCGGGCAACACCGGTGGTTACAACGGCGGTGTCTTCCGATTTTTTGGTTATCTGGCATGACTATGTTTCGAATCGTTTAAGAGTTCGCGCCTACGATCATGCCACTGATAATTTCGGTGCCATCACCGATATTCCTTCCACCAACAGCAATTCCATGTATCCCTCTGTGGCAAGGGATCGGTTCCAGAATGCCCATTTGGTTTGGGAGGAATCCGGCAACATCTACTATACCCAATTTGACCATAACAGTATTGGAGGGAACAATGAATATACCTGGTGGATCATCAAAGAAACGGTTTCCGTCGGGACCGGTTACACCGATCATGTCTTCCCCTCGGTAACCACCGACTATGATGCCCGACCGAATGTGATGTGGCAAGCTTACAGCGGCCCGGCATTGGAGTTGCAAATCATCCTTCATCGCCGGCGTGAGTCTGGTACGAGAAGCGGGTGGGGCAGCGTTACCGGTTTTATAGGGAATGATGATTACTATCAACCCTCCATTATGGGGTTCCCCGGGATATTTCCGCCTACTCAAAAACTCCGGGCGGTTTGGAAAAGGGGAGCGGGCACGAATATGATTTGGATTGGGAAATATAATGGCACCTCATGGAGCACGTTTTATTCAGGGAAGACCGGCGTGGATCCCAATATCAGTTCCAATATGGGCGTTAGCGAGGAGGCAAAAATGGTATTTCGCACCAGCAGCGGATCCCCGTATCTGCTGACCACTTCTTCGGATAACCTGATCGATCCGCCTACCAAATTGCTTAATCCTTCAACGGCAGGATCTCCCATAAGACACCGTCGTGGGGTGCTCACCCCTGGCAAAGGGGAACTGGCATTGGAATTGGGCGAATTCGAAGTAAACGGCGCCCCGGTTGCCATGCTTGATTACCCCGATACCCTGATCGTGAATCGTCACCGACAATGGTCGGAACTTTTCCGCACAGACACCCTAACAGTTTCCAATGTTGTGAATCTGAGTTACTTTCGCGCTTTAGAAATATTAAACCGTGACAGCCTGACTAATGCCCTGCCAGCCGGGGCGGCTATCGAATTGCGATTAGAGGCGGTGGATGCCCACACCAACCAGGTATTGACAACCGTAAGCCGGCAACTCATTTCCCGCAACCTGCCGCCGGATGTACGGGAACACAAAAGCATTTCATTTCGGATAAACGGTGCACGAGACATATTCCTGCGGTCAGGTATCTCCCTGCCCCGGGGAGTGGATATTCAGCAGTCGATGGTAGAGGTGTATTATGAAACCGGTGATACCAGCCTGAGCAAACCTAATGCCGCCGCTCAGACTGTTGATTTACCCAAATCCTTTGCCCTGTTGCCCAATTACCCCAATCCATTTAATCCCAACACCACGATTTCATTAGTCATCCCTCACGTTTCCCCAACGGGGCAGGCACGCATCACGCTTCACGTGTACGACATCAACGGTCGTCAGGTGCGCACCCTGGTGAACGGGCAGATGGAGGCTGGCGAACATCAGGTGGTATGGGATGGCACCGATGACCGCGGCGTGCCGGTGGCTTCCGGGGTGTATTTCTACCGGCTGACCACCGGCAGCGGCTTTGTTGCCACCCGGAAGATGGTGTTGTTGCGGTGAGGGGTTGGTGAGTGGTGGATGGTGAGTGGTGAGTGGTTTTGCGGCGGGGGGTAAGTTTACTGCTGTTGGCTGTTGGCTGTTAGCTGTTAGCTGTTACACACTTCGCCCGGTGCGCCATTGTCAAAATCCCGATAACAACGTTACCACGTCGTGGCGGGATGGCGTTGCCATGAATTTTGACGCTCCGACCGTTCCTTTCAGCATCCCTTGGGATGCTTGCAACTCTCAGCCGGGGGGGTTACCCCTCGGCGGGGGGAGAGAACGCCCACACTTCGCTAATCGCCAATCGCCAATCGGAAATCATTGTTCGCGCGATGTTAATTTTGCTTGCA
>CAYYGL010000233.1:0-6547 GCA_964471235.1 uncultured Calditrichaceae bacterium
TGTCACGCTGCTGCCGCCGTCGCCTGGCCGCTGCCATCGTTGCGGTAAAAAGACAAAACATCTTATTACTGGATAATCGTTTGAAAATGTTGACTATAAGAATCACATCAATAGGAGGACGAACCGAAATGTTCACCTCTCAGGGTTGTGGTAATTTGGGTAAGTATCTGTCACGACAAATGTTGTATCCCTGTCCCCGAAGCTCTCTTTGTGACGGGATTCTCCTGCCTCTCACCATTCCACTACCGGGCGGGTGCCAAAACCCGGTCCCAGGAAAATGGCGTTAAACAGCATCCTGCCGGTGCCATAGAAATAGGAGCGGAAATTGGGTTCCCCGGCAAAGAGGATAATTTGCCCCCTGCCGTGGCTCTCCCGGGTGGCGTAGGCAGTTCGCTCCCAGCGCAATTTGGCTTCCTTCCAGAGCAATCCGGACAGTCGCAGGTGATTAGCATCGCTAAACCGCCCGGCAGTCTGCACCGGCGGTTTGGATAGAAAGGCATAAGAGGAATACAATATCGCCGGCACCCGGCTGCCCACGCCAAAATTCAACCAGTGGCGCTCATCCAACTCCACCTTCAAAATCGCTCCCCGGGGCATGAACAACCGCATTCGTTTATCTTCCAGACGCAGCATCTTTACATTCTTTTTCGAGGATGAGTTTTTCTTCTGCGCCGATGGGGTACTCACATTTCCTTCCCATACACTCAGGCTATCCACCTCAATGTTATCCATCCCCATCTCCTGCTTGACTGCCATTTCATAGAGGTCTAACTCCTTTAGCGCCTGACGCCGAAGTTTTACCCGACTGATGCCGGTGGCGCTGTCCGCTAAAAACACCGCGCCGCTGCCCACGCCAATCAAAGTACCGCCGTCGGCAACCCACTGCTTCAGGCGTTTTAACCCCGTCTTACCAAACATATCCTTATAGCCGGAGCCGGAGGGGAGAATTAACACATTGTATTTGCGCAAATCGGTGCGGTTGATGCGGTTGGAATTGATGATGGAACAGCGGGCATGCAATTCATAATCCAGCAGATACCAGATATGCCCCACATTGTAAGAGCTGGTGTGGGGACCGCCAAGCATGGCAATCCGTGGCGTCTGCAGCAAGCGAAAATCATTACCGCCCAGGTCCGGACCGTCTTCACTAAGGGCACTGTTGACACCGTATACCCTAATGCCGTATCTCCCGGCAATCGATTTTAATACTGCGGCAACATCCGGCTTATTTTCCTTAAGCCGCAGGAGCAAACTGCCCCGCGGGTAATCCCGCCCCTCAATGGTAAACGGTTTTCGGGCGACGCGCACCGTTAACCCCTTCTCCAGCATCTCCACCAGCGCCGGCATCACAATATCATCCGTCCCGTTCAGCAAAAATCCATATTGTGGAGAGGCGTTCCGCAGTTCACCCTGTGTCACTGGCAGGGTGGATATTTCATTGGCAGAAACAGAAGGAATCTGCACTGCCTGGTATGCTTCCACGCCGTAAGCCATGGGCAACGACCAGGCGCTAACCTCATACAACCGGGTGCCCTTGCCCCGTTCCAGGGATTCCCGCTCCGATTTCAGAAAATCAGTGGTCATGCGCGGGTCGAATTCCATGATTGCTTCAATCAATGGTCGGAGCGGCTGGTTGAGGGGGATGATATACGTTCCGGCGGGCAGTTGTTTCCGACCCGGTTTTTTCTCATAATAGCTGCGAACGCCGGACGCCCGGAAGCTGCTTTGCGCCGCCTTCACTTCCACCCCCAACGCCAGCAGTTTGGATATCAGCCGTTTCACCCGGGAGGGATGGTCGCCGGGAGGAATCAAATACGCCTTCACTCCGTTTCTGGAGTTACCATTCACCGCTTCCCGTTTCATCTTGTAAAAATCACGGATAATCTCCCGGCGGTGAGTAACCGCACTGGTTAAATTTGCCAGGGAGCTGACAAATTGATGCTGCACCGTCTCCCGGTAGGTAAGCACCGTACCGTCCGGTCGTTTAACCAATGAACCGTCCACACCGGCTTGCTCATACAAAATTCCTACCGCACCCAGCAGAAAGGGGATAGAGCTTCCATAACCGGGATACCAGTCCTCCAACCACTCCCGGGTGTAGTAACTCCAGCCATACCGGTCAAAAGCGGCGGCTTGTTCCCGGGAGAAAACCTTTCCCCATTTCCGGACGATGTTTTTAAAATTGGGATTGATTGGTTCTCGTGCCGGGGGAAACAGGTAGGTGTCGTAAGGTCCCATTTCGTGGGCATCTACCACCACCTGGGGATGGAACTCCCGAAGGGCGGTCATGCGCGCCCGGCTTTCCGGCTGGGAAAGGATGAACCAGTCGCGATTCAAATCAAACAGGTAGTGATTGGTGCGTCCCCAGGGCCAGACACCGGTATGGTGGAGACTCTGCACATCGGGATTGGGCACCTGACCACGCCATTGCTGCATCATCGTTAAAAAACGCTCCCTGCCGTCCGGATTTTCCATGGGGTCGATTCCCACCACCAATTCCCGGCGGATCTTTCGGGTCAGGGAATCCTCTCCTGCCGCCAGTTGATATGCCACCTGCAAAGCGGCATCCGCCCCGGAGAGTTCGTCTCCGTGGATGCTGTACATCAGCCATACCACTGCCGGCGTATTTTTTATGAGATTCTTTGCCCCGGCAGCCGTGGTGTGACGGGGATCGGCTAATTTGCCCAGGTTTGTTTGAATGTCATCCAGCTTTGCCAGATTCTCTTCGGAGCTGATTAAGGCGTAATGGAGCAGGCGTCCCTCGTGGGTTTTGCCGGATACCACCCACTTTACCCGCGGGGATGCTTCCGCCAGTGCTTGAAAGTAACGCATCGCTTCCTCGTAGCGCGCCGGGCGCTCTCCAACGGAAAATCCCAGCACCGATTCCGGCGTGGGAATATCCGCCCGGTAAGTTCCATCGGGAAAAAACGGCGGAGATAAACTCGCTTCCTGCGCACCTAAACTTGCGATGATAAACAACACGCCCACCATCAGGCTAATCGTGCCATGAATTCCCCCTTGAAAACCGAAACACCGTCCCATCTGCAAGCACCTCTATGTTATGATTCTTCGTTTAACCGTTCATTTTTAGAAGATACGAAAATTGCGAAAAAAAACAACTTTGATAATTGGGCGAAAGGAATTTATTTAGAACGTGATGAGTGAAGACGTGAAACGTGACGGGGTGAAAGAGTCGGCAGGAGCAGTTGGCAACCGGAGCGTCAAAATTTATTTTGACAGGCACCCCGGGGAAAGGCACCGGTAACAAGCAGCTCATTGAGAGAAGGAAAACAGGGAAGCGGATGATGATCGGGGGTTCCCGATTCTACAGATAACCACTCAACGCAGGAGAGACCATGAGTTCACCAAAAGCAATCATCATCGGCGCGACTTCCGGGATTGGCAGAGCGCTGGCAAAGGAGATGGCAAACCACGGATACGAATTGGGATTGACCGGCAGGCGGGTCAACTTACTGGCGGAATTACAGCAAGAACTCACCATCGAAAGCCATCTCCGGGCAATGGATGTCACCAAGCCGGAGGAAGCCCGCCAAATACTGGGGGAATTAGTGGAAGAGATGGGCGGGATGGATGTCATTGTGCTCAATTCCGGGGTGGGCACCATTGATCCGTCCTGGGAGAGTGAGAAGCGGGTGATTGAGGTGAATGTGGTGGGATTTGTGGCGCTGGCAAATTGGGCGATGGCATATTTTACGGAACGCGGCGGCGGGCACATTGTGGGTATCTCCTCCATTGCGGCGTTAAAGGGATACGGGAGAACCCCGGCATATTGTGCTTCCAAAGCCTTTATTTCCACCTATATGCAGGGGCTTCAGCAAAAAGCCAACAAAAAACGGTTGGGCATTACCGTTACCGATATCAAGCCGGGGTTTGTGGCGACGCCCATGACCGAGAAGAATAAGGGCATGTTCTGGGTGGCGCCGGTGGAAAAAGCCGCCCGGCAGATTTACCGGGCAATTGCCCGGCGTAAGCGCTATGTGTATATCACCCGCCGCTGGCGCATCGTCGGCTGGATCACCAAAGCCATTCCCGATTGGCTGTATGTGCGGCTAAGAGTGTGAGGGAAGCATGGGAATAAGGAGCGTCAAAATTTATTTTGACAGGCGACGAGAGGGAGAGGGGGTGACGGGGGGAGCGGGAATTAGCAGTTGGCAGTGGCCGTTGGCAGGAATTAACCAATCCATCATGTTTCACAGCCTGCCCCATTGGGGTTTTACGGTTCACGTAAGAAAACAGAACAAAGTAGGAGAAGAAGGTATTAGGATATTGGGAAGGACGTTATTTCATCCGTCAGGAATGAGAATTCCTGATGGCAAGGGGGGAGAAGCTTCACTTGACAGGTGTTAGGATGGGTTCGGGAATTCACATTTCCCAAACATTGAGATAATAAGCTTATAAAAGCTTTAGAAATTCATCTACAGTTAGGTGAGCTTGTTTGATAATATGGGATAATGTCGATCGTTTAATCGGATTATGAGCCGGTATGGTAATTTTTAGTGTCTCTTCTCCGAAATGTTTTTGTAATCGAATATGGCTGCCTTTTTGACGAACGACAACCCAACCATCCCGACGTAACGCCTGAATGACTTTTGTATAATTTAGACTGGGAACTTTGCTCATACGGCAATTTCAATTATCTCGGCATTCGGGCTAAAACTCTGGTCATCTTCAATTGGTTCAAGATATAATTCAATCGCCTCGCGAATGTTCTTTAAAGCTTCTTCTTTGGTATTACCCTCGCTAATACAACCGGGTAATGCCGGGACAATCACTGTATATCCGCCGTCCTCGCTCGGTTCTAAAATTATCTGGAGTTTCATTTATTGGACCTCTTTTTTATTTTCAGCAACTTTAACTTCTCCATTTTTTTGAAATGTTTTTCATGGAGTGTTACTAAAGGCAAATCAAACTCGATTGCCATTGCCCCTATAAATATGTCTCTAAATTCTATGATGGTATTTTTTCTCTTTAGTTCCTTGTATATTTCACCCGAAGTCCTGGCTACTTCTTCGGTAAGATTTACAACTTCTAACCATTTTAACAACTTCGCTAAATCTTCATAATGTTGTTCGGTTTCCGCACCAGCATACAGCTCGAAAACAGTAATCGTAGAAATCACTATTGAGTGATTCCTCTCCATTAATTGCCACAGGAGCGATTTTTTTCTGTTTCTCTTCCTTAGAAATTCAATAAGTACCGAAGTGTCCGCTACAATTCTTCGATTTTCCATGCAGTGACTTTAACCTCTTTATTGTCATCAAGATGTGACCAGACAGATATGCTTAAGAAATCCTTTCTCCAATCCCCCTGCTCTTTGGAGCCTGGTTGTTCCCCGTTCTCAGACGTTATCTTTTTTTTGATAACATGTAAAATGAATTCCTCCAATTCCAGGAGTTCAGTGATGGATAGTTTTTCGAAAAATTGCCTGAGATCCGTGCCGATGATGGGGTCGGAGGTTATCTTGGGGGTCTTCATGGTCTTTTCCTTGACAAAAAAGGTTAAATGAACTTTAATGAAATTTTCATTTATCAGTTTATGATTCCCCTTTGCAAAAGTCAAGATGAAAATGCGCCGGGGTAGGAGTACAATAAGATGAAAAGCTGCCCGGAGCACCTCAGCGAGGACTGTCCGGGATGGGTCCCAGGATGACCGCCAAATTCATACCGCGAAGCGGTTCGACTCCGAAAACCGGGGTCGCCGACTTATCGGTGCACCCCGGAAATGAAGGGAATAGATACACTCGTTACCCCAACGGGGTTAAACATAATCACCGGAATTACCCCTCCGAGATGCTCTGAACCGGGTGCTCTTCCCTTGTAAAACCCTTTCAGGGTATGGGACTGTTTGTCTCCTCGACTACAGGGGTAACTACCCCTGGCTTGGGAATACAACGCCTTCGGCGTAACCTGCTCAATCCCACACGTATCTTTCGTCTATCTCCAAGCTTTATTTTTTGCATATATGGCGAAAATGTGATAAATGATTGATAGCGATACTCTCTTCTCATTATATTTGAATCACTCATAAAACTTTGCCATAAACATTCTAACGAGTTGCATTCATTTATCATTTAAGAGGTGTTACCATGGAATTGTTTGACAAACAAACCATTGCTGCTCGGCGTTTGTTTGAGAAGCTATATCAGTGTCAAACCGAACAGGAGGTGGACAAATTCATTTCCAGGTATCCCAAGCTATTTGACAACCCACGCCACTGGAGGCCGTTGGGCGGCAACGAGAGCAACTTCGGGGTGGTGGAAAATTAGCAATCTTCTCCGATTGCCGCGTTGATTGAGAAGGTAATCAATTCAATTGATGCGATTTTGATGCGGAAGTGTTATGAGGCGGGGATTGATCCAAAATCACCTCAAGCGCCGCAAACGATGCAGGAAGCGGTGGATTGCATTTTTCTAGGGCACAAAAGTTGGGATTGGAGAAGTTTGATGAACCATGTTAGTTCACGAATCAAAATAATAATCATGAAAGAATTCGAACATATCATCTTCCTCTGGCAAACCAATAATATT
>CAYYGL010000234.1:0-6471 GCA_964471235.1 uncultured Calditrichaceae bacterium
CACCCCTGCTGGGGTTGGGACAGAGAAAACTATGGAAATTTACTATAACCATACCCCCCTACCGGGGGTTGCTCTTAAAGACTGCGGAGCAGTGACATGTTTATAGTAAAAAATCTGAAAAAAAAACCGCCAAACTCCGGTAGGAGTGACATGCTTATTCACCACTTGAAAACGTTTCCAGCACTGAAATTGGCAATTGCCAATTTACAATTATATCTGTTTCGTAACTATTCAGTTACTACTACAATAATGCACCCTCTTACGAGGTTGTGTTTTTCAAGAAACATCGTAGATGCTTTATTATTGTAGCCATTTTCTTGATCTCCCCCTCCTGAATGGAGCGCAACAGTTTGGACTGAAACATCAAGCTGGTATTGGCGATCTCATCCAGGAACAGCGTGCCGCCGTCAGCGGTTTCAAAGAGGCCCTTTTTGTCAGCTATCGCGCCATTAAATGCGCCCTTTACATGCCCAAACAGCTCGCTCTCCAACAAATTCTCCGGCAAGGCGCCGCAATCCACGGCAACAAACTTTTTCTCCTTGCGCGGCCCGTTGTAGTGGATGGTTCTGGCAATCAGTTCCTTGCCGGTGCCGCTCTCGCCTTCGATGAGAACGCGGACCTCCCCGGGAATGATCCGCTCCAGCAGGTCAAATACCTGTTGCATCCCGGGGCTGTTTCCAATGATACCCCGAAAATCGTAACGGCGCTCGACCTCCCGGCGCAGCGCCAGATTTTCATGATAAATTTCCTGAAAGTGTTTGGCGTTTTCCAGCAACTGTCCGCACTGGGAAGCCACAATACGCATCAAGTCAAGATCATCGGCGGTGAATTTCTCCGATTTGGTAAGAATAATGATGCCGCTGATCTCATTCTGCACCATCATGGGCACCGCCAGCACGGCGCTGATTTCCGGAAACCAGCCGCGGGCGCTGCGGAAACGGGGATCTGCCGGGAAATCGGAAATCAGGAGCGGCTCCCGGTGCTTCATCACCCAGCCGCCGATCAGGTCGCTGAAGGCGGAGTTCAGTTGCCCGGAACGCGTATCAGCCGTCTTAAACAGCGTGTGCATGGGGCGTGTTTCCTGTGGCTCGAAGGAAAGGATCGCCCCGGCCTCGGCCGCGGTCAGGGAGAGGGATTCCTGCAGAATAGTCTGGAGGATCGGCTCCACCTCCAGGGAGGCGCTGATGACCTCCGCCAAACGGTTGAGGGCTTGTAGCCGGGCGAGGGCGTTTTCAGGCGATCCGGAGGGAGTATTGGCAGAATTATCCATAGCAAATGGTACCTTTTAATGGGTAACAAGAGCAAAATAGGATGAAAAGCCCTCAAAAGCAAGCGCCTGACCGCCGGGGAATTCCCGGAAAATCAATGTGCCATGTGTGACCAGTTGGCATCAGCTTTCTGCTTCATATTTGCTTCGTCAGCATTCCAGGGAATGATGGTGTTGAACGGCGTGCCCTCGTAATAATCATTGAAAAACAGGTAAAGTTTCCCGTTGTAAAGTTTAAAAGTCCGGGGATCACTGGGCACCCTGGTATTTTTCATCGCCATGGCAAAAGCGCAATAACCGCCATACTGCGGCGCATACTTTTCGGGGTTCTTCCGGAACGTATTGCGGTGCTCCTCGCTGGTGAACCAGAATTTCGCTCCTTCACATATTCCGCCGCTGAGTAAATGTACCCGTTTGAAGGCGGTAAAGATAAATACCGGATGAGACGGGTTTTCCGGCGCCGTTGATGAAAGCACCGTTGGCATCCTTATACAAGGTGTTGTCTTTTAGAAGCAGGTATATCCACGGTCATCTGGGCAGACAGGGTTGCTGCCAGAAATAGCATAAGCAATACAAATACAATATTCCGAATTCTCATTTTTCCTCCTGGTGTCTGTGGGATTCATATCGAATCATCATAACTGTTTTAGCGGTAGGGTGATAAACTCTTTCCCCAATCCACTTGAAGGAAATAATTTGGGTTGAGGAAATTCCCGGTTAGTCCCCCGTATTCATCAACAAGAAATTTGGCAACTTATTTGTTCCGATCAAAGCATCATCTGCACTGCCAGGCTCATTTCCACCCCGGACAGGGAAATATATTCTCGAAACGTGCCAAAGTGATATTTCAATTGAAGCGGCAGGGAAAAAGTTGAATTTAGCTTGATCCCGGAAACGACACCGATGGTAAAAACGGTTCCCTGAGATAGTTGTGCGAGCGAAGAACGAAAATGGCGGGCTTCACCAATGATACTGCTGAAGAAGATAGGGGAAAACCGGTGGTGATAATGCGCCAGGAAATCAATATTATCGGGGATGATTTTGTTGGTTTGCTCTAATACTATCAATTGATTTCGGGCACGGGTGCGGTAGCGGAGCAGCACCTGCAACTGATCGTGTCCGAAAAAATGTCGGTATTGCAGCGAATAGACCTGCTTGTTCCCGGGTGCCAGAACTTCCACACCCCCGAATTTATCTTTTCCGTAGATGGTGTAAATTACATCGAGGCTGAGGGTTGCCGAGGCATTCAAACGGAAATCCATTCCCCCGGTCAGCAATAATTCGTTCCCGGGATTGTAAGCGTCGTATCCTTTTAATGCAGTGTATGCGGCGGAATATAAATAGGAGATACCCCCGCCGAGCACAAAACGGCCGCTCAGCGCATTTGCCCAGGTAATACCGGAAGAGAGCATCCATCCCTGGCCAAAATTGGGAACCTGTAATTGCAGCACCGGATTGCTGATAATTATGGAAGTGGCAAATTGCTCCCGGGAGAGTTTCGATTTTCCGCTGGGGAGATTGACATTCACAAAAAACACGCTGTTCAGCGTCGGTATCCGCCAGTTGCCACCGATTTTCATATCGGTGAGACCGTTGATCGACTCCATGTCTCCGCCGGTTTTCGCACGGGCAGCCTGTAAGGAAACCGTGCTGCGGTTGTTAATGGGGTACTGGAAGAAAAGAAGCGTGCTGGCCTGGGAATAGTTGTTGCGGCTGGTATCCATATCCATGGACCAGTTTTGATAGACCGGCATTATCTTTATCACAACGGATGAGCGGCTTTGCTCCTTTCCCTCCGTCGGCAGGCTGCTTTGCGCCACTAAAGCGCTCACCAGGTTCAATATCAAAAGAATAATGAATAATCGCATAACAATTCCTCTTATGGTCATTATTTCCAGGTAAGCCATTAATCTCCACCGGTTGGCGGTGGGGGGGGAGGCGGGGGCAGGATGACACTACTGGCACCCTTGCGCAAACCTTCCTCCAATGGCTTGCGTTGATCATCCCCGGGATAAAAACCGCTTCCCAGGTTGTTTGTTAATGAATTCAATCGTCTTTTTACCAGATTGGGTCTGGAAACATCAGCTTTACGAGAAAACAATGGATCGGATTTTTTGACCATCGCCAACAACTCCTTCCAAGATGCCACGCCGGCACTCATACTTTCCAGTGTTTCGATTTTGGATTTGCTCAAACCGAAATCAGGATCTATACTGACCGCCTGCCGATACATCCCCAGGGCATCATCCAATCGCCCTTCGTCTTCCAATTCCAATCCCATACAATAGGCAAGGAAGGCTTGCAAATTCTCAGTAGGAATATGCTGAATCCCCTCCCGTTCTTCATGGGTTAACTCAATTCCCATTTTATCCAACAGGGAAAAGACCACCGCTTTTTCCACCTGAAACAAATTTTTCAATAAAGACTCATTGTTGGTCACCTCCGGGTGAATCATCGCCCGGGCATCCCAATAAGAGGTGGTGAGATACAAGGTCTGTTTGGGCAGAATATCATACACACCGGACACAATGTGCGCCGCACCCAGTAACATACCGGTGCGGGGGGCGGTTAACGAATCCACATAGCTTTTTCCACCGGGAGACCTTGCCGCAAGCTTCAACTCATCCAGAATCGCCTGGATACGAATCCGTTCCAGCAGGCGTAATTGCTTCACCTTTTTCAGATCGATGATGAGCATTTCTCCCAGGCCTTTTCCCAGCGGCGCATAATGGTCATCCGCGCCCTGGTAGGTAAAGGGGAACACCGCAACTGCATTGGGGATGATTTTCGCGGTGTTGAGAGAGTCCTTCAATACTTTCCGGGCTTCCTGCCGGGCACTCTGCCGAACCAGCCACTGGTAGCGCCCCTGTAACAGTTTTCGATACGGGGAAAGACGGGATACCTGCGCATATTTGCCGTATATTTTCAGCGCGATTTCTTCATGATTATCAAACTCCGCGGACAGCCCCATATACAGCAGCAATTTGGGGTCTTGTTGGTCAACTCGAAATGCCTGCTGCAAATAGTGCCGGGCTTCTTCATACCGGGCAGTTTGAAAATAGATGGCACCCAAATCCCGCATGGCATCTATATCATCCGGGTTATCTTTTAACTTTGCTTCCAACCTGGCAATATCTTTTTCGTATGTCGAAATATCTTCCTGAAACTTGAGAGAGGGCGTGCAGGAAGACACCCACAGGCAGAAGCCCAGGCACCACAGGATTTTATAAAAATAGAATGGTTTTGTCATAACTTGCCCTGTCGTTTCTTTTGATTTTTCAGATTTGCGGATTAACGAGTTACGAGTGACGAATTTTGAGTTTTGAACTTCATCCCATCCACTTATCACTCATTTCCCCATCTACCGCCTGAGCACCGAAAGCTGACGGCTGATAGCTACTTTTCCTGCCAACTGCCCTTCGCAAGCCTCTTATTGACTGGCGAAGATGGTCAGCATTTTGATGCTTTCCGCTTTCCGGCGGGCTCTTTCGTAGGATGGATCATAATTCAGGGCTTCCATAAATTTCCGGTAAGCTTCATTATAATGATTGTTCTCCAGCAATTCCAATCCTTGTGAATAGGAGAACAGGGCATCCAGAGAATTGGGAACTTCCCCGCGCGGCACATACACTTTTTCCACCTTGATCCCCTCGGCAATTTGGCGGCTAAGCTTTTCGGTCAATTTAAACAGGTTTTGCACCTTACCTTTTTCCTGGGCGGTTAAAATAATCTCCCCGGTTTCCACCTTCACCAGGCGAGCACTCAGCCAGATATCATCTTTATCATGTATGATAAAACTGCCCAACAATACCACATGCACGCCAAGCAATTTCCCGGCACGAACCGCTCCCTCCATCTCATAGGCATTCTGGATATCGTGTTCTTTTAAAATCCATTGGATGCGTTCCCGCTCCACCACTTTTAAAGATGTGGCGCCTTTCAAGCTATGGATCAGGATGTCGGAAAATCCTTTCTCCATTGGCGTATATCTCTGGCTGTCTTTTATGTATGAACGATTTTTGAAATCGATGATCGCCAGGGTTTGCACGCCGGGGTCCGGGCGCTTGATTTGGGTGGAACCGCTCTGCTCTTTCCGTGCCTGGTAATACACATTTAAGAACAGGGGCGATTCCTTCTCCGGGTCCGGTTCAAAAGGCGGGGGTTCGAATTTCAGCAGTTCCATGATGGCTGCTTTCGCTTTGGTGGTTTGCCCTTTTGCCAGGTGACAGCGGGCTAAATACCACCAGGCATTCCGGCGCAGTGATTTGTCCGCTGAGGAGTCGTTTACAATCGCGCTTAACAACGTGATTGCCTGATTAAAGTGGGCACTGTTGTATGCGGTAACCGCCTGATCCAGTTGCGCCGCCCTGTTCCTTGAGTCCGCCTGTAACAGGGTAAATCGTCCGTTAAAAAGCCCCAGGGCAACGCTAATTAAAAGCGCATATACCATCTTTCGGGTTGATGCCATGAGCTGATCCTCCTTTATTCATTTTTTTGAAGTACAAATACTAAGGGGGTTATTTTCTTCTCAGAAACAGGTGTAATCTGCAAGGTTTGGATATCGTTTAAAACGCTATAGCCGAATCGTTGGACGGTTACCGTGTGGGTTCCGGGAGGAAGGGGATATTCCGCTACAGGTGACCAACGATCGATCGATTTGCCGTCAATCAGTACTTTTGCACTGATGGTTTCGCCAGTTTCCGTGACAGCCTGAATATTTACATACTGCTCGAAGTAACAGGTGAACGCCCGGGTTTCCCCGGCTTTCAGGGTGATGGAAAATTTCGCGCTGCCGTATTCTGGGTGTTCAAATAAGAGCCAGTGGGTTCCCGCGGGAAGGGAAATGTGGAATGAGGATGCCCCACCCCGGGAGGGCTCTTTTCCATCCACCAAAACCCGACCGGCAGGGATGGTGCGCATCCGTAATGTTGCCGGAGCCGGCTTCGACGGTTTTCCGGTAATGGGCTTTTTCTGTAGTTGCGCAACCAGCAGGGTTTCCTGCCCGGCAGAAAGATGCACGGTCTTTTCCCAGGGAAAGTAACCGGCGTGTTCAATGCGCATCTGGTAACCGCCGGGAGTGAGGGAGTCCAATTTATAAGGCGTTGCACCCAGCCGGCGGTTGTTCATATAAAGTTCCGCCCCGGATGGGGTGGATTGAATTTCTATGGCAGCATATTTTCCCGGTAATGGGAAGGGTTCGGAAG
>CAYYGL010000235.1:0-6466 GCA_964471235.1 uncultured Calditrichaceae bacterium
TCCAACATATTTCTGAATTTCGCTTTTTTCAATACGTTGCGTTTTGGCGTGATGAATTATTCAGGTTAAAGTAAATATGTATTTCATCCACCGTTTCTATGTGCCAGCCGGTATTGGCTGCTATTAATGACTTCAGAAATCTCTCTTCCCAAATTTACTGACATGGATCGGAAATAAATTAACCCGGATCGCTTGGTGCAATCCAATAAACCGATGGTTTATGTCATTATTCTCTGCAACCGGCTCTGCCAGGTTTCCACCAGGTAAAAGGGCAGATTGAGAAGTTTGAATTTCTTGCCATTGCGTGAGCTAATGATCTTTGAAAAATTAACCATGCTATTACTGGTGAAGAATTCATCCTCTACGATGATGAGGGGGGATGGAACTCTTTTTTTCTACTTTCTTTCTACAATAATGGAACATCCCCGATGTTCTGTTCTATGAACAACCTCATAGAGGATTCACAAAAGATGTCGCAATCCCCTTGAGGAAAAGATAGCACGGTTATTTAATCAAACTTCATAAGCTCCCGGTTACCCGTGCTTAGATATAGAAAAAGAAAGCCAACCTCAAATCAATATAGAATAGTCCCCAATATAGGTATCCTCCCCATCAGATGCGAGATTGAAACTTTATTTGTATCAAAGTCAGGGGAAACCTTTCCGCAAGCCACATTGACGATAGTGTTTCAGTTACCGTGCACCATTGTTGCCAAAGCAATTTATCAAATCCTGTGATTCAAATCTAAAATTTTATATAAAATTTGTGTTTTGAATCTCCGATTTTTATATTATTAAACGTTTCTAATTTTCAATGATCGTCATTCATTACTCGTTACTCGTTGTGTAATAGGTAACGAGTAACGAGTTATGAGTAAAAATGTTAATGGGTAAAATAAGTAAATAAACATGATTCCCCGAAACCTTGAAAAAATTATCCTGGAAAGAATCGGGAAGAAAAAAATCATCCTCATTTTGGGTGCCAGACAAACCGGTAAAACCACCCTGGTTAAACATATTGCAGAACAATTATCCCTGAAAACACTCTGGCTAAATGGAGATGAACCGGATATTCGCGAGATGCTTTCCAATGCGACCTCAACTCAATTAAAAACCATGATCGGCACTCATCAACTGGTGATTGTGGATGAAGCCCAGCGTATTGAAAATATCGGGTTAACCCTGAAATTGATGGTGGACAATTTACCGGATATTCAGATTATTGCCACCGGTTCCTCTTCCCTGGAGCTTGCTAACCGAATCAGCGAACCTTTAACGGGACGGAAATACGAGTTTTACCTGTATCCCCTTTCTTACCGGGAGATGGTGGAATATCATGGTCAACTGGAAGAAAATCGTCTCCTGGAGCATCGACTGATTTACGGGTATTATCCGGAAGTGGTCACCCATCCGGGCGAGGAAATTGAGCTTCTATCCTTATTAAGCAACAGCTATTTATACAAAGACTTGTTCACATTAGAGAGTATCAAAAAACCGGCGGTGCTGGAAAAGCTGGTTCGTGCATTGGCATTACAGATTGGGAATGAAGTTTCCTATTATGAAATTGGTCAGCTCATCGGCGCAGATAAGCAGACTGTGGAACGCTATATAGACCTGTTAGAGAAAGCCTTTATTGTTTTCAGGCTTCACTCTCTCTCTGGTAATTTGAGAAACGAAATTAAGAAGAGCCGAAAAATTTACTTCTACGATACCGGCATTCGGAATGCAGTCATTAAAAATTTTAATCCACTTTCGTTCCGGCAGGATGTCGGTGTGCTATGGGAGAATTTTCTGATCACGGAGAGAATGAAGCGGAATCATTATTTACAAATGCCAGTGAACCAATACTTCTGGCGCACCCACGCCCACCAGGAGATCGATTACGTTGAAGAGTATAATGGGAAGTTTTATGCCTATGAATTTAAGTGGAATCCTGCCAAAAAAGTGAGGTTTCCCAAAACTTTTTTAAAAGCTTATCCGGAAGCGGAAATCGCGGCAATTCACCCCAAAAATTTTACGGAGTTTTTGTAACAGATTAATCGGTTGAATCACCGAAGTTTGGTAATGTTAGTGAGAGCACTGACGACCCAGGGTTTATAGAATTCCATTAATCGCATAGCGGCATATCCCACACCTGGAAACGGAACTAAAAAAATAAATTTGAAACTTCATCTGTAACAAAGTCAAGTTATTTAGTGTTCAAAATTGTATCAAAGTCAGGGGAAGGTATTCCACCAACACGGCTGTTCAGTTAACCTGCTGAACGGCAGCAGTTTATCATAATCAACCCGATGGACGACATTACCAAAAACCCTAATCTGTTGCAAGACCGCAACTAAAGGGGCAGAAGGGCACTTGACAATCCCTGAACTTATTTGTATATTGAAATGTATCGATATATAAGGAAAGAAAAATTCGAATGGGATATGACATTAAACAGTTGGTCAAAATATCCAAAGCCCTGGCAGATGAAAACCGATATAAGATATTTCAGCTGATTTCCGAAAAAGGTGAAATTCCGTGCAAAGACATAACCGCAGCATTTCCGCTCTCCCAACCAACCATTTCTCATCACTTGAAGGTGTTGATGGAAAGCGCGTTGATTAGTTTCCGCAAAGAAGGGCAATGGAGCTACTTCTTCATAAATCAGGAGACATTGGATTTATATTTAAGTTCTTTAAAATCTTCCATTAAACAACAATAATTTTTTACTCATTAAATAGATAAATTTAAATACATTGATTAATTATCGCTGAAACCGATAATGGATTCATCCAAAACAAATTAACATACGCCCAGAGGAGGTAACTTATGAAATACCTACCGTTAGTCGGTCGAATTTTGTTCTCCCTGATTTTCAGTTTCTCCGGTTTTAACCACATAGTCAATTTCAAACAATCGGCGTCTTATGCGGCTTCAATGGGGGTTCCCCTGGCAACTGTCGCAGTCATTATATCCGGAATTATGATCTTCCTCGGTGGAGTAAGTGTGATGTTGGGCTATAAGATTAAAATTGGAGCATTATTGTTGATAATTTTCCTTATCCCTACTACTTTCATTATGCATGCCTTCTGGGGAATTAAAGATGCCATGCAAGCCCAAATCCAGATGATAATGTTTATGAAAAACCTTTCCATGCTGGGAGGTGCATTATTGATTTATTATTTCGGTAGCGGCCCGTTGAGCCTGGAAGAAGCAGGAAAATAAGGAGTAACAATTACACAATATCGATACGAAACCATACTCCAAAACGAAACCGTTACCAGTACCAGGGTCTTAAGTATAAAATCGTTGCAGAGAACAGGATTGAAGTTTGATAGTTGTTTACTTTAAAAAAGGGGATTTAGTGAGATTTCTTCTATTAATTGCAGAATTAGTATATATTTTTTGACAAACGCAAAGAAAGGAGTAGTCCCGTGAAAAAAGTCGCTTTAATTTTACATGCGGAGCCAGGAACCCACGATGCTATGGGACGGGCGTTCCACGCTCTGCTGTATACCCAGGAACTTCACGAAAAAAATCATGAAGTTCAATTGCTCTTTGATGGCGGCGGCACCCGCTGGATAGACGAATTTTTAAAAGAGGATAATCCACTGGCACCCTTATATCGTTCGCTGAAAAGTGCCGGTGTGATTGGCGGGGTCTGCGATTATTGTATCACGGCTTTTGATGGAGACAAAGAAGTGGTGAAGCGGGAAGGTTTGACTTTGATTGGTGATTACCAGGGACATCCCAGCATTGCCACCCTGATAGAAAACGGATACCAGGTGATTACCCTGTAGCATAAACTGACATAAACGTTGATGTATTTCCCAGGGAGCAAAAAGCCATGACAGATTCCAGTCATTTTTCCAAACAATTTCCCCCCGAACGCTGGGAGCGCCTGGTGAGCGAGGAGCGAGCAGAATGGCAAAGTGTAGAGGAATTGTTTCGGGTTACTCAGCCACTGCCTTCTGAGGTATGGTTAGACTTTGGCTGCGGACCCGGTTACTTCACCATTCCGTTAGCTGGCAGGGTAAAAACGGTTTTTGCGGTGGATGTAAGCATGGAGATGCTCTCAGTGTGCCGGAAACGGGTAGAAGAACGAAACTTACAGAATGTGCGCTTTTTGCAATCCGATGGCAGCCAGCTTCCCCTGGGAGATAACACCATAGATCGGGCATTGCTGGCAAATATTTTCCATGAACTGGATCACCCGGCCCAATTGTTGGGTGAGATTCAACGCGTTCACAAACCCGGAGGAAAAATCTTTTTACTGGATTGGAAGCCGGTGGAAACCCCAACGGGTCCTCCGCTGGACCATCGCATACCGGAACGGGATGTTATCATCGCGGTAAATAAGGCTGGCTATCAACTGGAAAAAAGTTGGGATGTGTTCCCTTACCACTACCTGTTATCGTTTACAAAGCAAGAGGTTGAAACTTCCCAATTATAGGCATATTCCCAAATTACTCAATACAAAGGAGGATGAATGATGGTCAAGATCAATGCACTGGAAAACGGTCCGTATGTAATTGAAGCGGATGGTATGTATGTGATTGTAAAGGATGGCAAAGAAGAAGTGATAGAGCAAAAAGCCATTGCCCTGTGTCGATGTGGTGCCTCCGAGAACAAACCGTTTTGCGACGGCAGCCACAAGAAAATCAATTTTGCGGCAGATGGGCAGGAATTGGGGATTAAATAATAATCATGCCCACCATTGTAAAAATTTATTCTGATTTTGTCTGACCGTTTTGCTTTATTGCCGAGCAAAGCAGTCTGGTCAGGCTGGAGAAGGAATACGAGATCGAAATAGACTGGCGCGGATTTGAGCTGCACCCGGAAACGCCGCCGGGCGGGGTGCCGCTCAGCCAGTTATTCCCACCCCAAAGGTTAGAAGGGTTTCGGAATTACCTGCTGGAGTTTGCTGCCTCGTTCGGCATTACCAATATGGTCTTTCCGGAACACCTGCCCAACACCCGGGGCGTCATCGCCGTGGCGGAATTTGCCCGGGACCAGGGGAAGCTGCATGAATTTCGCCAGGCGGCGATGAATGCTTACTGGCGGGCAGGTAAGAATCCGGAAGAGCCGGAAGTAATAGCGGAAGTAGCCACACAGGTGGGCTTGTCTCCGAATGAAGCCGTGGCTGCCATGCAATCCGAAGCCTACCTTCAGCGGGCGCTGGCAATGCGGAAAGAAGCGGAAGCCGCCGGGATCACCGGGATTCCCACTTTTTTCATCGGTTCGCAACGCATTTATGGCTGTCAACCGTATGCGGTGCTGGCAGAAGCAATCGATCAGTTTCAGGGGTGAAATGAGGAAATTAACTTCCGATACCCCTTGCGTCCTGCCAGCGTATCCCGGAATTTTGTTGATGCCCCAAGGGTTGAAGAACCGATTGCCAAAACCTGAATATCAGGATAATAATCGGCAACAATCTTCAACAACTCCGAGGGATTGCCCAGGCAATGAATCTCGTCGAGAATAATCCGGCGCCTCCGCAAGTCTTCCAGAAAAGATTCCGGGCCGTCCATCATTCTGCGAATTCGTGGCAATTCGCAATCGAAATACTCAATATTGGGAAGAGTTTGTGACAGGCACGTTTTCCCAACCCGTCGCACTCCCGACAGCCATAGAATTGATCGGTGCTGCCAGGCTTTCTCGATTTTTTCCAACCAAGAGTGTCGATGTCCCATACGAAAACAATTCAACATATAGTGCTACTATTCGCAAACACTTTGTCATTTGGTGACACTATGTGACAACGCTTTACACAAGTTGTTTAACAGTCCTCACTGAACGGTGGGGGAAAAGTAATAATAATATCGGTACGAATCTCGAACTTCAGGGCTGGCAATGCCAGTTCAATTAAAACAACGACAGGTGCACATACTTTTTAGGATTCTTTTTCAAATCCACAATTAGTGCATTCAATTCAGTCAGGGTTTTATTCAAATTCTCAATATAGGCTTTATCGTTCACCAGCTTTCCGGCGCTTCCTTCCCCTTTGTTGATTTTTACGGCAATCTGGTGAAGTTCCGTCGACAGCTTTGCCAGGTTGTCCATGGCGGTATTAAATTTTTTCAGGGTAACCTGAAGACTGTCAGATGTTTTGGAAAACACTACTTTCGCAGTTTTACCCGCTTCTCCAAGCTGATGAATATCATGATTATATTCGGCAATGTTTAAATCTCCCACCTTCTTATCCAATTTCATCAGCACTGATTGGAGTGTGCCCAGAGATTGGGAAAGTTGAGCGACTTTGGCATCCAGCTCACCTTTTTTGATACTGTTGTTCACCTGATCGAGAATGTTTTTCACTTTTATCATTAAATCTTCGTTTCGCCCGGTAACAACGCTTCTCGGTTTTAAATAAGTGGTCGACTGACCGGGCGTAATGGTGATGGCTTTTTCACCGAGCAAGGAAATGGTGTTCACCTCAAACCGGGAGTCTTCCGGGATTTTATATTTTTTGTTGATATCCACCC
>CAYYGL010000236.1:0-6353 GCA_964471235.1 uncultured Calditrichaceae bacterium
TTTCCGATATCCGATCGGCGAAGTGGGGTGGTACAAACTGCCGCTTGCCGCCTGCCAGTTCTACCTATCACTTCGCCCGGTGCGCCGTTGTCAAAATGAATTTTGACGCTCCAATCCCCCTTTCAGCATCCCTGGGGATGCTTCTATCTCCCAGCCGGGGGGGTACCCCTCGGCGGGGGGAGAGATGATATCCGATCGGCGAAGTTGAATAGGAAATCATTCCCCTTCTGCTCATCTACCCATTTACCCGCCGATAGCCACCCGCCCCTACTGAGTTACTGAGTTACTGATTTACTGATTCACCCATCAACTACAAATATCTGTCCTGAGAAATTGCTATTTCCCATTTTTTCATATATTTTACAACCATTATTAATAAAGGTAACAAATAACTGTGTTTGAGATATGAACACCAAAATGGACAAAAAGCAAATTGCGGCTGTTTTGAAAGAGATGGCGGTGATCCTGGAAATCCTGGGGGAGAATCCGTTTAAAGTGCGCGCCCATGAGAACGCTGCCCGGGTAATTGAAGGAATAAGCGGCGACCTGGAGGAACTGGTGGCTACCGGGGAAATTACCAGGATTAAAGGCATTGGGGATGCAATGGCGAAGAAGGTAAAGACCCTGCTGGAAACCGGCGAACTCCCTGCCCACAAGCGATTGCTGGAATCGATTCCCCCGGGACTGCTGGAGATGGTAAAGGTGCCGGGGTTGGGACCGAAAAAAATCCGGGCGGTCTGGCAGGAACTGGGCATTACCACCATTGAGGATTTGGAAGCTGCCTGCCAGGCGGATCAGTTATCCGGCATGAAAGGATTCGGGAAGAAGACCCAGGAAAACATTCTCCGCAATATTGCCCTGGTGAGGAAATACCGGGGGCGTTACCTGCTTTCCGAGGCGTTGGAAGAGGCGAAGACGTTATTGGCAGCACTGCGGAACTTCCCGGGGGTTCTCCGCTGTGACATTGCCGGCAGTCTGCGCCGCTGGAAAGAGACTGTCAAAGATATAGATATCGTTGCCAGTGCGGCAGAGAAAGACCGGCGTGCCATCATGGATCATTTTACCTCCCTGCCGGAGGTGGAATCGATAACGGCGAAGGGGGAGACCAAATCCACCGTGCTGCTGAAAAGCGGCATCAGTGCGGATTTGCGAATCGTTTCCGATGAACAATATCCTTTTCTGCTGCACCACCTCACCGGTTCCAAAGAACACAACATAGCCATGCGGCAGCACGCCATCCGGCAGGGAATGAAGATCAGCGAATACGGGCTGTTCCACGGGGAAGAATTGCTGCCCTGCCGGGATGAGGTAGAATTTTTTTCCCGCCTGGGTATGCAATTTATTCCTCCGGAACTGCGGGAAAATTTAGGGGAGATTGAAGCGGCGTTGGAAGACCGGCTGCCCCGTCTTATCGAAGCAACGGACATCCGGGGAATTATCCATACCCATACCCGGTGGAGCGACGGGGTGAATACCATCGAGGAGATGGCGCTTGCCTGCCGGGACCTGGGCTACGAGTACCTAGTGATTTCCGACCACTCCAAAGCCGCCGCTTATGCCAATGGGTTAAATGAGGAGCGTATTCGTCAGCAGCAGGAGGAAATCGATGCCCTGAATGAAAAGCTGGAGGGTTTTCGCATTCTCAAGAGTATTGAATGCGATATCCTCACCGATGGCACGCTGGATTATCCCGATGAAGTACTGGCAAGTTTTGACCTGGTAATCGTGAGTGTGCATAGCAAATTAACCATGAGTGAAGCCGAAGCCACCGAACGCATCCTGCGGGCTATCAAAAATCCGTACGTCACCATCCTGGGGCATCTCACCGGCAGACTGCTCCTGGAGCGGGAGGGCTACCCGCTTAATCAACAAGCGGTAATAGATGCTGCCGCCGAGTTGGGGGTTGCCATCGAAATCAATGCCAATCCGCACCGACTGGACCTGGATTGGCGGATGTGCCGCTACGCCCTGGACAAAGGGGTGATGCTTTCCATCAACCCGGATGCCCACCGAATTACCGGATTATCGGACATGCAATACGGCATCGGGATTGCCCGGAAGGGGTGGGTGACTGCGCCGCAGGTGCTGAACACCCGGAGTGCTGACGAGGTAATCGCCTTTGCCCGAAAACGGCGGGAGTGAACGGAACCGATGAGTAGGTAATTTATGACTCGATATCGCATCGCTCTGTAAGCAATTCTATGCAATTTGCATTTCAGAAATACAATTTGCATAAACTATGGTAGAACGAATCAAGCATATCGTAAAAACCTCCTGCCGTTCCATATCCTCCGGCACCCTGCTCCTTCCTTACGGCTTCAGCCACTTTGCCAGCCACCCATGCACCGTCTGCCACCATTGGCGGGCATTCTGTGGTTTCCGTACAAAGTGATCTTCATCGGGGAAAAACAGCAGCCGGGATTCCACCCCCTTCATTTGCAGGGCGGTAAATAACTGCAATCCCTGGGTATACGGCACCCGGTAATCATGCTCCCCATGAACGATTAACATCGGTGTGTTAAAGTGGTCCACAAAATTGATAGGATTCCATTTCTGATAGAGGCTTCCCTCATCCCACGGCGCACCGTTAAACTCCCACAACGGGAACCACAACTCCTCGGTACCCCCGAACATGCTTACCTGCTCGAACACCCCATCATGGGACACCAGCACCTTGAATAAGCCCTCGTCGTTGTGCCCTTCAATCCAGTTGATCATAAAGCCGCCGTAAGAGGCGCCGGCAGCCCCCACCCGGTCGCGATCGATGAACTTAAAATGGTCCAGTGCCCATTTGGTGCCGATCATGATATCCCGGTAGGGTGCGCCGCCCCAATCATGGCTGACCGCATCGCAAAATGCCTGCCCATATCCCCGGCTGCCGTGAAAATTTATCATGATCACCACATAGCCGGGAGAAGCAAACATCTCCGAATTCCAGCGATAATGAAAATCATCTCCCCAGGCGCCCTGTGGTCCGCCGTGAATCAAAGAAATTAAGGGATATTTTTTTGCCGGGTCAAAAAACGGCGGCTTCAGCAGCAGCAGATGCACCGAATCTCCTTTGGCGCCGATAAACCAATAATCTTCCAGATTGTTCATTTCCAACTGCGCCAGCCGTTTCTGATTGGTAAAGGTCAATTGGGTTAAGCGGCGTTTTTTCAAATCAAAGCGGAACAACTCGTAAGGAAGATTGGCAGCCTGTATCCGCAACACTAAAAATTTTCCATTCGGGCTGACCTGAAGCCCGCCAAGATACCGCTTTTCCAGCAGCAGTTTCCGTTTGCCGGTTTTCACATTGACCTCATACAGGCGATGCCGACCGTGATGGGGCACATAGAAATAAATTTTTCGGGAATCCGGCGACCAGGCAAAATCGGAAACATAGCGGTCCAGCGTTTCCGTTAAGTTGCGTTTTGTGCCGGTGGTTTTATCGAATACCCACAAATTTTGCTGGTCGGATTCAAAACCGGCACGCGCCATGGACAGGTAGGCAATATACCTGCCGTTCGGGGAAAACAGGGGACCGTTGTCGTTCCCTTTATTGGTGGTGATTTGCTGCAAGCCGCTGCCATCGCGATTGACCAGCCACAGGTCGTTGTTGGTACTAACCGCCACCACCGGGTCCCGATTCTGCACATAGCAAATTTGACTGCCGTCCGGCGACCAGACGAAATCGTGGGCGCTCCCCAGGGAAATGGGCGGGGTATCATACGCCCCGGGGGTGATGTCCACTGCTTCCCCGCCCGAGACCGGTACGATCACCAGGTGACTGTATTTCCCCTCCCGCCATTGATTCCAGTGACGATACATCAACCGATCAATCAACCGCCCGTGAGCTTTGCTTTTCGATTTTTCCGCTGCCATATCCGCCGATTCCCGGGGCGTTTTGGCTTCCGGATACATATCGGTGATCACGGCAAAAAACTGATCATCCGGCGACCAGACAAAATCATTTACCCCGGTAGGAATATCCGTTACCTGCTGCGCCTCTCCCCCTTGCATATCCAATATATAAATTTGTGGAGAACCATCCCGGGTGGAGATAAACGCCAGCCGACCGCCGTCATGCGACCACTGGGGACGGGTATCGGTTTTGGGATGATACGTCAGCCGCTTTTGTTCTTTGCCATCGGTGGAGATCAAAAACACATCACTATTACCCGTATTCTGCTCGACATCATAATACGTAACCGTATAAGCAACCCATTCTCCATCCGGGGAAATGACTGCATTGCCCACCCGACCCATGGCAAACATATCCTCGAATTGAATCGGCCGGGTTTGACCGTAAGCGAGCAATCCTGCGCAGATAACAATTAATGCCGTTATCCAATTCACCTGTCTCATCTTTCTCTCCTTATTTTTTGATAATGCCCGATAATACTCCGACGAAAGAAGGTGCCGGGGTGTGTGGTTAAAACTGTATAAAATATCTGTTCCAGTGGTAATAATTCAACCGGAATATTTTTTTCTTCAAGTAAATCCTTGGATATAAGTTTTAAGATTTATAGATTTACACCGACACTACATTTCAGTCAGGATGAAACCAAAAAGCGTGAAAGGATAAAGGGTATGATGGCTCGTATGCATCTGAAATGGATGGTGATGATAATACTGATTTGGAATGTCTCATTTCTTTTTGGGCAGCAGGCGATGCCAACTGGCAAATCGCATCGAGACAGTGTTGCTGAGATGACATCGCTGCACCAGGAACCGGCCGCTGCCGGAGAAGCATCTGTTCAGGAACATGAAGAAGGGGGACTGGGCGGTTCGTTACCGATATGGAGTGTCATCCCGTTTATCGGCATTCTTCTCTCCATTGCAATCTTTCCGTTAATTGCCCCGCAATTCTGGCACCATCATTTCGGTAAAGTATCCGCATTTTGGGGGCTTTTGTTTGCCATCCCTTTTCTGCTCGCTTATAAAGGGGAAGCCATTCACGCCATCCTGCACACTTACCTGCTGGAGTACATTCCCTTCATCATTTTGTTATGGGCATTGTATACGGTTGCCGGGGGAATTTTTGCCAAAGGTGCACCGATTGGAACACCTTTAGCCAATCTGGGTGTGCTGGCAATTGGTACCTTATTGTCTTCCTGGATTGGCACCACCGGTGCAGCAATGGTGATGATTCGTCCGTATTTGAAAATGAACAGTTTCCGAAAAACCAAAGTTCACTTAATTATTTTCTTCATCTTTCTCATCGCCAATATCGGCGGTTCGTTAACCCCCCTGGGAGATCCGCCCCTGTTCTTAGGCTTTTTAAAAGGTGTTCCGTTTTTCTGGACATTTAACATCTTCACCGAGATGCTGTTCGTTGTAGGCATTATCTTCATTATTTTTTATATCTGGGACAGTTATGTATTCCGAAAAGAGGGCTGGAAAGATAAAATCCATTTAATTGCTCACCACCTTGAAAACCCCGATGCCGATTTTGATGATATCATGTTGGAAGAAGAAGTGGAAATTGAGGACAGCAGCACCCATAAAAAGGTGGTAAAAGAAGTGCGTCTGGAAATTAAAGGCCTGGTAAATATCCTTTTTTTGCTGGGGATTATCGGTGGGGTGCTTTTCAGCGGGTATGTGCATCTGGGTGAAGTAACATTTCTTGGCATCCACATGCATATTCAAAACATTGTTCGGGATTTCTTTTTGATTATTATGGGACTCCTTTCTTTAAAACTCACCCCGGGAGAATACCGCAAAAACAATGAATTTACCTGGTTTCCCATTGTGGAAGTTGCCAAATTATTTGCCGGCATCTTCGTTACCATTATCCCTGCCCTGGCAATGCTGCAAGCCGGCACCGAGGGGCATTTGGCAATGATCATCGAAACGGTGAAAAAACCCTGGCACTATTTCTGGATTACCGGTTCCCTCTCCAGCTTTCTGGATAACGCCCCCACCTACCTGGTGTTTTTAAACACCGCCCTGGGACAATTTTTCCCGGGTGTCGATTCTTTTGAAGCAGTGCATCATTTAATTGCTCAGCAAGAACTCTACTTAAAAGCGATTAGCACCGGGGCAGTCTTCTTTGGGGCAATGACTTATATCGGGAATGCACCGAATTTTATGGTCAAATCCATCGCGGAACAATCCAATATTAAAATGCCCAGCTTTTTCGGATACATGATCTATTCTCTCTCAATTTTAGGATTAATTTTTCTGCTGGTTACCTTTGTCTTTTTCTAAGAGTAAGTGATCTGTAAAGGGGCGCATGACACATTGCACAAATCAAAAAAGATTAGGGGATTCCTGCCCCAATGACGACGTCACCACGTTGTGGCGGGGTCACTTGGTGGCATTCGGAGCAACGCCCCCCGTCGGGGCAGGAATGACAGCCAGGGTGCTAA
>CAYYGL010000237.1:0-6154 GCA_964471235.1 uncultured Calditrichaceae bacterium
CACCCAGCCATCGTTCGGTCATATAGGGCATACCACAGCGGGAAGCCTCGGCAATGATGATATCCCTGGCTTGTTTTTTGGTGCCAACAAATAAAATTTCCTCGCCGTTGGCAACAATCTCTTTCATCTTCTCAGCAGCAATTTCAAGCTGTTGGAGCGTCTTCTTCAAATCAATAATATGGATTTTATTGCGCTCCATAAAAATAAAGCGCTCCATTTTGGGGTTCCATCTCCGGGTCAGATGGCCGAAATGAACCCCGGCGCGCAACAAATCTTCCAGCGTAACTTTCACGATACGTCTCCTTTACCTTTGGGTTTGATCCGCCGCTGCTCTCATTTCTTTTAAAGATTCCGATTTCCCGGAACACCCCTTCAAAAGATCAAACAGCGTGTGGGTTGTGATGAACGGTTATCCAATAAAAAGCCCCATAACGGGGCGGGTAAACCTGCTTAACGTTTTGAGAATTGGAAACGTTTCCGGGCTTTGGGCTGCCCATACTTTTTGCGTTCCACTTCCCGGGGATCCCGGGTTAAAAATCCGGCGGATTTTAGGGGAGGACGCAAATCGGGATTGGATAGCAACAATGCCCGGGAAATCCCCAGCCGTAACGCCTCGGCTTGACCGGAGAGACCACCGCCCATAATGTTGGCATAGACATCAAACTTCCCCTTGGTTTCCGTTACCTCAAACGGTTGATCAATGATCATTTTTAAGGTCTCTCGCTTAAAATAATCAAGTACTTCTCGTTTGTTAACAATGATTTTTCCGCTACCGGGCATCATACGGACCCGTGCCACGGAACTTTTCCGGCGTCCGGTTGCAGCATATACATCCATACCAAAATTCCTTATTCAAATGTTAACGGTTGCGGTTGCTGTGCCTCATGAGGATGCTTATCCCCGGCATACACTTTTAATTTTCGGAACATCTTTCTGCCCAGGGCGTTTTTGGGCAGCATCAGTCGAACGGCATGTTCAATCACATACTCCGGCTTACGGGCTAACATACGGCGAATGGGTATCTGTTTGCCGCCGCCCGGGTATCCGGAGTGACGAAAGTAGGTTTTCTGGTTCATCTTGTTGCCGGTCAACCTTACTTTTTCCGCATTTACCACCACCACAAAATCTCCCACATCCTGGTGCGGGGCAAAATTGGGCTTGTGCTTCCCCTGTAAAATTCGTGCCACCTGACTGGCAAGCCGACCCAACACCATATCCCGGGCATCTACCACAAACCACTTTCGATCCGCCGCTATCTGTTCCGGCTTGGAATAATCGGTTCTCACTACGGGTTTCCTCCTTACATCAAATTCTGCTTATCTACCGCAATTTTTTACCGTTTATAAGCAGCTATGGATAATCTGTTAACTTTACCACCTGATTGAAGGCGGTTGGGATTTAATCCCTTTTCCGCTGCACTTTTCATCTTAAAACCGCAATGCATTGACTGCATTCCAAAGTCGACAAATTTAGGTGGATGCAATTTTTATGTCAAGCCATTTTTTTATTGGTTTAAGCAGCTCTTCGGAATTGGCAAATTTTCAAAAAGTATTGCAATCCATGTTAGAATTGCTATTTTTCACTCGCTTGAATTACGTAAAGGGTTTATAGACTGATGAATACTGGTTTGATAACTTTCCAACATCAAGAAACGCAGGAGGATGACTCGTGAACATTGCTGTGTGTATGAAACAGACGCCGGATACCACCACCAAGGTCAAAATTGCTGACGATGGTAAATCGATTGTGAAAGATGGGATTACCTGGATCATCAATCCTTATGATGAGTTTGCCATTGAAGAAGCGCTGCGATTGACCGAAAAGCATGGCGGCGAGGTGACCATTATTTCCCTGGGACCTGCCAGTATTGAGAAGACCATCCGGGAAGCCCTGGCGATGGGGGCTCATAAGGCTATTCGTATCCATGCCGAGGAAATCCCGGATGATCCATTGGTAACCGCTAATGCCCTGGTGACGGTATTAACGGAAGGTAATTACGATTTGATTTTCCTGGGCAAACAGGCAATTGACGACGACCACGCCCAATTGGCTTCCATGGTCGCCGAAGCCATGAACCTGCCCGGGGTGACCGTGGTCGTGGAACTGAACATCGAAGGCGATCGCGGCACCGCCCTGCGGGAAATTGAAGGCGGGCATGAGCGCGTCTCCTTTTCCCTGCCGGCAGTCATTGGCGCCCAGCGGGGGTTAAACGAACCCCGTTACCGTTCTTTAAAAGGCATTATGCAGGCAAAAAAGAAACCCATCGAAGTGAAGGAATTGGAATTGTCTGCCGGGAATTATGAAATTGAAAAATTGGAATATCCCCCCGCCAAGCAAGCCGGTAAGATTTTTGATAACGGGGCCGAAGCCGTTCCGGAAGTGGTCAGACTGCTTCGGGAAGAGGCGAAGGTGATTTAATGGTGAGTGGTGAACCCGCAAGTGGGAATGGGAAATGGGTTGATGAGTGGAGAGCGGTAATCCGTATTCAGTAAAGCAGTATTCAGTGAATCAGTGATCAGTGTTAGGCGAGCTGGGGAATATCATCAGGAAATACTCATCACTCGTTACTCATTGCCGGAATCCGGTTCACATTTCCCGGGTGGTTACAATTTACTTTCTTCAAAAATCGTTATCGAAACCCGGGCGAAGAGCAAAACAGAAGATAAAATCAGGAGATAACCCATGGCAACGATACTGGTAGTAACCGAAATTCGAGACAACAAGTTAAAAACAATCGATTACGAAGTTTTTACCGCAGCCGTCAAGATGGCGCAGGAGACCAATGGCTCGGTCACTGCTTTGTTGATGGGACCGGGGGCGGACAGTCTGGCACCCAGCGTAGGAAAATATGGGGTCCCCTCAGCGGTGGTGGTGCAGGACAGCAAGCTGGAAAAATACAGCGCCGATTGTTATGCAGCGGCAGTGGCAGCCGTGGCGAAAGAAAAAGCTGCCGACATCATTTTGATGAGTGCCACCTTCATGGGGAAAGACCTGATGCCGCGGGTCGCCCAATTGCTGAACACTGCCCTGGCACAGGACTGCATCGGCTACCGGGTGGAAGGGGATGTGGTTCATTTCAAACGCCCGATGTATGCCGGGAAGGTCATCGCGGAAGTGAAAATATCCTCTTCCCCGCAGATGGCAACCATCCGACCCAAGGCATTTAAAGCGCAAGAGAGCCCGGTGGAGACTGCGGTGGAAACCATGTCGCCGGAGCTGCCGGCGCCAAAAGCGGTGGTGGAAGAGATTGAAGCCAGTCCCACCGGAAAGATGGACGTCACCGAGGCAGATATTATTGTTAGCGGCGGCAGGGGAATGAAAGGTCCCGAGAACTGGGGATTGATAGAGGAATTAGCTGATCTGTTAGGCGCTGCTACCGGCTGCTCCCGCCCGGTTTCCGACGAAGGCTGGCGTCCTCATGATGAGCATATCGGTCAAACCGGCAAAACGGTGTCCCCAAATCTTTATATCGCCTGCGGTATTTCCGGCGCCATTCAACACCTGGCAGGGGTGTCCTCTTCAAAATACATCCTTGCCATCAACAAAGACCCGGAAGCTCCCATTTTTAAAGTTGCCGATTACGGAATTGTGGGGGATGTGTTTGAAGTGCTGCCGAAGATGATTGAAGAAGTGAAGAAGCTGAAAGCGCAGGAGTAACTGTCAGTTGACTCAGAGTCGATTCGAGGAGAACAAATCGTGTTTCTCCGAATCGACTCTATTATGTTATTCACTCATGTTACGCACCATGGCGTCATATAGACCTTCAAGGGTCTACCTACATGTTGCAAGAATGACAATTCTTGCAACAATTTGGAGAAAAGTCAGATAAAGTAGATCATTTCGTATAGCCGCTTTTAAATAAACAGATATCATGATACTGCCGGATGTTGACAATTAGAATTTTTTTCGTGAAAAGATACCGTCATCAGTACAGGCAATAGTTATGTTTTATTACCCATTACCAGGCGAAAAAAATGCGCGTCTTAATCGTCGAAGATGAAACGGAGATCGCTGAATTTGTCAAAAAAGCCCTGGAGGAAGAATCTTACGCGGTGGATATTGCCACAGACGGGCTGACCGGTGAAGATCTGGCTACTTCCGAACCTTATGACTTAATCATCCTTGACCTGATGCTGCCTGTTAAAGATGGGATATCCCTTCTGCAATCATTGCGGAAAACGGGGTTAGCAACCCCGGTGTTAATTTTAACCGCCCGGGGAGATGTCCCGGACCGGGTTGCCGGATTGGATGCCGGGGGCGATGATTACTTGGTAAAACCGTTCGCAGTAGCGGAATTGCGCGCCCGGGTAAGAGCCCTTCTCAGACGGAATACATCGGAAAAATCTTCTATCCTATCTGTCGGAGAGTTAACGGTTATACCCGCCTCTCACGAAGTTCGGGTGAATAACACCCCCATCGAACTTACCAGCCGTGAATTTGCCATCCTGGAATATCTCTTGCGGAATAAAAACCGCCTGTTAAGCAAAGGGATGATCGCAGAACACGTGTGGGATTATCACTTTGACAGTGATTATAATTTAATTGAAGTGTATATCCGGCGGTTGCGGCAAAAAATAGAATCCCATAGCACCCATAAATTAATCCATACTATCCGAAACGGTGGATATATCATACGAGACCACCCAAAATGAAATTATCCATACGCACCCGCTTGACAATGATAATTGCGCTGGTCTTTCTGGGAGTTTTCATCCTTTTACTGGTCGCCGGGACCTCAGCCCTCTATTACGGATTAACAGAAGCAGCGGATAGACAACTAAAAATCGAGCAAAAAGGAATTCTGGAGCTGTTTCACAAAGAGTTCCAGAACTTACCTACCGCCACCGGGGAAACCTCAAACCAACTCACCAATCGCCTTTTGGAAGAATTAAAAGAAATCATTGGATATAAACAGGAATTTGTGCTCTTTTCCCTGGAGAAGGGAACCTCACGGCACATCTTTGGTGAGGGAGGGACAAAAAACATCCACTTTTTATTACCCAGGGGCTTTTTGCGTAAAGCAGATGGATTTTATAATAAAAACCTTAGGGATCGACGCTACCGTGTGCGTATCAGTCATCAGGATTGGGGGACGCTGGTGATCGGCATCAAAAATGAAACCTTTTTTGACCTGGCTCAAGAATTCAAGGAAATCATTGTAATTTGGATTCCATTGACTTTTTTGATGGTGCTTTTAGGAGGCTATTTTTTAGCCGGGGTAGTAATGAACCCGGTCGCATCTGCTGCCCGGGCGGCTGAAAATATCACCCTCACCAATCTGAAGCGGCGTTTACCGGAATATACCGGTAAGGATAAATTCGGTCAACTGATCTCTACATTGAATGCTATGATTGACCGTATCGAGGAGGGGGTAAAAGAGATTCAGCAATTTACCCAGAACGCTGCTCATGAACTGCGCACACCCTTAACCATCCTTCGTGGTGAACTGGAATTACTCTATCAACAGGAAAATTTACCGGACGAAGCCCGTTCCTCTTTACAGAGAGCCCTGGACAGATCGATTGCAATGAGCAAATTGGTGGAAAACTTATTGCTGTTGAGCAATGCTGACTCGCACCGTTATCCCGTTCAAAAAAAAATATTTCCTTTGCACCGATTGGTCAAGGAAGTGGTAGAAGACGTCGCTATTCTTGCGGAAGAGCGTGATATCAGGGTAGAGACTACCGATCTGGAACCGGTCGATTTCTACGGTGACGAAGCCCTGATTCGCCAACTCTTGCTGAACTTATCCGACAATGCTCTCAAATATACTCCCCGGGGAAAAATTGAATACAGCCTCAGAAAAACCGGTGACCGTCTGATTCTGGTCATCAGTGATACCGGCAGAGGCATACCCGAGGAAGATCAACCGCATATATTTGATCGCTTCTACCGCGCTCGGCATTCAAACTCGGCGAACCCGAGCGGCAGCGGCCTGGGTTTAGCAATCTGCCAGTGGGTGGTACAAATTCATGAGGGAAAAATGAATATTGAGAGTGAAGTTAATAAAGGAACCGTCGTTACTTTAGAGTTCCCGTTAAAATCCTGACCAATATTTCCATTCGACCATTGACTCCGCTTCCGAAATAAATAAATTTGAACCCTAAATCTGCAATAAAAAAATAAAGAAGGTGCTCCAAGTGTTTGGAATTAT
>CAYYGL010000238.1:0-6138 GCA_964471235.1 uncultured Calditrichaceae bacterium
CCCCACTTCGCCGATCGGATATCGGAAATCGTCAATCAGACCTCTCCTGCAAGCACAATTAACATCGCGCGAACAGTGATTTCCGATTGGCGATTTCCGATTAGCGATTGGCGAGGTGTGGGCGTTCTCTCCCCCCGCCGAGGGGTACCCCCCCCGGCTGGGAGATAGAAGCATCCCTACCGGTCGGTAAGAGCCGTCGTTGGGGCAGTTCCATCCACCAATCCACCCGGTTACTTCACATACAACATCTTAAAATTGGCAACCGTTTGAGTGGTTTTTAAGACGGCAAGATATAAACCGGAAGCCACCGGGGTGGAAAAACTGTCTTTTCCGTTCCAGTGAAATGTGTGTTCTCCGGAATTAAGGGTTCCGTTAAACAGGGTGGCAATCTTTCGTCCCTGAATGTCATAAATGGTAATTTGCGCATGACTGCGTTGGGGAAGCTGCACCCGGAGATTAATCTCCCCGTTAAAGGGATTGGGATAACCCTGAATCTGGGTAAATGTTGTCGGCAATTGATGAGGGGTGGGATCATCAATCGCGGTAACGACATCAAAGAACTCTACCAGGGAGAGGGGTTGGTTGGTATCCTGGGTGTATCCTCCGATGACATAGATACGATTGTTTAGCACGGCAGCCGTCATTCCGGTACGGGCGGTTGGGGCGGGAGTGCCGGTTATAATTTGTCCGGTGCGGTAATTGTAAATCTCCACCATGTTGGTGGGACCGCTCAGGGTGTTGCCGCCAATCATGAACAGGCTGTCGCCCACCGACGCCGTTGCTCCGCCACCCCGGGGCATTTGCAAAGACGGAGCCGGAAACCAGGTAAAAAACCATCCCGGTCCGGCAATTGCTTTAAAACCGGTTACCAACGGTCCGTTAAAAAAACCTCCGAACATATACAGGGTGTCATTCCACACGCTGGCAAAGGGTGCTGCCACCGGATTTGTCAGTTCACTGGGAGCGTCTTCCCATTGCCCGGTCGAATCATCATACCACTCGATATCCTCCTCATAATTTCCCTCACGGATCCCGCCCATCACACAAATTTTATTTCTCAACAGAACCGCAATATGTCCTTCCCGCTGTCTTTGCAAATCATCAATGGTGGTCCATGAACCGGTTTGAGGATTGTAAACCACAACATCATCTGTTTCTTCATTTTGCACATTTCGCCCGCCCATTAAATAAATTTCGCCATTAAAAACAATGGCAGCGGCATTCACACGGGCTTCCGCAAAAGGGGGCACCACGGTATCATCCCAGGTGTCGGTTGTCGGGTCGTACCGCTCCACCGTATTCAGGAGTACTCCGTTGGTGGTTGCTCCACCCAGCACATAAATGTAACCGTTCAGCGTCACGGTAGCGGCTCCCCAGCGGGGGGTGTTTAATGACGTTCCGGTAAACCAGTCGCCCCCCATTAGATAACTGCTGCAAATAATGCCAATTATCAGCACATATTTTAAATTGCTAAACATAGTATATCCTCTTAATGTAGTTACTTGCTGGTGAATTCGGTGTCCTCAGATTATCGCATCTCAAGGTATGACAAACGAACTTTTTTTGGAGCGGCTCCGATTGCCAAATTCGTCAACGATATAAATCACCCAGAAAAAATTTCCGGCTGGCAGCGGATTGGTATAGGTATAACTCGTGTTGGCGGGAGGGATATTGGCAATGGCATCCACCAGAGTTGAAAAGTTAATGAATGATTGGTAAATTTCGATCGTGTAAGAAAATGTAAACGGCACCGAGACCGGTGCCCACTGAAATTCAATGGGTGGCGTAAGGGTGACCCCGCCAGCAGGAAATTGGGTTAAGGGTGTTTGATCGATGATCCGGGTGATAAAGGCGGCATCGGACTGACTGACAGCGCCTGGTAAATCTTGTGCCTGGAAAACAAAGGGCTTCCCAACCAGTTCTCCGAGAAAAGTAAGTCCGATTTGATGAGGTTCCACCTGGGTAATGAATTGTTGTTCCTGTGGTGAGACCCGGGTTAAGGTATCGACAAAAGAAAAATCCGGAATCTGCATGGTTACCTGGCTCACATCCCCACCGCCATCACGATCCTCCACCGTCACTTCTATTTGTACTAAAAAAAGATCATCCGGGGGAAAGAACCGGGATATATGATGGGTGGTCAGGGAGATATTGGTAAAATACGGCAGGGCATCCAACTTGAAGGTGACATCCTGAGGAATCGGTAGCCGTACCGAAAGGGAATCGCTCCGAAAGCCGGTTGCCTGGCAGGTGAGCAGGTAATCACCGCCGGGAATCTCTCCCCGCAGGTCGAAATTGCCCGAGGCATCGCTTAATGTAATTAAATTTGCCGGTTTTAATGTTATCATCGCCCCTTCAATGGCATTCGTGGTATAAAATCTCTCCACTCGCCCCTTTACTTCAATACCGTTTACCGGGTCCAACGGATTGTCCCGCGGGGCATCGCCGCCACACCCTGCTAAGATCAAAACAATAATGGTGCCAATAAATTTAAAGAATAGAAGGTATCTTCGTTGCATCTTCCGCAGCCTTTACCAGTAATTTTTTAGCTGATAATTTATGTGAAATCAATAAGAAAAGCAACATTACGGTTTAAAGCCGATGTTTTCGACAACTGGATTTTACTTTTCGATTATGCGCACCGCCGTGCATAACATGCCCTCCTCCGCTGGGAAATGCATCTCGATAACCGGTTTCCGAGCCTGCCCTCCCATGGGAAAATCTTCTCTCTCAAGACATAGAAAACACTTTATTTTACCAGTCCAACCGTTTATTTTGTCAGGTGGTTAAAAAGTTGAGCAACATCCATGAAACCGATATTTGAAGAAGCCCTCCGGCTGCTTCGGCAGCATCAACCGTTTGTGATTGCCACGGTGGTGCGGGTAAAAGGTTCCACTCCGCAGAAGCCCGGGGCAAAGATGCTAATCCGCAGTGATGGCACCACCCTGGGCACCCTGGGAGGCGGTTGTGTAGAAGGGGACATTTATTATCATGCCACGCGGATGCTGAAAGAGGGGGAACGGGTTCATTTTCACCGTTATATTTTAACGGAAGAGATGGCTGCCCGGGATGGTCTGGTGTGCGGTGGTACCATGTTTTTCTTCCTGCAAGCGTTTTTTGATGAGGAGCCCTGGCTGCTTTGGGTAGAACGAATTTTACATGCTTACCGGGGAGAAGCACCGGTAGCCCTTGCCACCCTGATGAATTCCACCGATAACGAGAAAACTTCCGGTATGCAGCTTCTTATTTCCGAAGATCGCCGTCTGGATGGCTCTACCGGGAATGATGCACTCGACCGGGAGATAAGCAAAATCGGTAGTCGGCTGGCGGTGCAGGGGGAGACGCATTACCTTACCTGGCAAGACGGCAGGGAATTTTTTATAGAGGGCATCACGGCACCACCGCTGCTGATCATCATGGGAGGGGGGCATGTGGGAAAGGCGGTATCCCAATTGGCTGCCGGTGTTGGGTTTCGGATTGTTGTGATGGACGACCGGGAGGAGTTTGCAGATTGCCAGCGGTTCCCGGAAGCGGAACAGACCATCGTTGCGGATTTTGGAGAGGGTTTAGACCAGGTTCAGGTCGGTGCAAATACCTTTATTTTGATTGCCACCCGGGGGCACCGTTTTGACGACCTGGCACTGGAGGCTGCCCTGCGCACAACGGCGCGCTACATCGGTTTGTTGGGCAGTAAGCGAAAAGTCTTTATGATTTACAAGCGGCTGCTATCAGAAGGCATCTCCCCGGAAAGTCTCCAACGAGTGCATGCCCCAATCGGATTGGATATCGGCGCCCTTAGCCCGGAAGAACTTGCCGTCAGCATTGTGGGGGAAATGATTGCCGTTCGGCGGGGAAAACCGGGCGGCTTTCTGACTATCTCTATCGAAACCATCCGCCGGTTGAGTGAGAAACCAGGAGGTTGATGGAGAGATGAGTGGGCAGCGTGGGAACATCAGGGGTCAGTGAGACAGTAAGGCAGTGAGACAGTAAGGCAGTGAGACAGTAGGGCAGTGGGACAGTGAAACAGTGAGACAGTAATCAGTAGGACAGTAGGGGCAGGAATAGGGCGGTCAAGCTATCCGCAGCAAGTTGGGTGATGGGTAAATGAGTAGATGTACGAGAAAGGGATAAAAACCAACCGCCAATAGCGAACAACGGGAACTGAGAAGATGGGGATTCATTCATTACTCACTATTCATCACTCGTCACGCGTCAGGTTTCACGTATCGCTCAATCTGCAAAACAAAAGCGGAAATCCGTAACCAAACATGGATATATCTCCAGAGGTAGTCAACATGAGCTTGCTAATTCACAACGCCAATATTTTCACCAACGATGATCATAACACCATTCTAACCGATTATTCTGTGGCGCTTGAAGGGGCTCGAATTGTGGCGGTGGGTCCTCAATTGGAATTAAAAGAAGCGTATCGCGATTACCCCAAACTAAACGCCCGGGGCAGGTTGCTGATGCCGGGATTGATCAACACCCATAACCATTTTTACAGCACTTTTGCCCGGGGATTGGCGTTGCGGGAAACACCCCAAAATTTTTACGATATTCTCTCCATGCTGTGGTGGAAACTGGATTCCGCCCTGGACCCCGAGGCGGTTTATTATAGCACATTGATCCCGGCGATAACCGCCATTCGCAGCGGGGTCACCGCGGTTATCGACCACCACGCCAGCCCCAATGCGGTGGATGGCAGTCTCGACCAGATTGAGGAAGCGCTTTCCCTGCTGGGGTTGCGGGCTATCCTGTGTTACGAAATCTCCGACCGCGACGGCGAGGAGGTGCGGAACTACGGGTTGATGGAAAATGAACGGTTCGCCAAAAAATGCGACCTTGCCCGGCAGGATGACCCGGACTATTTGTTCGATGCCATGGTTGGTTTGCATGCGTCCTTTACCCTGGAGAACGAGAGCCTGGAGTTAGCCGGGGAACTAAGCCGAACCCGGGAAAAGGGTTGTCACATTCACCTGCTGGAGGACCAGGTGGATAAAACCATGACCCGGAAAAAATATGAGTATGGGGTGGTTGCCCGGTTGTTAAAATATGGCATCCTTGGCGAAAAAAGCCTCACTGCCCATGGCATTTATTTGACCGATCAGGAGATGAAAATATTGGCGGATACCGGCACCATGCTGGCGCACAACCCGCAATCGAACATGAACAATGCGGTGGGCAGGGCGGATATTTTTAAGATGATGGACCACGGCATATTGGTGGGGATTGGGACGGACGGCATGTCCGGGGATATCAAACCGGATATCCGCACCGCATATTTGTTGCATAAACACGATTTACATAATTCAACCGTGGGTTGGGAAGAAATTCAGGAGATGGCGCTGAAGAACAATGCCGAAATTTACCGACGCATCAGCGGGCAGAAAATCGGTGTGATCGCTCCCGGCTACTTAGCCGATTTAATCATCATCGATTACTACTCCCCTACCCCCCTCACCCCGCAAAACTTCTGGGGGCACTTTCTGTTCGGCATTGCCGATGCCCCGGTGGATACCACCATCATCAACGGCAAAATTGTGATGCAGAATAAAGAGATTCCGGACATCGATGAAGAGGAAATTGCCGCCGAAGCTCACATGGTGGCGGAAGAGGTGTGGCGGCGGTTTTATGAGTAAGCTGCGAGAAATTGGTGGCAGCGTTACGCCTGCGGTTACCGGATTGTGTTAAACCAACATCGGTTATCCAGAGTGAATCCTTTTGTTTATCACTTGATCCGACACAAAAAAATAGTGAGGGTGCTTTGCCTGCCCTGGCAAAAAGGATTGGAAACATTGGGATTATAATCCGGGATCGGAGCATTTGTGGCAATGAATTCTTCGTTTTACCGTTTGAAGTGCCCCAATTATCTTTACGTGATTAACCAGAGGAGCCCCAATGGCAGAACTTTACGGCAAAGATTTAGGAATCCATGTGCAGAGCATTTTTTCGGAATTCTCCGCGAAACAAAGCATTTACGGCTATCCGGAGCGGAAATTTTACACCGGCTTTGCGGGATATGACTTTTCCGTGAAATTCCATGACAAAACCGCCGCCACTCCCCTGGGACCGGCTTCCGGACCCCATACCCAACTGGCGCAAAACATTATCCTCTCCTTCCTGGGCGGCGGGCGC
>CAYYGL010000239.1:0-6114 GCA_964471235.1 uncultured Calditrichaceae bacterium
GATGACGGTATTGTGGATTTTGATAACCGCCGCTGCATCGGCTGCAAAGCCTGTATGCAAGCCTGCCCTTATGATGCACTGTATATCGATCCCCATACCCATACGGCAGCCAAGTGCAACTACTGTTCCCACCGGGTGGATATCGGTTTGGAACCGGCTTGCGTGAATGTCTGCCCGGAGCACGCCATCATCTCCGGCGATCTGGACGACCCGACTTCCGAAATAGCAATCCTCTTCTCCCGGGAGCAGGTCAGCGCCCGGAAAGTGGAGAAAGGCACCAAACCCAAACTGTTTTATATCAACGGAGACGAAGCGTCGTTAACCCCCACTCTTGCCGCTCAATCCACCGAATATCTCTGGAATTCCCAGGCAACCGGGGTAGGGCATTTTGCCAAATATGCCGAGGCGCTGTTGGCGAAATCCAACCCGGTAGAGATGGCACAAATGTTGGGCGGCGCTGCGGCGGTCGATTCAAATTCCGGGGTGGTAATGCCGGCCGGAGCTGAATCCAACGACGGTGAGGAGAAGAATGTCATTCGCGGGAAAGCCCGCCGGGTCTATGATGCCCCCGGGAAGGGCGTCTTGTGGGGCTGGGAAGTCTCCGCCTACGTCTGGACAAAGGCTATTGCTGCCGGCGCTTTCCTGGTGCCGTTCCTTGCCCTAACGTTTGGATTTACCGGGGTGCCGGATGCCGTTCAATGGTCCGGTCTGGGAGGCGGGCTAATTTTCTTAACCCTCACCGGTCTTTTGTTGGTGAAAGACCTGGATCAACCGGCACGCTTTGCTTACGTGTTGTTGCGCCCCCAATGGCGCTCCTGGCTGGTGCGGGGCGGGTACGCCATTACCTTTTACGGCGGTTTGTTAACCCTGTGGGGAGTTGCCCGCTGGCTGGGATGGCAGGGGGTTGAAAACGTGGCGTTGTGGGGAAGCGCGCTATTCGCTATCATTACTGCCATTTATACCGCATTCCTGTTTGCCCAGGCAAAGGGCAGGGATTTCTGGCAAAGCCCCATGCTGGCACTGCACATGTTCATCCAATCGATTGTTGCCGGCGGGGCAGCATTTGCCATTTTAACCCTGGCTTTTGGCAACGCCGGAAGCTGGAATGACTATTTGCGCACCGCGTTGCTCAGCGCAGTTGTGGTTAACCTGGTCATTATCACTTCCGAACTGGTTACCCCGCATCCCACCAGCGACGCCAAAGCCGTGGTGAAAATGATTGTTTCCGGGAAATTCAAAAACCAGTTCTGGTGGGGTGCGCTGCTGATCGGGAATGTGGTTCCGCTATTGCTGTTATGGTTCGGAGGCGGTGCGGCGATGGCTCTTTCTGGTGTTTTATTGCTGATCGGCATCTATCTCACTGAACACATCTGGGTGCGGGCGCCGCAGTTGATACAGTTGAGTTAGCCTTACTTGCTAACTGATAATAAATCAAACCGTGTCGGATTAGCACTATACGTTTTAAATGGAGGAATCAATGGCAACCAAGCATAAACCGACTTTAATTGAAAAAATTGCAGAGTCTTTACATTTAATCCCCAATTTACATAAAAATGGGAAGGATCAACTTCCCCGCTTAACCGAACCGGGCAAACTCACCAATTATCCGCCGCCGGAGAAATGGGATGATTGGGTAGAATATGAAGCCAAAAGCGGTCACCGTCGTGAGAAGCGGCATTATATGATTGTTCCCACCAACTGTTTTAATTGTGAAGCCGGGTGCGGTTTGCTGGGCTACGTGGATAAAGAAACGCTCCAGGTACGCAAATTTGAAGGCAATCCCTATCATCCCGGCAGCCGGGGAAGAAACTGCGCCAAAGGTCCGGCAACCATTAATCAAATCACCGATCCGGACCGGATTCTCTATCCCCTGAAACGGGTTGGCAAACGCGGGGAGGGTAAATGGGAGCGGGTCAGTTGGGATGAGGTGTTGGATGATATTGCCGCCCGGCTGCGGAAGGCAATTCAGGAAGGGCGGAATAACGAAGTTGCCTACCACGTGGGCAGACCGGGGCATGAGGGTTACATGAGCCGGGTGTTACAAGCCTGGGGGGTGGACGGGCACAACAGCCACACCAATATTTGTTCTGCCGGGGCGCGATTCGGTTATGCCATCTGGCATGGATATGACCGCCCCTCCCCGGACCACGCCCATGCTAAGTTCATTCTGCTGGTGAGCGCTCACCTGGAGTCCGGGCATTATTTTAATCCCCACGCCCAGCGGATTATTGAAGGTATGATGAAAGGGGCAAAGTTAGCCGTCATGGACCCCCGGCTTTCCAACACCGCCAGTATGGCAAATTACTGGATGCCCACGTACCCGGGCAGCGAAGCCGCTGTTTTGCTGGCAATGGCAAAAATCATTCTGGATGAGGGGTTATACAACGAAGCTTATATGCGCACCTGGGTCAACTGGCAGGACTATATGAAGAATGTGCGTCCCGATGAGGCCTGCACCTTTGAGAATTTTATCGAAGCGCTGAAAGAAGAATACAAGGAATACACCCCGGAATTTGCGGCGCAGGAAGCGGGCATTGAGCCGGGAGTGATTGTGGAAGTTGCCCGGTTAATTGGGGAAGCCGGTGAACGCTTTGCCACCCACAACTGGCGGAGCGCCGGCAGCGGCAACCTGGGTGGATGGGCTGTTGCCCGCTGCCTCCACTTTCTGAATGTGCTTACCGGAAGCGTGGGTACCGTTGGCGGCACCTCTCCCAGCGCCTGGAACAAGTTTAAGCCCGCCATGTTCGATAAACCCCCGGCACAAAAATTCTGGAACGAGCTTCATTTTCCCAATGAATATCCCCTGGCACACTACGAAATGAGCTTCCTCCTTCCCCATTTTCTGAAAGAAGGGCGGGGCAGAATGGATGTCTATTTCACCCGGGTATTCAACCCGGTATGGACTTACCCGGATGGTTTCTCCTGGATCGAAGTGCTGCAGGATGAGAGCAAGATCGGGATGCACATTGCCCTGACACCCACCTGGAACGAAACCGCTTATTATGCCGATTATGTACTACCCATGGGGCATTCCGGGGAACGGCATGATTTAATCAGTTACGAAACCCATTCCGGCATGTGGATGGGCTTCCGGCAGCCGATTTTGCGGGAAGCCTTACGCCGCCAGGGAAAATCGGTCACCTTTACCTATGAAGCCAATCCCGGCGAGGTGTGGGAAGAGGATGAGTTCTGGATTGAACTCTCCTGGCGAATCGACCCCGACGGCAGCATGGGGATCAAGGAACATTTTATCTCGCCCTATCGCAGCGGCGAGAAAATCACCATCGATGAGTATTATCAATATATTTTCGAGCACACCCCCGGTCTCCCGGAAAAAGCTACTGAGGAAGGGCTGAGTCCGCTGGAGTATATGCGCAAGTACGGGGTGTTTGAAGTGGAAAAAACATCCTACAATAAACATTTGAAAGAGCTTGCCCCGGAGGAGATGGAGGGAGCAACGGTGGATCCGGACACCAATATCATCACCAAAAACGGGAAAACCATCGGGGTGATGGTGGATGGCGTGCCCCGTGTCGGCTTCCCTACCCCCACCCGGAAACAGGAATTCTATTCCCGGACCCTGGTAGATTGGAAATGGGAGGAGTATAAAATTCCCGTCTATATTAAAAGCCATATTCACCAGGAGCAGATGGATCGGGAAAAAGGAGATTTTCCGCTGGTGCCCACCTTCCGGCTGCCCACATTAATTCACTCCCGCTCCGGGAATGCTAAATGGCTCACCGAAATTTCCAATCGCAACCCCATCTGGATGCACACCTCCGATGCGCAGCGCTTCGGGGTAAAGACCGGGGATTTGCTGCGAGTGAACACCGAGATCGGCTATTTTGTGGATAAGGTGTGGGTAACGGAAGCCATGAAACCGGGAGTGGTTGCCTGTTCGCATCATATTGGCAGGTGGCGCCGCCCGCAGGATAAAATCGGCAATCGCTGGGCGACGAACCTGGTGTCCATTGAGATGCTCGATGGCGATGAGAACGGCGAGCATCACAAATGGCGAATGCGGGTGATCGACGGGGTGCGACCGTTTAAGAGCAACGACCCGGATTCCATGCGGATTTTCTGGAATGACGGCGGTGTGCATCAGAATATTACTTTCCCGGTGCATCCGGATCCCATTAGCGGGATGCACTGCTGGCACCAAAAAGTGCGCATCGAAAAAGCGCACCCGGAAGACCGCTATGGGGATGTGTTTGTGGATACCGAAAAAGCGTTTCAGGTGTACCGGGAATGGCTGAAGATGACCCGCCCGGCACCAGGACCCGACGGCTTACGTCGCCCCCTGTGGTTAAACCGACCGCTGCGACCGGTCGAGGAACTGTTTTATCTTAAGTGAACTCACCGGTTGTCTCCTGACCGTGTTTACCACCGTGCTTGTTCCACGGGAGAACGCCTACAAACATTTCTTGCATGTTTGAGGTTTTTTCTAATCCAGTTGTTCTTTTTCCCGTGTTACCATTGCATGGTAAAAAAGTCCACATTTTTTATGGAACCCGGTTCAGGTTTCAACGTTAAAAGTCTCTTCATCCTTCGGCACCGATTGATACAGGGGAGTAATGATATCCAAAGAAGGAATTTGAAGTGAACAAAATTATTGGAATTATCCTGGTTTTAACGGTTGCTATTTTTGCAAAGGACGCTCCCAAGATCGGTCAACCCTCTCCCCAATTTCAGGGCACCACATTCAATGGAAAAAAAATCCACCTCACGGATTTTAAAGGGAAAGTTGTGCTAATTGATTTCTGGGCAAGCTGGTGTGGCCCATGCCGGCAGGAAATACCCTTCCTGATTGAACTTAAATTCCACTACCGCCATTCCCCTCTGGAAATTATCGCGATTAACATCGATAAGAACATACAAAACGCACGGGAATTTGTGGATCAGCTCCCCGAAAAAATAAATTTCACCGTTATAAAAGATAGTAAACAACAAATTCCCCCTAAATACCAAATCAAAGGAATGCCCACCTCTATCTTATTAGACAAAGACGGTATTATCCGTTATTGGCATACCGGTTTTAAAAAGTCTTATGAAAAGGAATACTTTTCCGAAATTGACAAATTGTTAAAGGAAAATCCGGCAACAGACCATCCTGGTCAAAATTAAATCATTTTCTACCGTTCATATTTACTCCCTGAGGAGAATTGGCAAATGAGGAAGAAGTTGGTAGTATCATGCTTTTTATGGCTATGGCTTTTGTTATCCGGTTGTGCCACTGTGCACCCCTGGCAGCGCGAAAGTTTATCCGACCCGATCATGATTATGGATGAGAATCCGATTGATTCGGGGATTCGACAGCATTATATCGATTATCGCGAGGGTTCCGTAGGCGGCACCGGCGAACAAAGCGGCGGGTGTGGATGTGGTTGATTTAAAAACGGTCGTTTTAACCGGATTGATTGGATTTCTGTTACCACTGTGGGGACAACAATTACCGGATGAAGAACTTCAGGCGAATTTTAGCGGATATTTTGACAATTTTCAGGTGACCGTAATTTATCCCAATTTCGCCCTTACCCGTCACCTTTCCGAATCGACCGCCATAACCGGTCGCTACCTGGTGGACCTCGTTTCGGCTGCCTCCATCCGGGCAAACAATCCTAAAAGTAATGGAAATTCGGAAGAACAACAACCCGATGTGATCACTTCCGCCTCGGGGCGTAGTTTGGGCGGAGAGAATACCATAAAACTCGCCGATGACGTTCGCAATGAGTTTACCCTCGGATTTACCAGACTCATTCCCGGTGGCACGGTGGCATTGAACGGACTATATAGCAGGGAACACGATTATTCCTCCCGTACCATTGCCGGAACCATCACGCAGAGTTTTGCGGAGAAAAACACGACTCTGGAATTGGGGTTTGTTCGCAGTTGGGATAAAGTATTCCCAATCACAAAAACCTGGAAACGGGATGTTAATGTGCAAACCGCCGATGCCACATTCAGTCAGGTTTTGAGTACCCGGCTGCTTACCCAGTTTATCTTCTCTTACACCAAAACCAGCGGTCAATTGGCAGATGTCTATCGAACCGTGAAGATCACAACCGCAGATTCTATCGCCCGCATAGAGGTGGTACCTACAGCGACTACTTTGCG
>CAYYGL010000240.1:0-6054 GCA_964471235.1 uncultured Calditrichaceae bacterium
CGGATGGGAAGGTTATAAGTAACAGCGCCATCCACCAGCAATTTGCCATCCCATTCCAGGGGTGGGAAAAAACCGGGGATGGTCATACTGGCGGAAATCGCCCGCCGTATATCGCCTTCGGTAAACAGTACCGGTTTGCCGCTGATGATATCGGTCGCATTACAGGCAAACGGAATCTGCAAATCGGTAAAATTTCCCTCCTCAATCAACAATTCTATCGTTCGTTGCAGTCGCTCTTTTTTCAATAAGGCAGTGCGTCTTGCCATCAGGTTCAACATCACCCATTCCTTGATATTGCGGGTAAACTGGCGGAGGGAGTCATCGGAAGGTCGGGTAGGTTTTCGCACCCGGTCCAACCCCAGTTGATGAAACGCATCGGTCTTCATATAGTCCTGCAACCGGTTCAATACCGTATCCAAATCGGGATGTTGGGCATACATGCCACCGACCAGCGCACCGAAGCTGCACCCGACAATCATATCAAATCGGATGCCGTTTTCTTCCAGAGCTTTTAACACCCCCACGTGAGCCAATCCACGGGCACCACCACCTCCCAAAACCAATGCGACTTTCTTCATTCCGAATCCTGTTTTTGAAAGTTGTAGAAAGGTTTGCCCTTTCCGGTTCTTATCTTACCGTAAATGAGGCCGAACGGTTGCAAAAGATTTCATCTGCTGCTCATACCGGTTATTTTCATAATCGATAGAGAAGCCGATTAATTTACCTGCTTGGCACGTTTTATTTAATTCTCTGAGGGATATCATAAATCGTAAGTCTTCAATTGGGCGGCAACCCGGATGCCGGGTATTGTTTTCCTTCCATATCCTTTATTGCTTTTCATGCTTTCCCCTTTCCAGGATGTCTTCTCTTCCCGGTGTGGTCAGCGATGGTGGGCTTGTTAATTCCCCTGGTGCTCACACTACGGTAACCTTTCACCGCTGTCGCTGGCAGTTAGAAATAGAATTGCTTCATTTTGTGTGCTGATGCGGAAAATTTGAGTTTGGTGAATCGTACAAAAAAAACAGGGGACGACTGGCGTCCCCTGCGGAGTTGGGAGGGAGGTTGACCTTAATTAAAAGGTCGAGGCTAATTTAGCCGATTTTGATATATTTGTCAAGACCTTATCACGATTTTTTAGAAAATTTTAATATTCAGGGGTCCCGATGCACCTGGTCGGGTGAAAAAGCCGGTAGACATACCGACCAGTATTCCGCCGGTTCATCGAACGGGTTGGCATATTGTACAGTTGTGTGCGCCGGTATCCATAATGTTTCACCGGCAGTTAACAGAACGATTTTTCCGGCAATGGTTACTTGCTTACGACCGGATATCATAATGGTGATTTCATCGAATTCGGGAGTTTGGGGCGGTTCCTGCCACCCGGGTGGGGCAACCATGTGGGCGATGCTAAACCGACGATGCCGGGTGCTTACCCGACCAAAATGTTCTTCTATGAGTTTCCCGTCATTGGTGGGCACAACGACCGGATGTTTTTGAAGAAAATAAGTTTTCATCAATGCTCCTTTTTGGTTATACTCTCACAAATATTGTTGGAAAAGTTATCTTAAATCAACTATATTTCCAATCATGATAATTTGCTACTAAATTTTTAAAGAAGCCGATGCAAGAAGTTCTTTTTCTCAAACAAAACGCCTCCAAGTGGCGTCGACTGGAACACCTGCTCTCGACACACCAGCCGACCGACCCGGATGAATTGGCAGAATTGTTCATCGAGGTTACCAATGACCTCTCCTATGCCAAAACGTTTTTCCCGAATAGCAAAGCAACTCAGTATCTGAACACCCTGGCTGCCAGGGTGCACCAGGCGATTTATCGGAATAAAAAAGAGAACCGCAGCCGGCTGGTCCAGTTCTGGGCGTATGAATTACCGGCAACGTTTCGGCAGGCGCATCGGCAAATGCTCTACGCCTTCCTCATCTTTATGATATCTGTATTCATCGGAGTGATCTCAACCGGAAACGATTCTACTTTTGTTCGGCTTATCCTGGGCGATCGTTATGTGAATTATACGTTGCATAACATCGAAAAGAAAGACCCCATGGCAATCTATAAATCCATGAACCAGATTGATATGTTTCTGGGTATCACCATCAATAATATAAAAGTGGCGTTCTATTGTTTTGCAGCCGGAATTCTGTTTTCCATTGGCACGGTTTTCCTGCTTTTTTATAATGGGGTAATGTTGGGGGTGTTTCAGTATTTTTTTCATCAACATGGGTTATTGCTGGCAGCGGCCTCGGTTATCTGGATTCATGGCACCCTGGAAATATCTTCCATCATTGTTGCCGGGAGTGCCGGGCTGGTGATGGGGAACAGCCTCCTGTTTCCGGGCACGTATACCCGGCGGCAGTCCCTTATGCAGGGAGCGGCGAAAGGTATCAAAATTGTGATTGGTTTGGTTCCCCTCTTTATGATTGCTGCTTTTTTGGAAGGGTTTGTCACCCGTTATACGAACATGCCGCTTGCTTTAAATCTTACTATTATTCTTGGTTCATTAACCTTTGTGGTCTGGTATTTTATCCTCTATCCCTTTCGGTTAGCCTCAAAAAAGCCCGATAACCCTCAACCGTTTATCTTTACTGGAGATGCGCATGAATAATGCTACCGTCATCCCCTTTCGACGACAACGTGATTTCAGCGAAGTATTGAACGCGACATTTGCGTTTTTACGCCAAATGCTGAAACCGCTGGCAAAATATTATGCCTTTCTGATAACCCCTTTTATTGCCCTGGAATCGTTGATTAGCGGAATTTTTGGGCTGTCCCTGGGGTTTATGGGCGGCAGCGGACAAAACACAACCAGTGCCATTACCGGCATGTTTTTATATTACTTAGCATATTACATTACCACAATTGTAGTGACCGCCTATATCAACAGTTTTATTGTTTTATACATGGATCATGGGGGGGCTAATTTTACTATCAACGATATCAACCGGTTGATAAAAAAATATTTCTGGAAACTGTTCTTCGGGATGTTATTTATCGGGGTGATTATAATTCTCAGCCTGTTCTTTTTTTTCATCCCCGGGATATTTTTAGGCATTGTGCTCAGTCTGTTCGGGATTGTATTGATTCGCGAGCAAAACGGAGTGGTGAACGCCTTTAGCCGTTGTTTTGATTTGGTTATGGGGAACTGGTGGCAAACATTTTTTATCCTGGCTGTTAGTTCTCTTATCGCCGGAGTATTCAACCTGGGATTACAGCTCCCTCAATATGCCGTGTTATTTTTGGTGAAGTTCCATTCTACCAAAGCCGTGATGGGGGGCGGTTACCAGATTTTGATTACCATTATGACTTTTATCGTGGGAGTGGCGACCCGGTTTTTGGGGTTGATTCCGGAAATTGCCAGTGCGTTTCAATATTTTAACCTGGTGGAAAAAAAGGAGTTGGTGGGGTTATTTGAAAGAATTGACCGGATCAAAACATCTGCGGCTGGAGCGGAACTGAATTAATTTCCAGAAGACCGTCTGCTACATCGGTATGTATCGCCGCTCAACTGAGAATACAATTCAATCGCCAATTGAAAAAATCCTGTTTGATATGAAACCACGCTTTTACATCCTGCTCGCTCTGTCGATTCACTTTTTGATATTCCCGAGCTTTCTCCGGGCGGAGGAGCCACCGGTTAAAACGGATACCGGGAAAATAACGGTTCGCTATCCCTCTCCTCAAACCCTCTCCCGTTATCGTCACGATTCGGATTTCTCCTATCAATCCATTCCGCCCCCTCCTGCGTCTCTCTGGCAACAACTGGTTCGTTGGGTGGTACAAAAACTCTATAACTTTTTCTCCCGGAAAGAATATGCGCTGTATCGAACTTTTCTCAGTTATTCGTTGATCCTCTTAACTTTGGCGTTGGTTATCCGCATCATCAGCAAATCCGAGTTAGCCGGGGTATTCCATGCCAAATCGGCGGCTTCCCCAACCCGGTTTAGTGTCGAAACCGAAAATGTTGATCAGTTGAATTTGCAAAAATTGATTGAGGATGCCATTTCCCGAAAGCAGTATCGATTAGCCGTGCGATTCTTCTACCTGAAAATGCTTCGCCAACTGGCGGAAAATCAAATCATCGTTTTTCAGGCGGATAAAACGAACCGCGATTACCTGAATGAGATTGAACCTGATGAACTACGAGATGACTTTCGTGATATCACCCGCTTATTCGAATATATCTGGTACGGAGAATTCCCAATCGACCAGCCGCTGTTTCAACTGACCATTAAACAATTTCAGCAATTCCAAAATCGAATCGAGTCCACCTGATGAGGAGCAATATCAAATATATCCTTCCCCTTCTCGGGGGAATGCTTTTGATGATCATTCTGGAAATCAACACCCCGAAGCCGCTGAACTGGCAGCCAACCCTGTCAATGTCCGATAAAATTCCTTATGGCAGTTACCTGGTATATGATCTACTCAGCGAGATTTTTCCGGAACAGCCGATACGTGTGAACAATCAGCCACTTTATGAAAGTTTGCAATCTGATGAGGAGCAGCACAATTACATTATTATCACCGATGAATTCGCACCGGATGAACTGGAGACCAACAAATTGCTTTCTTATGTGGAAGCCGGAAACGATGTCTTTATTGCCTCAGGTCGGTTCCGGGGTGCTTTGGCGGATTCTTTTCACCTGGAAACTTCATTTATAATTTCTCCGGAGATTGAGACCAGTGGGTTCTACTTAAACGATTCCGTTTCTCTGAATTTCAGCAATCCCAATCTTTCCAGTCCTCAGAATTATATTTATCGCAGGCAAACTGTCAACAGTTACTTCTCACATTTTGATACCCTGCATGCCACGGTTCTGGGGATAAACAACATCCATAAAGCCAATTTTATTCGCTTTGAGATTGGCAAGGGAGCTATATTTTTTAGCAGTGTTCCCCTGGCGTTTACCAATTACAATGTTCTATATCGTAATAATTATGAGTATATTGCCAAAGCCTTTTCTTATCTTCCGATTTTGCCCACTTATTGGGACGAGTATTACAAGTGGGGTCGTCGAATGGCTTCTTCGCCGTTGCGGTATATTTTAAGTCAACCGGCGCTCAAATATGCTTACATTACCCTGATGATTGGGATGGTGCTCTTTTTGATTTTTGAGGGTCGGCGGCGACAACGGATTATTCCGGTATTAACGCCGTTGCGGAACACCACGGTCGATTTTGTGCAAACTGTAAGTCGTTTATACTTACAACATCGAAATTACAAACAGCTGGCAGATAAGCTGATCCGCTTTTTTCTGGAAAATTTGCGAAGCCGTTTTTTTGTTAAAACCGGGGAGTTTAATGAAGCCTTTTATGAGAAACTTGCCCGGAAAAGCGGGGTCCCGCAAAAAGAAATCGAGAAGCTTTTTTCCCGCATCCAATGGGTTCGGGAACAGGAGCATCTTGGAGAGAAGGGATTGGTGGATCTACACCGGGCAATCCAACGGTTTCAGCGGGCGGTCAACCTTTAAGCATTTTTCGAAAGTCAAAACCAACAGATGCAAACACCGAAATCTCAAAGGAGAAGGTAGCGACGATGGATAAACTCGAGATGTTCCCCAGCCGGGTAGAATTAAGCGATCTGCACCAGGCGGCAGAAGCCATCCGCAGTGAAATCAGGAAAGTGATTGTGGGGCAGGAGCAGATGGTGAATTTGCTGATTGCCGGGTTGTTAGCCGATGGGCATGTGCTCATTGAGGGCGTACCAGGCGTGGCAAAAACCCTGACTGCCAAGCTGCTGGCAAAAACCATATCGGTTGGATTTTCCCGGGTGCAATTTACTCCGGACCTGATGCCTTCCGATGTGCTGGGAACTTCCGTGTTTAATCTGAAAGTTTCCCAATTCGAATTCAACCGCGGTCCCATTTTTTCCAATATTATTCTGATTGATGAAATCAACCGGGCACCGGCAAAAACACAATCCGCCCTGTTTGAAGTGATGGAAGAGCGGCAGGTTACAGTAGACGGAATCACCTACAAAATGGAAGCCCCCTTTATGGTGATTGCCACTCAAAATCCCATTGAACAGGAAGGCACCTA
>CAYYGL010000241.1:0-6048 GCA_964471235.1 uncultured Calditrichaceae bacterium
TACAAATACCGGTTAACATCCGAGTATCTTCATTACTTAGAGCCCTGGTATTTTCAGCATGATGAATATACCCTGCTCAGCCGGATTTCGGTACTGTTACCCCCTGAATTCAGTTATTCCGTTTTTTTTCGCAATGTTCTTGGGGTGGAACCGACCGTTCAGGAGGTAATGCGCCCCGGGCGCGTGCTAAGGCGCTATACCTGGGAAATGAAGAATTTGCTCCCGGTAAAAGAAGAACCGTATATGCGTACCAAACGGGATTATCTGGCAGCAATGCACTTTCAATTGGTCACCTATCGTGATCCGTATAATTATATCAAATTTATTCAAACCTGGCCGGATCTGGTGGCAAAGGAGTGGGAAATTCTTAAAAAGTCCCTTCGTGACAAATCACAGAAAAAGTTGGTGCAAAGCTTAACCGCCAATCTTGCCACAGACAAAGAGAAGGTACTCACACTTTATACTTTTGTTCGAGATAGTATTGAGACGACCGGGAAAGGGAACCGTTGGGTCGATAAAACGCCCAAGGAGATTATGAAGATAAAAAAAGCCAAGGGGTCGGAAAAGAACATGCTGCTGGTGAATTTCCTCCGCCTGGCGGGGTTCAATGCCTATCCACTTTTAATCAGTACCTGGAATAACGGTAGAATACTGGTGGATCAACCCCGATTAACCCAGTTCAATTACCTGTTAACTTATGTAAAAATCGGTTTGAAGGAATACGTGTTCGATACCCGCGATAAATTTTGCCCTGCCTTTATGCTGCCCAGGCAGGACCTGGTGGATAAAGGTTTATTGATTAATGAAGAGAAAGGCAAATTTATAAAAATTCCACAACCCCGAAAAATTAACATGCAATATTGCGCCACCGAAGCGGTGTTGTCTGAAGATGGAACATTAGCTGCCACGTCAACCCTACGATTGGAAGGTCTCAAAGCCATGGCATTTCGGAGTCGGATTGCCAGGTCGGATACGGAATCGGTCTTTCAGGAGTTTCTGGAAGATCGCTTCCCGAATGTGGAAATTGATTCAACTTCTGTTAGTAATTTCAAAGATGTTGAGACGCCGCTGGTGGTGAATGTTCATTTTCACATCCCTGAATTTGCCCAGGTAGTGGGGGATATGATGTATTTGAATGCTCCGAACATGGATTCTTACAAATCCAATCCATTTAAGAGTGAGCATCGTTCCTTTCCGGTGGAATTTACTGCGAATGATGCGGCAACGGATAGAATTGACATCATTTTACCGGAGGGCTATCAGGTCAAAGAATTACCGAAGAATCATGTGATGAAATTAAACGGTGTCACCTTTTTGAATGGCTGGACATCCCAGGAGCGTAAAGTCCATTTTGAACGTCAATTTATGCGGCGCAAGAATTTTTTTAAGCCCTCTGAATATGCCTCGCTGCGCGCTTTTTTTGATCAAATGGTGAATGCCGACCAGGGACAGATTGTGCTGGGACAGGCTGAAGAGAAGCCATCTCCACCGGTGCAAGGAAATTAACCTGCCAGAGAACCTGGGGGAAGAGCGAGGCACTCAAAAAATACCGGGAGTATTTATGATGAGAGGAATTCATTTATCTCTTTTCTTCTTTTATCTGTGGGGCATTTTTACCACTGCGATGTTTTCCCAAAATCGAACCCTGTGGCGGGAACCGGTGGATGCCCTGGTGGTAACCGATGAAAATGAATTCGAGGTGATCAACGAAAAGAAAGCGGTTTACCGGGTTCATCGGCTCATTCATGTCTATAAACCGAAAGGGGATAAATACGCTGCTCTTGCGGTATCGGAAGACAAATTCTCTACCTGTAAGGATATTTCCGCCACCATCTGGTCAATGAATGGGAGAGATTTGAAGAAGTTTAAGAAGAAAGATTTTGATGTGATTAAATTTAGTCCCGGCGGCACCTTGTATATCGAAGATGCCCAGACAAGAGGCGCAGACCTTTCCTGGAATAAACATCCCTATAAGGTGGAATATCAATATGAGATACAATATAACAGCTTATTTTTCTGGCAGGACTGGCTGCCTCAGTTGGATATCCCGGTGTTGAAGTCCAGTTACCGGCTCATTTTAAGGGACGAGAACATCAAATTCAATGAACATTTCCTGGGCGATTCGATTGCCGTACAAGAACGCCGCACTAACAAAGGGAAGGAATTTTACTGGGAGCTTACCAATCTGGAACCGGCGGATGAAGATAGCTGGATTGCGTTTAACGAAAATGTGGGAATTCTGTTCACCCCGATTGAGTTTACCCTGGGAGATTACCGGGGGCGGTTTGACAGTTGGGATAACATTGCCCGCTGGTATGCTCATCTGGCAAAAGACCAGTACCAGGTGCCGCCGACCGTAAAGGGACTGGTTGAGGAGCTTACTGCCGGGATAGCAGATGAAAAAGGGAAGGCAGAAGCACTGTATTATTTTCTGCAAAAATACACCCGCTACGTGGCAATATACCTGGGCATCGGCGGCTGGCAGCCCCACCCGGCATCGACGGTTTATCAAAAAAAATACGGCGATTGCAAAGATTTAACCACGCTGATGATTGCCCTGTTACACGAAGCCGGCATCAAAGCATATCCTGCCCTGACCCCCACCCGGGACTATCGCTTATTGATTGATGATTTCCCCTCCAACCAGTTTAATCACTGTATTACCTGTGTGCCGTTACAGAACGATACCCTGTGGCTGGAGTGTACGGCGGATTACCTGGCAGCCGGTGACCTGCCCCCGTCGGTGGAAGGCGCCAAAGTGTTAGTAGTGGGGGATAACGGCGGGCATATTGTGCAAACGCCAATCAGTGCCCCTTCGGAAAATTTATGGAAAAGTGTTGTTCATGGTTCCCTTTCTTCGCTGGGAGCCCTTTCCTTTACCGGCAGCATTCGCACTACCGGCAATCAGGCATTCTGGATGCGCGGGCGGTTAATCCGTCTAAAACGGGAAAAAAGAGACAACTGGGTGCATCGCCTGGTAGGAAAACATGCTGCTTCGGTGAATATTCAATACCGGGTGGTAAACCTGGATACGAATTATCAACAGCCCCTGGAACTGGATTTTGAAGGCACTGCCAATAAATTAGCCAAGGTCAGCTCCCGGCGTCTCTTCCTGGTGCCCGCCATGCTCAACGGGTTCTCCAGCCACAGTGTGCCGGATGAAGAAACCAGAAAAACACCGCTCTATTTCCGCTATGCCTACACCGATATCGATTCGGTCATCATTCATATCCCCCTGCGATATTCCCTGGAAGCCGCCCCGAATCCCCTGTATCTCCAAACCGATTTTGCCGAATACCGGATGGATTATACCTTTCGAGAGTCGGAATTAACTTACAGCCGTTACTACCGCCTGAAGAAAATTGAAATCCCTCCTGAAGCCTATCCTGCCTACCGCGCTTTCTTAAAACAGGTGAGCAAAACCGACCAGGCAACCTTTGTGTTTAAACGATAACACGCCTTTGAGCGGGGATAGAGAACAGCCTTGCCGATGAATATGTAGGTTGATTGGCTAAGTTTGTACGATTTTGCGTGCGACCGGATACCGGGGATGCTATATTGAATCGGAATTGCCGGAATATCTTGTAACGGTGTGAGGAGGCTGGCTTTCAACCTCTGTCATTACCGGGCAACAAAATTGTTTTGGTTAATACTGGGATGCAAAAGTGACTGAAATTGTAACGACATCTATTGATGAATTTATGGCACTTTCCCGGAAGTACCCGGTGATTGATGTGCGTACCCCGGCGGAATACCAGAAAGGGCATATCCCCGGAGCCCATAATCTCCCGCTCTTCAGTAATGAGGAACGGGCAATTGTCGGGAAAACATACCACCGGGAAGGACGGGAGCGGGCAATTTTAGTGGGGTTGGAGTTGGTGGGTCCCAAAATGCGGGAGATGATTGAACACGTTCGGACCTTAACAAAAGAGAACACCTTGTTGCTGTATTGCTGGCGCGGCGGTATGCGCAGTAACAGTGTCGGCTGGCTGTTTTCCACTTATGGGTACCGGGTATATGTGTTAACGGGCGGCTATAAGGCATTTCGGAAATATGTGTTGCAGAGTTTTGAACTGCCCCGAAAAATTATCATCCTGAGCGGCAAAACCGGTTCTGGCAAAACCGCAGTTTTACAGGAGTTGAAGCGGATGGGGAACCAGGTCATCGACCTGGAAGCATTGGCGCATCATAAGGGGTCTTCGTTTGGCAGCCTTGGGGAGACACCCCAGCCAACACAGCAGGAATTTGAAAACCGACTGGCATTACAATGGCGCTCATTGGACACCGACCGCCCGGTATGGCTGGAGGACGAAAGTCAGAAGATCGGTTCCCGGATGATCCCCCAGGCGTTATGGCAGCAAATGCGGAACGCCCCGGTCATATTGTTGAATGTGCCCCTGGAATTGCGTGCCCGGTTTTTGCTTCGGGAATACGGGGGTTTTGCACCCGGGGAACTTGCCGCCGCAGTGCACCGGCTACGGGAACGGCTGGGAGGTCTGCATACCCGGATGGCTCTGGAGTCGATTGAAAAGGGCGATCTGGAAGGATGCTGCAAGTTGCTGTTATCCCGTTATTATGATAAAACCTACCGGCATGGGTTGTCCCGACGGAATCCGGAGTTGATTCATACCGTGGAAACCGACAACCTAAATGCCGGCTTAAACGCCCGGAAAGTATTGGCGGTTGCAGAGCATCTGGTTTTCACAGGTAGCTTTGTTGCTGGGTAGTGCATCCGGGTGTAGTAGGTTCGGTACTCACTCCGCTGCGGAATTAATCCCATTCCAACAGAATCACTTTGGAACAGCCTGCGCGGAGAGAGGCTTTAGCCGTCTTCCATCTTTTAGTCTGTACCGTAGGAATCCCTTCCCCAAAGTTATGTCGATTGAAGGGGGCACCATGTGACGGAAATGGTTTATCATCAAGCGGAGAATAGCGGATTATCTCTGCCGAGGTGCACTGGTACAGTAAGCAAATTTGTTAAAAGAAAAGCAGCGTCTGAATAACCGGTGCTGCTTTTCTTTTCTGAAAGGAATGCGATAGTCAGGGTGACCAATATAACGCGTAGAACCGATTACTTCAGCAAGATCAACTTCTGTTCTTTTACAAAACCACCGGCTTTTAATCGAGAGATATACACACCTGAAGGAACTGTTCTTCCCTGGTCATCTTTTCCGTCCCATTTCACCCGGTAAATTCCTGCCTCCTGGTAGTCCTGCGCCAGAGTTCTGACAAGCTGCCCCAGGGTATTAAAAATTATCAGGCGAACCGGAACCGCCTGGGGTAGGTGATACTCCAGTGTCGTTTCCGGGTTGAAAGGGTTTGGGTAAGCAGGTTTTAACGCAAATTTTTCGATTTGAGAAGGGGTAGGGATATTTGCACCCGCATTTGGTTTAAACTGTTGAGCAATGGGCGGTGGAGTTGACACAGGCGGTTGAATGTTGATTTCCTCTACAAACCAGGGTTGTACCGGGAGATACTTAAACAGTTCCACATCAAAATATACTTGTTGTCCTATCCATTGATTAAGGTCCAGAATAAAGTGATTTTCGATATAAAAAGTGTCAGAATTAATCCCCTTTATTAAATCTAACCAATTCAATTGGCCGAGCAATTTTAAAAATTTATCATTAGGTTTGCTGTTAACATTTGATGCCTGTCGTAAATTGATTCGGAAAAGTTCCGGATTCAACGAGTTTAATACTCGATTTAGTGATACGCCAATTCCCAGGATTCCGATGGTTATTTTGTATTGAGATGTATTAGATAATGGTGTAAAAAAATCACTGCTCATAAAAGCAATAGAATCCCTGGAATCTGAAGGGAATGGTAATAATGTGGAATCGGAAAGCACCTGAACCGGGTTTAGTTGGATGACAAGCGTACCCTGAACACCCGGAACAATTTGAGATAATTTCACAATCCCCTCTCTTTTCACCGATGGAGCTGACAATGAATGTTGTGTTTTCACTTTCGAAACCGTCTGAGTGGAAGGAGAGATGCCTTGTTCGACAACACTGTATGGCGAGACGTTGTTTTCCAACCATAATG
>CAYYGL010000242.1:0-6018 GCA_964471235.1 uncultured Calditrichaceae bacterium
TAAAAATATCATGAACATCAATTATTCCGACGCCAAAGCCCGGAGCACTTGTACTGTATCTACTCACAAATAAAAAATTGCCGTGTTTACTTAGCCAACACGTAAAATTGGTCCCATTAGGAACTACAATATTGGTAATTAATGCAGGCAGGCTTTTATCACTCACATCCACGACATGGATTCTGTTATTGTCTCCGATAACCCAGGCAGTATCATTGCGAACATGGATGTAGCCGCTCCCGGCTAAAGTAAGAAATCCTTCCTCAACAGGATTTGTGGGCTGACTGAGATTGTAAATCCGCAGCTTTGTATCCCCTGTGGAAAGGTATAAATAGTGCCCGGATATAGCATTTGCATTAATCGTGGAATTTCCCGGGGTAGTAGTGTTTAAAAGCACCGGGTTCGCCGGATTTGCCAAATCAAAAATTGAAAACCGATTCCCCCCTAACAAAACGGCATAGTGCCCGAAGGTTTTTACATCTCCCACATCAATCGGATTTAATGAGAGGGTGCTGATTTCAGTAGGAATGGTATCCGCAATGTCTAAGACCGCTACGGTTCTGACAGTATCATCGAAAAAATTATTAACCAGAAGATATTCTTGATTGGTAAGGGAATCGATGTATCCAGAAAAGTCATAATAAGACAATTTTTCATGCCATAATCCCTGGAGGTCAACATACTGGGAGACGCTTTGGGGCTGTATAATTACCTTGGGGGAACGGTTTGGCACAAAGCCGCTGCTATCAACCCCTTCTAATCTATAAAAATAATGCTGGGAGGGATCAAGACCTTCATGAAGGTAATACCTGGTGGTGGTAGGAAAACTGTCCAGCAACGTAGAGGGAGAATCCGTTCCGTAATAGAGGCGGACATGATCAATCCCATGCCCAACATATTTCCAGGTTAGCCAGATTCGATCTGCCTCCGGCACTGCTCGAAAATTATGAAAGAACGTATGGCGAATATTTAACTCCGCCGGGTCGGTTTCAAAAAAGGTGTGCCCGGGTTCCAGGCGGGGCCACCAGGCAAAAAGCACATCGGCGGCGGGACCCCAGTTGTTATCGTCATACGTTTGCCCGGTGCTGTCGTAGTCACTGAGCATAATAAACAGATATTCTCTGCTGCCCAGGGAACTGGTGTCCGGATCCCAGAGATGGTTAGCCGGTTTAATCAGACTGTCTTCCACAAAACAAAGATTGAGACGCCGGGGATTGGAGGGATCGGAGATATCCCAGGCGGAACCGCGAAAAATTCCCACCCCGGCTGCCGGGTATCCCAAATCCCGACGGTAAGTCTGGCAATAAGTAGTCTCGGCGCTGGTGAAGCGGATCATAACTTCCACATACTGGGAATCTGCCAAAGTAGAGCCGAAAAAATAAGCCCCAATATCGATGCTGCCGAAAAACAAATCACCGGCCCAGTTTACGCCGCCCATCCAGCGTGGTTCGGGGTCCCAATCGGCATATAAGTCTAATAAAAAATCAGCCAAATCGGTTGGTGGTGTTGTGGTGTATCCTGCTGTAACACCCACAGGTTGAGGTTCATGAATGTCATGCCCCGGCGTATGGGTCCTGGCATACAGTGCGAACGAACTGATCAATAACATCCTTAAAAAGAATGATGAAAACACAAGGGAATGACGGTTCGGTTTCATAATCCCCTCCTTAACTTTATGAACTTTATGCAAATATTGTAGGATTAATGAAAATTTAAAAGATTTTTGGGGGGAAGTATAATGGTTCTTTATTTTTCCATTGACGATGCGGAACGATGATTCCTTCAGGAAGGGTATGTTCTGCAAAATTCAGACGGAATGTTGCCGCGCCATCCACAACGTTATCACATCGTCATGGTATTTGGGGATGATTCTCCAAAGGCGCACATTGGGTCTGAGGAGCGTTGCCGTAACTTTTGGTTTATACATCCGGAACGACAAGAACTGGTTTTATCATAATGCAAGCACCGGTTCATCCAGAACTTGCCGAATCACCTTCCCCAATTCCCTGGCATTTAAAGGTTTCATAACCATTTTGGAAATCCCGGCAGCCCAGGCTTTTTCCGGATTTAATGTTTCACTAAAACCGGTCATTAAAATAACAGGGAAGTCAGGATGGATCTTTAAAATTTTTTGTGCTAACTTGAATCCGGTTAGACCAGGCATGCTATGATCGGTAATCAACAGATCAAAATTTTCCGGCTTCCGCCGGAATGTTTGGAGGGCATCTGAACTGCTGGTAAATGTGGTCACCTGATACCCCATCCGCTTTAACAGTTCCTTTTCCACCGTCACGATCTCTTCTTCGTCGTCAACGATCATTATACTTTCGGTTCCGGTGGGAACCACTTCTTCCTCGGATGTTTCATCCGTTACAAGCTTATCCATCAACGGGAAATAGACCCGAAAGACGGTTCCTTTTCCGGGCTTGCTTTCGACTTGAATACCCCCATCATGGGAAGAGACAATTCCATGAACCACTGACAATCCCAATCCCGTACCTTTACCCTGTTCCTTCGTGGTGAAGAAGGGATCAAAAATATGATGAAGTGTCTCTTCATCCATTCCGGAGCCGTTATCCCGGACGATGAGAGATTGGTAGACACCATCTTTTAACCCCCGAACTTGTTTACCCCGGGGCGATGGCACTGTGACTTCTTTTAACTCTACTTCCAACAGACCTCCTTCTTCGATCATTGCATGATATGCATTGGTGCAGAGATTCATAACTACCTGATGCACCTGTGTGGGATTGGCAAATACCGGGCGTTGAGATCGCTCAATATGACAGGTCATTTTAATCATAGATGGGAGGGAGGCACGCAAAAGCTTCACAGCTTCTTTTACGATGATGTGCAATTGCACTGGTTTCCGTTCTTGCTTATCCTGACGACTGAACGCCAGAATTTGTTGAATCAGGTCTTTTGCCCGGTTTGCAGCAGTAAGCACATGGGATAAATAAATGTTGACCGGACTTTCTGGCAGCACATCCATTAATGCCAGATCGGTATATCCAATGATAGGAGTAATAATATTATTGAAGTCATGGGCAATACCACCTGCTAATGTTCCAATTGTTTCCATTTTTTGGGACTGTATGAGCTGTCGTTCCAACGATTTCTGTTCACTGGTGTCAAAAAAGTAGCCCTGAAGCTCTGTTAACCGATTGTTATGATCGAATGTACCGATGAGATTGGTAACGACATGAATTTGCTTACCATCCTTCCGAAGTAATTCTAACTCCAGCATTTTCAGTTTTTGATGCTGCAAGAGTTTTGTCCAGATTTCTCTCCGGATTTCTTTTTCCGGAATGATGTCAGCTAATTTCGTGTTGATTAGTTCCGCAGGGGTTTCATACCCCAGGAGGTTTGCACAAACTTTATTGCAAGCGATGATGGTTCCATCTGCCCTTGCGATAAAATCCCCGGTCAAATCCTCTTCAAAAAAACGCCTATATCGCGCTTCGCTTTCGCGAAGCATCTCCTCAATCCGTTTTCGATCACTTATATCGTGCAATACTACCGTAAAGAGCAACTCGTTTTGTACTCTGACTTTTGAAATGGATGCCTCGGCAGGGAACACTTCTCCGTTTTTTCGTTTTCCCACAATCTCATCTCGTTCACCAATTCGACGAGAAACAACCTTTGAAGTAGTAAAAGCAGCAATATGATGTCTATGGGCTTTTAAGTATTGGTCCGGGATCAACAGATCCAGCGGTTGACCGATAGCTTCCTGGGCACGATAACCAAAAATTCTCTCCGCTCCCTTGTTAAATAAGATAATCCGCTGATCACTTCCAATAGTAATGATGGCATTGGGAGCGATATCCATGATCCCTTTCAATCGCATCTGACTTTTCAAAAGTTCCCGTTCCACCATTTTTCTATCGGTAATGTCCATCCCAATTCCCTGCAGCCTCACCGGGGTTCCGTCCTCTCCCAAAATAATATCTGCATGTTGATGGATATCCAGAATCTCCCCGGTCGGTAGTTTAATCCGAAAATCAAAACTGAATTCCTTGCCTTCTTGAAATGACTTTTGAATCTGCTCTAACACATAAGCCCGATCTTCCTCATGTATCAGATTGAAATAATCTTTATACTCGTTACCGAAGTCTTTACTAAACCCTAACTTAGACATCATGGTTTCCGAACAATATACTGTGTTTTTCCGGATATCCCATTCCCAAAAACACATGCGGGCTGCCGTCAAAGCCTGTTCTAATTTTGCTTTATACCGTCTCAGCCTTTCTCTGGTATCCCACATCTCCTTAAACATGGGCCGAATGGCGGCTAAGCCGAACATTAACATTGCGGAAATGAATAACGCTACCCATTCGGCTGCCGGATCCGGCAGATAGGCAACATTTCCACTCATAAGCCGCACCAATGTAATCATCCTTCTACCAGCCATAAGCAAGGTAGCAACGGCAAGAACTCCCCATGCAAACCGCTTTCCGGTTTGTTTTATCAATAATAATGACTGAATGGCTGCGCTGAGTTGAAACAGGATGGAGACTAATAATATAATAGCAGTATTCATGAATACTGACTCCTTATCAATAGATATTCACTTTTTTCGCACAAAAAAGTAAAGCATTGGGTATGTATAAAGATCGATTGGGAATAAATGCGGGTCTAAATTTGTCCCTTGAAATAATTAAACTACCCCTGATGACATTCTGTAATCAATCTAACAGATTTTGATTTCTGTTAAATGGTGGGGATTTGTTTAAAAATAAGTTAATATAGAAATGAAAAATCCTTTACCTTAATAAAACGACTCGTAACACGTTATTATTCGACCAAAAGCGTTATTACTTTAAAAAAGGTGGGGGGGGTACAATTTTTTTGAAAAACTTATTTTGAAACTACTCAGGGAGATAAGCGCAAAAGCGGTGCCTAAAAAAAATTATTGATGAGAGTATGCTCCGGATTGTATCATGTTACATTTACCTTCCTTTGATTCCGGAATGTGCTGTTTTACCGCGACATTCCCCACCGCGACGGGGCTGCAGTCGCAACGATAGAACCTACTCAAAACGTTGCACACGTTGCGTTTGCTTTGCGTTCGCTGCGGTTTAGCAAACCGCTGTACGCCATTGCTCGGGCATCTAAACAACTTGAGCAGCTACCTTATTTCCTGACCGTTTCGGTCACGGTTGTTTTACCGTTTAATACTCACCACCCGTTCCCCGGGTCCATCCGGGAAGCGCACCACCAGGATATGCCGGTCAATGTTGTAATAAAATCCGGCAGTGGTAAAGTTCGAGGGAGAAATTTCTTTCATGCTGCGGCTGCCCAACCGCACCCGCTGTGGCTTCTGAGTGATGGCATGAAACCGTACTTCCAGTAACCGCTTTCCCGGATCATATTTATTCTGTACCCGGTTAACGGTGAATGTCAGGTGATTCCCATCCTTCAAATATTCAAACTGGGTGAGGAGATATTGCCCCTGCTGATAAGCAAAACTCTCGCCGTCGTCTTCATAGAGCAGAAAGTTGCCATAATCCGACGCGGGGAAGACATCCAGGTATAAGGTGCCGATTGGTTGTTCCCCCACGTATTGCATGGGGTCGCGAGTGGGAATGATGGCACCGGCGCGCAGGAATAACGGAATACGTTCCAGCGGTGCTTCCACAATCACTGTCTGCCCGCCGTCATAGACTTTTTCCGTTTGCCAGTCCAGCCATTTCCCTGCCGGCAGGTACACTTTTTTCAACCGCTCCCCTACCCGGGTTACCGGCGCTACCAGCAGCTTCTCCCCGACAAAAAACTGTTCCTGGTATGCCGTCTCATAAGTGCGGGGATCCGCCTGGTCATACCAGAATATGGGGCGCAATAGTGGAGTGCCGGATTCCGAGGCTTCCCAGAACAGGGTGTAGAGATATGGCAGGAAGCGGTATCGCATTTCAATAATATTCCGGCTGAGTTCCTCCACCGTTTCCCCAAATGCCCAGGGTTCCTGGTCCCGGGTATCCCAATGAGTATGATTGCGGAAGAGCGGGGAGAAAACGCCCA
>CAYYGL010000243.1:0-6004 GCA_964471235.1 uncultured Calditrichaceae bacterium
GAAGGATTAAACGTATCGAACAAATCGCCGGCGATTAACACCGCATCCACCCGGGCGTCATCGGCTATTCCGCAAACCTCTTCCAGCACTTCCTGTTGTTCCCTCAGACGGGAAAACCGCTCCAGGCGTTTGCCAAGATGCCAGTCCGCGGTGTGAAGTAGTTTCATTCAGAACTCCTTGTAGCGCCATTCGGCAGGTTCATTTTTTCCAATCCCCACTTGTTTAAATCAGTGCACTTGAGTAAAATAAAACATGTTCAATTAAACTTCAATAGAAATGAATACGACTAAAGCGATATTCGGGACGATCTTTGGGGTCCCATTCATCCCGACAAGTAATCGATCATCTGAATTTTGGTACGGAGGAGAGAAATATGATGCTCTCATTTGGTTACCGTAGCAATAAAATTCTGTGGGTTTTGCTGCTGTTGCTGACAGCCCTTACTTATCCCCAAGATCATACACTCCCAACCGGGCTGACATTCTATGATCAGCTTTACGAAGACCTGGTGCACATTAACGTCAATCCTCAACAGGTCGCTCATGTAACCGGTTTCGTTTTGCAGCGTGATGTGGCAACATTCACCCTAAAGGAAGGTGAAATTTACCTGCTGACCCCGGTGGCGGGCCGCATTATTGGCGCCCTGTTCCTCGGGCAAGGGCATGTCATGGCAACGCCCCCCACTTCCATCGAACAAGACCAGCTTTACCGGTTTTATAAAACCCGTCAATTAAACACTTCTTTTAAAACCTTATTGCTCTTTTTTGCCGACAGTACCCTTGAAGAGCTTCAGCAAAAGATTGAGTTCTCAGCAGGTGAAATACCGGCAGAGGCAGAAGACCGGATTGACTTTGCTCTTAAATTCTTTTGTGATAAAAAAGGAAAATATTTTGACACCGATTTGATGAAAACCCTGCTCGACAACCGACAGAATGGTTTGTTCTATGCCTATTTTTCCGACCAAAAAAGCCATCCTCTGCTTTTCTCCATCTCTCCGTACCGGCGGGAAGAGGTGCAGCTATTGCGGCGGGCATCTTATGGTCAGTTTTCCCACGAATTCGAACCCGTTTGTCAGTTTCATCAACAAACGGATTACCGTTCCCGAAACCAATTGCTTTATGAGAACAAAAACCTGCTTCTCATCAGTCATTATCAAATCGAAAGCACCATTCAAAAGAACCTGAAATTTTCTGCCGTGACCGAATTAGAGTTTGCGCTAAAAAAGCCCGAACAAAAATGGATTTACTTTCACTTGTTCAGCGATATGATAGTGGATTCCGTTTTCTGGGATACCGGGGAAAGGGCGGTTTATTTCAAACAGAAACACAATCCGGTACTCTGGGTGAAATTGGACACTACCCTGGAGCGCTATCACTTCCGGCGGCTCAAGCTGTATTACCAGGGGGATTTATTAGACCGCAACGAATTTGGCTGGATTTACATCAAAACACCTATTTATTGGTACCCGAGATATGGTAAACGGGATAATGCCACCTTTGATCTCACCTTTCATTACCCAAAGGATTTCACCCTCGTCAGTGTGGGGAAACGGGTCTTTCACAAAAAAGAAGGCAAAACAAAAACGACCCGGTGGATTACGCCCTCCCCCATTCGGCTTGCCTCGTTTAATATGGGCTATTTTGAGTCTTTTACAATTGAGGATGAACGAATACCGCCGGTCACCGTGTATATGGCGGAAGGCGGGCACCAGGAGCTGAAGGAATACCTGGGGAGGATGGGCTATCTTTCCGGGAAGGATATGAAAAAGCAAGTGGGCGCGGACATTGCCAACAGCCTTTCATTTTTTAAATATCTGTTCGGGGATTGTCCGGTAGATTCTTTTTATGCCACCGAGACCCCGTACGCCCACGGGCTGGCGTTCCCGGGGCTTATCCATCTTGCCTGGTCCACTTTTCAGCAAACCGATGCGAGTGGTGCCGATGAAACCTTTCGGGGACACGAAGTTGCCCACCAGTGGTGGGGCATTGCCGTGGATTTTAAAACGTATCATGATCAATGGCTCAGCGAGGGGTTCTCCACTTATGCCGGTCTCTGGTACATGCAGGCGGTGTTACAGGACAACAAAAAATTCTTTAAAATGTTGGAGAAATATCGTAAGGAAATTCTGGGCAACCGGAAATATTTATTCGGTAGCGGGCAGGAGGCGGGTCCGATCTGGTTGGGATATCGGACCCAGAGCAGCCAAACATCGGGTGATTATGACCTGATTATTTATAAAAAGGGTGCCTGGGTGCTGCACATGCTGCGCAATATGTTCCTGGATTTGAGGACCATGAAAGAAGATCGGTTTATAAACATTTTACACGATTTTTACAATCAATACCGGGGGAAAAAAGCTTCTACAGAAGATTTTCGACGAGTGATTGAGGAGCACCTGGGCGGAAGTATGGAGTGGTTCTTTCGGCAATGGGTGTATGGAACCGATATTCCCACCTATCGATTTGCCTATCGAACGGAGAAGACCCCGGAAGGCAAATACCTGGTGCACTGCCGCATTAAGCAGGAAGATGTATCGGAAGATTTTAAGGCGTATGTGATCATCAAATTAGACCTGGGTAAAGGACGCCTTGCCCGGGTTCGGGTTCTGGTAGATAAACCGGTAAACGATATTGCCCTCCCGCTGCTGCCGGCTAAACCCAAAAAGGTGGTCTTCAACGATCTGGCATCGGTTTTGGCAAAGGTGAAAAATGAAAAATGGAAGAAGTGAAGCGACATCCTTCTAACGGAAATGAAAATTCCTTGAAACCTTCAAATTTTGTGATTAAAATAATTTTGTCGCTGAGAAAGCAATGAAGATGTGTTTGTTTATCAGGTCTCCATAACTCAGAACGACCGTTTTATTGATCAACCACAAGGCGCTTGCCATGAGAAAAAAAGTAAACATACCTGCCTGCGAGGAATGCCAATCGCGGTTGTGTTCAATTTTTGATGCACTCTCCGAGGAAGAGTTGACCTTAATCTCACACAACAAGGGGGGGAATTTATACAAGCGGGGACAGCACATTTTTTTTGAAGGCACCCGCCCCTCGGGTTTATATTGCATCAATTCCGGTAAAGTAAAAGTATTTAAAATTGATCAAACCGGAAAAGAGCAGATTGTGCGCCTGGCAAAGTCCGGAGATGTTCTTGGATATCGCTCGTTAATCAGCGGGGAGCCCTATTCATCCTTTGCAGCACCGCTGGAAGACTCCATGATATGCTTCATTCCCAAAAGTGTTTTTCTCCACCTGGTTCAAACCAATTCCAGTTTGTCAATGAGAATTATGCAGTTGCTGGCGCAGGATTTAAAATCCGCCGAATCCCGCATCGCCAATATTGCCCAGAAAACCGTTCGGGAGCGTCTTGCCGAAGCAATCTTGATTTTGCGAGAATTTTACGGGGTGGAAGATGATAACGAAACCCTGGGGGTGGCGATTACCCGGGAAGACCTGGCAAATATCGTTGGCACCGCCACCGAGACGGTCATTCGATTCCTCTCCGAATTCAAAAAAGACAAAATGATCGATCTCCAGGGCCGCAAAATCCGTATCCTGAATCAAAAAGCCCTGATCCACACCGCTAATGTTTATGATTAGATTGAAGATGGGGGTGGGGATAGCAGTGGCATTTCCCCATGAGTTAACCTCACCGCAGGCACGTGGGGATCATTCGTTGTGCAGTCTTTAACGAGGTAGTGGAAAAAGAACAAAAGAAAATAGGGCGCATGACAACTTGCACAACTCAAAAATGATTAGGGGATTCCTGCCCCAATGACGAGGTCACCACGTTGTGGCTCCTTGGAGGAATCTTCTAACATGCAATTTGTCATGCGCCCAGAAAATATGTTGTAACTACCCAGGTAATAGTTAATTAGGACGTGGATAAGCAAGGGTTCCTGTAGAAATCTGTTTTTGTCATCAAAACTTTTTCTTTACCGCAATGATCCCAGCGGATACGCAAGGGCAGCCGGAACGTGAAAGAGATAAACATATTTTCGTTGCGAACGTTGCGTTCGCTGCGGTATAACAACCCGAGTAGTTACAATATGTTATTCATCGGTTGTTGTTCATCATATCTTATGCTTCGCGTTTTATAGCCTGCCCCTAATAATTGGGGCTTCCCATTTGACGGATCACTCAAACCGGAGTGCTGGAAAATGAAAGCGATGGCGTTAACCCAAATTCAGGATCTCCAAAAGACTCGTGAACCCCTGCAATTGATGGACTTGCCGACCCCGGAGCCCGGAGAGCATGAGGTTTTATTGAAGGTATCGGTCTGCGGCGTGTGCCATACCGAGTTGGATGAGATTGAAGGTCGCACCCCGCCGCCCCGTTTTCCGGTGGTATTAGGGCACCAGGTGGTGGGAAGGGTGGAGCAGAGGGGGGCAAAGGCAACTCGTTTTTCCATTGGCGATCGGGTCGGTGTTGCCTGGATTTATTCCGCCTGCGGAAAATGTGAATTTTGCCGTTCCGGTAATGAAAACCTCTGCCCGCAATTTCGCGCCACCGGCAGGGACGCTAACGGCGGCTATGTCGAATACATGACCGTCCCGGAAAAATTTGCATATCTCATTCCGGATGTGTTCACTGATGCCGAAGCCGCGCCGCACCTGTGTGCCGGAGCAATCGGGTACCGCTCCCTGCGGTTAACAAATTTAACAGACGGGCAGAACCTGGGGCTGACCGGGTTTGGGGCTTCCGGTCACCTGGTGCTGAAGATGGTTCAGCATAAGTTCCCTCACAGCCGGGTGTATGTATTCGCCCGCAGTGAGAAGGAACAGCAGTTTGCCCGGGAATTGGGCGCGGTATGGGCGGGCGGTACGGAGGATGAATCGCCGGAGAAGCTGCATGCCATCATCGATACAACCCCGGTGTGGAAACCGATAGTGGAAGCGCTGAAAAATTTGCAGCCGGGGGGACGGCTGGTGATCAATGCCATCCGCAAAGAAGACCGGGATAAAGACTATCTGCTAAGGCTCAATTATCCTGCCCATTTGTGGATGGAAAAGGAAGTCAAAAGTGTTGCCAATGTTGCCCGGCGGGATGTGGAAGAGTTCCTGGAACTGGCAGCACAAATTCCCATAAAACCGGAAATTCAGGAGTTTCCCCTGTTAGACGCCAATAAAGCGTTGATGGAACTGAAGGAACGCAAAATCCGGGGCGCAAAAGTGCTGCGGGTTGGGTAAGGTAGGGCATATCGCCTGATTAATTGATCACAACGTGTCTCTTCGCCTAAATTAATCTCCCCCCCCACGAAATGATCACTTCGCGAAGGGGCGCAGAGAACGCAGCAGCTGCCGAAAAACAAACGCTCACCAACCCCTATCGTAACGCTTATGGATGTTTGAGTGCCCCGGGGAAAATATTTCTGTAAATTTAATCATACCGTCAGTTCGACATAAAAAATAGAACGCGGATGGACCCGGAACACCCGGATTTTCGCAGAGTTGTGTAAAATTATGGCAACTCATCCGTTTAAATCAGCGTTATCTGTCTCATCTGTGTTCTATCTCAAGTTGCGTTGAACTCACGTTCATCATAACAACTCTGCGGCGCCGCCGCGTCTCTGCGGTTTCTCCCACCACTCACAACGGGAGTGGCTCTGTTGGAGACGGAATCACGTTGTACTGAATCAATCAGGTTAGGGAAAAACCGCAAAAATTTCACAATATTTTGCACCTGACCCGGAAAGTCGGGATAGATTGTCTTTCCTATCAGATGGAACGTTATCGCTTACTTACTCATACAGTCCTGCAACAAACTCCCCATATCCGTTATAGAGCTTTGTCGGGATGCGTTCCCCGGTGTCAATCACCCGTTCCCGGGCTTGGGACCAGCGGGGATGAGGCACATTGGGATTGACATTGGCGGTGAACCCATATTCCGAGGGGACCGCATCATGCCAGAATGTGGGCGGCTGTTTCCGAAGGAATTCAATTTTTACAATCCCCTTAATACTTTTAAACCCGTATTTCCAGGGGGTCGCCAGACGGAGGGGAGCGCCG
>CAYYGL010000244.1:0-5973 GCA_964471235.1 uncultured Calditrichaceae bacterium
GAATGCCGCAACGAAGTGGCTCCGTTGGAGGAATCTTTTAACATGCAATTTGTCATGCGCCCTTTGAGATTCTCCGTATACGTTATAAAAAGCTGAGGATTGGATGCCGTGAGTAACGTTGGAAAAGCGTTGCGGGAAAAACTGGGTAATGGGGGAGTGGATTCTTTGATTGACCTGATCAACCAATCTCGGAGCGATCAGAAAGCGGAAATCCTGGAAATTGTGGAAGAAAAGTTCGAGCGGCGGTTATCCGAAGAGATGGGCAAAGTGCGCCAGGAAATGGCAGAAATGAAAATAGAATTGAATGGAAATATCGCGGGAGCGAAAGCAGAAAAACGACTATCGGTTTTTTTCTCCTCCTCTGTCATTTTTATCCGATGGATTAAATTTATACTTGCATTTGGAAATGCTAACCTGTAAATTTTTCGGCACTTTTGTGGTATTGAGGGGCGGTAGCTCAGTTGGTTAGAGCGCTACGTTGACATCGTAGAGGTCGTCAGTTCGACTCTGGCCCGCCCCACACAGGGGAGCCACGAATGGTTCATTCGTGGCTTTGCTAAATTTATGGGATCTTCCGATTCGCTGGAAAAATATCAAAAGCAGTTGGGGAAAGAAGGTATTGTTATTAAATTTAGGATTGTTTGTTGAGAAGTTAGTTGACAATTCGTAGCTTCTCACTCAGGAGTGACGTTTCTGGACTAATGACAGAATTTTTTGAGGGTGAAAGAACGGTATCATGGCAGAAAAAATTAAGTTGACTTTTCCCGATGGCAGTATACGGGAATATCCGACCGGTATCACCGGCGAAGCAATTTTGAAAGAAATGAGTCGTTCCCTGGCAAAAGAAACCCTTGCCGTTAAGGTGAACGGAAAAATTTTGGAACTCTGGCGTCCTATTGAGGAAAGCGGGGAAATCCGCTTTCTGACTTTTGAGGATAAAGAGGGCAGGGATGTCTTCTGGCATAGCAGCGCCCACCTGATGGCTCAGGCAATTAAACGGAAATATCCCCAGGCAAAGCTGGGCATCGGTCCCCCGGTGGATAATGGGTTTTATTATGATATCGAACTGGACCATGCCATCTCCCCGGAAGAATTTGCCGAACTGGAAGCGGAAATGGCGCGTATTGTGGAAGAAAATTACCCTATCCGGCGAAAAGTGCTCAGTCGGGAGAAGGCAATTGAGTTTTTTAAGAATATGCATGAGGACCTGAAAATCGAATTGATTAACGACCTGGGGGAAGAGGAGACTATTACCGCTTATTCCCAGGGAGAATTCACTGATCTATGCCGGGGACCGCATGTGCCCTCCACAGGACGATTGGGGAAAAATTTCAAATTGCTGAGCGTTGCCGGTGCATACTGGCGCGGCAACGAGAAGAATAAAATGCTCCAGCGAATATACGGCACCAACTATCCCAAACGGAAGATGTTGGAGGAGCATTTACGACGCATTGAAGAAGCCAAAAAACGCGACCACCGGAAATTGGGCAGGCAATTAGACCTGTATTCGATTCAGGAAAGCATTGGAAACGGGTTAATTCTCTGGCATCCAAAAGGTGCCCGGGTGCGGCGGGTGATGGAAGACTACTGGCTCCAGGAACATTTTCAACATCATTATGAGATGATTTACACCCCCCATGTTGCCAAATTAAATTTGTGGGAAACCAGTGGCCATACCGGCTTTTACCGGGAGAATATGTTCTCCCCGATGGATGTGGAAGAGGTGGAATACCAGCTAAAACCCATGAATTGTCCGTTTCACCTCACCATCTATAAAAGCCATTTACGCAGTTACCGGGATTTGCCAATTCGCTATGCGGAATTGGGCACGGTTTACCGGTATGAACGCTCCGGGGTCTTGCATGGGCTAATGCGGGTGCGTGGTTTTACCCAGGATGACGCCCATATCTTTTGCACCCCCGGTCAATTGACCGAGGAGATTGTGAAAGTGTTGGATCTGGTTCTGGAAATTCTCAGCACCTTCGGTTTTACGGAATACGAAGTCTTTTTATCCACCCGACCGGAGAAATATGTCGGTTCCCTGGAAAATTGGGAAGCGGCGACCGAGGCGCTTCGCAATGCCCTGAAAGTGAAGCAACTGGATTATGAAGTTGATCCGGGAGAGGGCGTTTTTTACGGACCCAAGATTGACATCAAAATAAAGGATGTGCTGGGACGTTCCTGGCAGTGTTCTACCGTGCAGGTGGATTTTAACCTGCCGGAACGCTTCGAGTTGGAATATATCGGAGAAGACGGAAAACCTCATCGTCCGATCATGATTCACCGGGCATTGATGGGCTCTCTGGAACGCTTTTTCGGAATTTTAATTGAACATTATGCCGGCGCTTTTCCGCTCTGGTTAGCCCCGGTACAGGTGATGGTACTGCCCATTGCCGATCGCCATCACGAGTATGCCCGTTCTGTCTACCAGGCGCTTCGGACAAAAAACATCCGGGTGGAGTTGGATGCCCGGAATGAGAAGGTCGGTTTTAAAATCCGGGAAGCGGAAGTTCAGAAAGTACCCTACATGTTAATCATCGGGGATAAAGAAGTGGAAAACGGCACCGTCGCCGTCCGTCATAAAGGAGAAGGCGATAAAGGCGCCATGAAGCCGGAAGAATTTCTAAAGCAAATCCGGGAAGAGATCGAAGCAAAAAAGAACTAACATTGTTCTCTATCGTCTTCGTTTCATTTGAGGACGAATGGTAAAAAATAAAAGGGTAAATGTTCAGGGAGTGGTGGAGTATCCAGAACTTTTTATTGCGTTGGTGCGGATAGCGCCCGGCATTTACCGGTAAGTCGGATAAAAAATACAGGAGTAACGCATCGCTACTCAAAAATTTACCAGGATTAACGACCAGATTCGAGTCGCGAAAGTACGAGTCATTGCACCGAACGGCGAACAGTTGGGCGTGCTTCCCATCGATGTGGCTCGGAAAAAAGCACAGGAATACAATTTAGACCTGGTTGAGGTTGCCCCCAATGCGACCCCGCCGGTATGCCGGATTATGGATTTCGGTAAATACCAGTATGAGAAAAGCAAAAAGGAAAAGGAAAGCAAGAAGAAGCAGCATACCATTGTCGTAAAAGAAATCCGGATGCGCCCCAAGACGGATGTTCATGATCTGGAAGTAAAGTTGCGGCAGGCGCGCAAATTTTTGGAACAGAACAACAAGGTAAAATTTACGGTACTCTTCCGCGGCAGGGAAATGGCTTATCAGGATATGGGACGAGATATTCTCCGCAGGGTGGTGGAAAGTCTGGAGGATATCGGGGAAGTGGAAACCCCGATAAAAATGGAAGGACGACGAATGACCATGATGTTGGGCGCTAAGCATTGAACCGGGAAGTGGCAGTTGGATGAAGTAGCGACATCGACTGTGCCCCTGAATTTGATAAATAAAGTATAAGAGAAAAGTAACAGAAACCGAAAACAACGTTGAGGATTGAAGTATGCCGAAAATGAAATCCAACCGTGGCGCAAAAAAGCGATTCCGGGTAACTGCTACCGGGAAAGTAAAACACCGCAGCAATTACAAAAGTCATATTCTGACCAAAAAATCACCCAAGCGGAAACGGAAACTGCGGAAGTACGATTATGTGCATGAGGCTGACGTGCCGCGGGTAAAAAAGATGATTTTGGAATGACCGGTATTCGGAACACCGGATATTAGTGCCAGTGGGGTAAATCGGTTAACCGGTAACGAAATTGATAAACGAAATCGAAACAGAAACAAGTATTTTATCTTTGGAGGACGATCATGCCCAGAGCAAGAAACAATGTGGCTGCCAAACAACGACATAAAAAAATATTAAAGATGGCGAAAGGGTATCGATTGGGTAGAGGCAATCTGTACCGTACTGCCAAAGACCAGGTGGAAAAGGGATTGCAATACGCCTATCGGGATCGGCGTCAGAAAAAGCGCCATTTCCGTCGTCTCTGGATTGCCCGTATTAATGCAGCTTGCAGAACCTACGGGGTCTCGTATTCCAAATTCATGCACGCCCTGAAAGCCAACCATGTCGAACTGGACCGGAAAGCGTTGGCGCATCTTGCCATGCACGAGCCGGAAGCTTTTAAAACACTGGTCGAACAGGTAACTGCCTGAGCAGTTGCCTGTTTCGACTGATGAGGAATTGGGTCTTGTATTCAATTCCTTTTTTTGTATCTATTCCATAGGATTGCAGGGATAGTGGAAAAGCGGTGACGAAGGTTTCTTATTGTCAACAAACCACAGAATCGGAATGAAAGAGCAGATTCAGCAAATCAAAAGTCAATTTTTGGAAGAGATTCGTCAGGTTACCGGTGGGCAATCTCTGGAGGAGCTTCGGGTTCGATATCTGGGGCGAAAGGGGTTGGTTACCGGGCTGTTTCGTCAACTGGGGCAGGTAGATAAGGAACTGCGTCCGGAACTGGGAAGGCTATTAAACGAATTGCGTCGCACAGTTGAAACAGCCCTGAACGAGAAGAAAGCACAGGTAGGGGAGGCCGTTCGTCAGGATTGGGTTGACATGACCCTGCCGGGCAGAAAACCGCCGGTTGCCAGCAAACACCCGGTAACCCAGGCGCGGGAGGAGATTAAAAAGATTTTCAGCCGCCTGGGTTTCTCTGTCGCCGAAGGACCGGAAGTAGAAACCGATTACCTGAATTTTGAAGCGCTTAATATTCCCAGGCTGCATCCCGCGCGTGATATGCAGGATACCCTCTACATTTCTGAAGAGCTGGTATTGCGTACCCATACTTCTCCGGTGCAAATCCGTACCATGCAACAGCAAAAACCACCCATCCGGATTATTGCCCCCGGGCGGGTCTATCGTCGGGATACTCCGGATGCCAGCCACTCTCCCTTCTTCCACCAGGTGGAGGGCTTGTGTGTTGACAGGGGGATTAGCCTGGGTGACCTGAAAGCGGTGCTCTCTGTCTTTGCCCGGGAAATGTTCGGCAAAAATGCCCGGGTACGCTTCCGACCCAGCTTCTTTCCCTTTACGGAACCCAGCGCCGAAATGGACCTGTGGTGGGAATCTGCCAAAGGCGGCGAATGGCTGGAAATTATGGGCTGTGGAATGGTGCACCCCAATGTGCTGGAAGGCGTCGGGATCGATCCCACGGTTTATTCCGGTTATGCGTTTGGGATGGGGATTGACCGTGTTGCCATGCTTAAATTCGGCATTACCGATATTCGCTTACTCTATGATAATGATATGCGATTTTTACAACAGTTCTGAAAAAAACTTTAGACTTGTATTCACCGCATCTCCTTATCCGTTCCAAAAGGATGCGTTGTGGAGGATAACCCACTGAGAGTGCCCGGAGAGAATTGTCGGCAGGAGTGGAGGTTACATCTTTTGCGTCCTTATGCCAACAGCATGGCTTAGCGACCGTCTAACATCTAATCATAGCTCTTGAGCCTCGGTGGGGATTCTATGACGGATTTATAGAAGCTGGAGAAGGTATATGCTTCTGTCAATAATCAACAATCAGCAATAATAAATCATCAATTACCATGAAAATATCCTACAATTGGTTAACAGAATTTGTTGAATTTGACCTTTCCGCAGCGGAGCTTGCCGAGGGGCTGACCTTGCAGGGATTTGAAGTAGAAGGGGTGCAGGAAAAACGCCTTGACTATCCCAACGTGGTTGTCGGTCGGGTGTTAAAAACCGGCAAACACCCGGATGCCGACAAATTGTCTTTATGCGAAGTGGATGTGGGAGAAGGCACACCGCTCCACATCATTTGCGGTGCGCCCAATGTGGCAGACGGGCAGATTGTACCGGTAGCAAAGGTAGGCGCCGAGTTGCCCAACGGTTTGAAAATCCGCAAGGCAAAAATCAGAGGGGTGTACTCGGAAGGAATGATTTGCTCGGAAGCGGAATTGGGTATGGCAGAGCAGTCCGACGGCATCTGGGTTTTGCCGGACAACCTTCCGGTGGGCGCTCCCCTGGCGGAAGCATTGGAATTTGAGACCGACT
>CAYYGL010000245.1:0-5828 GCA_964471235.1 uncultured Calditrichaceae bacterium
ATTTCGGTACGATAAGAAGCGGTGAATTTGCAGGACAAATTGATTGGCAGAGTGTTTATGATGGAAATCAGGTCACCGTCGGTGAAATTATCGACGCAGGTCCGAATTATTCCGAAGCAACCACTGCTGATGACAGTGCCAAAGCTTTGGCAGAATGGCAGGGCTGGGTTGACCGGGAAGCCAACGGAGAAGTAAGTAGAAGTGATCGCAGGGCAAATACTGCCATCCGTAATTCCGTCAACCAACATTTCTGGTACGGGTTGTTGAGTACTGCCGAATATCGAATGGGACACTCCATGAAGTTAACTTTTGGTCTGGATGCCCGCTATTATAAAGGCGAACACTGGCGAGAAGTGCGGAATTTAATCGGTGGTGATTTTATCCTTGACAGGGGAGATAAAAACCAGACAAGCGATGTGAAACACCTGGGCGATAAGGCGGTCTATCACAACGATGGTTTCACCCGTTGGATTGGCGGTTTTGCCCAGATTGAAACCCGCAGAGGTCCGTTAACCGGCTTTATTTCCGGCTCTATTTCCCAAACCGGTTATAAACGTAAGGACTATTTTGTGGATAAAAATGCCTACAAACAGCCCGGTTCCAGAATTTTACCGCCGGAAAGTGATTGGCAAAACTTCCTGGGTGGAACGATTAAACTCGGCGCCAATTATAATATCACCCAACAATGGAACCTCTATACGAACTTAGGCTATTTCTCAAAAGCCCCCATTTTCGATGCGGTGTTCGACTTTTCTCACCAACTCTATGCACAGACGTTTAATGAAAAGGTGAAATCGATTGAGGTAGGTTCCGGATTCCGTAGCGGGGATTTCTATGGCAATATGAATTTTTATTACACCCGCTGGGATGACCGAACCTGGTCCCGTAGTGTACCCACCGCCCAGAATACCAACATTTACTTCTTACTGCAAGGTATTGATGCCCGTCACATGGGCGTGGAAATGGACTGGAATTACAATCCTGCCCGATGGATTAGTATCCGCTCCGCATTATCTGTTGGCGACTGGATCTGGTTGAATGATGTGAAAACCACATTTGCACCGGAAGATGATCCCACCAATCTGACGGAATTTAACGTTTATGCCAAGGGATTAAAAGTCAGTGATGCGGCTCAAAAATCTGTTGCCTTTGCCGCCACCGTGTATCCGGTCAAAGATGCCTATCTGAATGCCACGCTAACGTCGTTTGGTGATTACTTTGCCGACTTCGATCCGGCTCGACGAACGAATCCGAACGATCGTTCTCAGCCCTGGCGGGCACCGAATTACACCCTGGTGGACCTGCATTTCGGCTATACGCTGCCGGTTACTCTGGGCTCCGTCAAACTGGAACTCTTCGGTCATGTATTTAACCTGCTGGATGAAAAATACATTACCGATGCCGATGACGGCAGTGACCATACCGCAGCCACTGCACGGGTGTTTATGGGTCTCGAACGCCGCTTTAATGCCGGGTTGAATGTGAAATTGTAAAATTTGTTTCGCATGAATTTTTTGAGAAAAAGTCCTCCGTTCGCGGAGGGCTTTTTCTTTATGTCATTAAAATTTAGTGCCTGATAGTTGGTCGCCCATAAAAGGGGCTACAGTTAAATATCCTGTGCGCAATTCGGCAGTTCGACTTTATCTTCGTCAGTTATTGCCGGGTAATGGCAAAAAGTTATTAAGAACGGCAGCAACGGTGAAGTTCATTATTTTGAGCATGCTTCCGGGAAGGTTGCAGGTGTAAAATTTTTCTCAAAGTAGAGCATTTTTTATGACAGAAAGTATCGATCGTCAAACTTTCCTATCCCAGGCAGGTAAAAAGCGCCAAAAAATCACTTCTTTTGCATTACTTTGCCTTGGAATCATCGAGTCACTCGCCAACGGGCTGATCAGCGCTACCGATGCGGTTCGCTTCTTCTTCCATGCAGATAACTGGTTATTTGTTCAAAAACACTTAAAAGAAAAAATTGCCATCCGGATTATGAGCCACGGGGTGCAACTACCTGACCTGTTGGAAGCATTACCTGCAGAAGAAGCACAACGTGAGTTTCAACATGAATTAACCATCATCCATACACAATGCTTAAAACTACTGAAAGATGAACAAATTGCCGCTTAATTCTGAACGACTTCGGTTTTCCGGTATAATTTCATTACTATTCTGGCTACTATGCAGCCTGTCAATCCTTGCTAAAGAGCCCCCGTACCTTATCCTGGTCTCTTTTGATGGATTCCGATGGGATTACCCGACGCGAGGTATTTCACCTAACCTGGATTACATCAAACAAAACGGAGTCTCTGCCATTTCACTGGAACCGGTGTTTCCCTCCAAAACTTTTCCCAATCACATTTCCATCATCACCGGGATGTACCCGGAGAATCACGGCATTATCATGAATTATTTTGACGATCCGTATCATCACCAAAGCTATGGTTTGAATGATTCCCTGTCTATTCGCGATCCCCGCTGGTACCTGGGAGAAGCCTTCTGGGAGACTGCCGAACGGCAGGGGATTACCTGCGCCAGCTATTTCTGGCCCGGATCGGAATTGAAGCTACCTTACCGAAAACCCACTTACCGGGAATTATATGAACACAAACGTCCCTATGAGACACGCGTGAAAGGCGTTTTAAAATGGCTGCAATTGCCACCGGAAAAACGCCCCCATTTCATCACCCTGTATATGCACGAAACGGATAGCAAAGGGCACCGGTATGGTCCCAATTCACCGGAAGTTAACGATGCCATTCGGTTGTTAGACAGCATGCTGGGAAAATTGATAGCAGGTTTGAAGAAAATTCACATGATGGAAAAAACCAATATTGTGGTGGTATCGGATCATGGAATGACCGAAGTGGATACTTTCCGGGTGGTAAACATCGAAGCAATGCTGAAGAAGTATCGGGTCACAATAACCGGAAGCGGTCCGGTGATGATGATACAACCGGCGGATGAGCAACTCCATCAGGTGTATGAGGAACTAAAAGAAAAGGCTGCCCATTACCGGGTTTACCGCCGGGAAGAAGTTCCGTCTTATTTTCACTATTCCCACCATCCGTTCATCTCATCCCTGGTTCTGGTGGCGGATTTGGGCTGGGAGTTACAAACCGATGCCGGGGTGAAACGGTTGCGGAAAAAGAAGAGTGCCGTCGGGGGCGATCATGGGTATGACAATCATCAACTGGATATGCATGGCATTTTTTACGCCATGGGACCGGCTTTTAAAAAAGGCTATCGCACCGGCACCATCCGAAATATCGACATCTACCCCATGCTCTGCAAAATTTTCCACATTATGCCGCGCCAGAATATCGATGGAAAGTTGGAGAGAATTGCTTTTGTTCTGCGGGGAGAATGATTACATTCATCCTGAATTATCATGACCGGATAAGAGTCATGAAATGATATGCTGGATGAATTTGAAGTGACATGGCATGTTTCCCGATATCTCTGTCATCATTCCCACATTTAACCGGGCACCCCTGCTGCCCCGGGCATTGGAATCCGTGCGATGCCAACTCCATCCACCTACCGAGATAATTGTTGTCGATGACGGGTCTTCCGATGAGACACCGGAAGTAATTATCCGGCAGTTTCCCGAGGTGCAATATATCCGGCAGGAGAATTGTGGGGTGAGCAAAGCCCGGAATATCGGCATCCAGGCTGCGACAGGGGAATGGATTGCTTTTCTGGATTCCGATGATGAATGGCTACCCGCAAAGCTGGCAGAACAGGTGAAGGCGCTTCAGATTCATCCGGAATACCGCATTTGCCACACCGATGAAATCTGGATTCGGCGGGGAAAGCGGGTGAATCCCATGAAAAAGCACCGAAAATACGGGGGATATATTTTTCAGCAATGCCTTCCACTCTGCATCATCTCCCCTTCATCCGTGATGATCCACCGCTCGGTTTTTCAGGAGGTGGGCATGTTCGATGAAAACCTGCCTGCCTGTGAAGATTACGACCTGTGGTTAAGGGTCTGCGCCCGCTACCCGGTTTTATATATCGAAAAACCCCTGATTGTTAAGTATGGTGGTCACGCCGATCAACTCTCCCGCCGGTTTTGGGGAATGGACCGCTTTCGGATTTATGCGCTGGAAAAAATCATTACCAGCGGACAGTTGTTAGCAGCGGATCAAAAAGCCGCAGTCAAAACCCTCATCGACAAAACAACCATCTATATAACCGGGGCACGGAAACGAGGCAAGCTGGATGAGGTGCAGCAATATCAAAAATTGTTACAACGATTTACTTCAAGTCATCCGTCTCTTTAAAATGCATTTTTTAAGGAAGGACAAAAATTCATCGAATTGTAACAAATTTGAAACAATGGAATGCTAAATTGTTCTTTGCCAGGTTAAAAATGAAAGGGGTTTGATGAGCCAGAATTTCACCATTTACATTGTGGAGGATGATCCGGCAATTAATGAAATTTTAGAGGATAATCTCCAGCGGGAAGGTTATCGAATCCACACATTCACGGATGGCGAAAAAGCACTGGATACGATCATGAACAAGCCGCCGGATTTAATCATCCTGGATTTAAATCTCCCTTCGATGAGCGGTATAGAAGTATGTAAATATGTGCGGACCAACGACGTTACCGGTGACATTCCGATCATCATGCTCACTGCCCGCAGTGAAGAAATCGATAAAATAATTGGGTTTGAGGTGGGGGCAGATGATTATGTGACCAAACCCTTCAGCCCCCGGGAATTGGTTGCCCGGGTTAAAGTGCAATTGAAACATTCCCGGAAATCAACCTTTCACGAAATCCGGCAGGGAAATTTGCGGGTCAATTTTTCCACCCATGAAGTTTTTCTCAAAAATGAACCGGTAAATTTAACGCCAATTCAATTCAAATTGTTAAAACATTTAATTGAAGCGCAGGGAAAAGCCGTTTCCCGCCAGACTTTATTAGACCGAATTTGGGGAGAAAATTACTTTGGCGATCCCCGCACAGTAGATGTTCACATCACCCGGCTGCGCGACAAAATCGATAAAGATGGGAAGTTGATACTTACCGTCAAAGGCGTTGGCTATCGCTGGAATCATCCCCAATGATCTTGGGCGCAGGGAATTTATCCCTTATATTTAAACATGTTCACAAATCGTAAACTCAATAACATTCAGCGGCTTTTTTTCATTGCTGCTCTTGTTCTGCTCACCGGGATTCTGGCAGCCGGCTTCTTTGTGCAAAATCAAATAAAACATACGTTTTACCTTAATCAACAGAACACGCTTTTAGAAACCGTCAATCATATTCTACCTCAATTCCCGATAAAAGAACTGAACAATCGCAACATCCCCGCTCTAAAAGCATTTTCCCGAAAAATTCAGCGGCTAACCCAATTGCGAATGACAATCATCTCTCCAAACGGTGCCATCTTAGCGGATTCCAATATACCGGCATCTCAACTCCCGAAGAAGGATAATCAAAATATTTCACCGGATCTCCGGGAAGCACGAAAAACCGGCATCAACATCAAGGTTGAAAGACTTCCCCTGCCCCGGGCTTCTCAATTGACGATAACCCGGGCTATTTACAAAGGAGATTCTCTGATGGGATTTGCACGATTTCGGGCTTCACTGGAAAAAACGGAGCGCGCTTACCGGCAGGCTTCCCGAATATTATGGGGAGTTATGCTCTTTTTCCTCGGTCTCTCTTATCTGACCGGTTTGTTCATCCTGCGCCATTTCCGAAAACGGATTACAGCTTTTGCCGGCATTGCCGGGGAACTTACCAAACCGTCATCCTTCCCTATGCATCCGTTTCCACCGAAGGACCTTGCCGGGCCCGGAAAGCAGTTGAATTTGTTAAC
>CAYYGL010000246.1:0-5700 GCA_964471235.1 uncultured Calditrichaceae bacterium
GATGGGGGAGATTACCACCGGCGGCTGGTTCACCGGGGTCACGGTGACCAGCAAGGTGTCATCATCCCACAAACTGCCCGGGTCGGTGCCCGTAAACACCACCGTGAAAATGCCGCTGCTGTCGGGGGTAACGGTAAAAACGGCGATGTGAGTTACCGGGTCAATGACCACCTGTAAATCGCTGGGTAAGATCAACCGGGGGGAAATCCCACCCTTTCCCTTTCTGCCAATCCTGACTGCACTCAGCGGTTGAGCACTCACCACCTGGGCACTCCAGGTGATTTCCGTGGTGTCGTTATCCACATCGTTCACGTAGGGGTCTAAATTCAGGGCAGTGCTGCCATTCTCCGGAAAGGTGATATCCGGCAGACCGCTCACCACCGGGGCGTCATTCACCGGGGTGATGGTGACCAGAAAGGTATCCGTAACCGACAACCCGCTGGTATCGGTTGCCGTGACCCGCACATTCCCGGAACCAAAGTAATTCAGCGAAGAACTCACCTGAAGCCCGGTGCCGGAGATAGTGGCACTGATGTTGGGATTTGTGGAAGCGGCTGAGAAGCTCAGCACATCCCCCGGGTCAGGGTCGGAGAACACGGTGTTCAAATCCGACACCACGGGATGAATGCCGCTGTCTTCAGCATAGCTGACATCGGCGATGGGGGAATTAACAAGCGGACTATCATTAACCGGTAAGATTGTCAGGTAAACAGATGCCCGGGCAGTAGCGCCGTTGCCATCATTAATCGTGTAGATCAAGGAATCGGTACCATTAAAATTAGCCGGAGGAGTATATAAAATGCTCCCGAAAGAAGGGTCTATACTCACCGTACCCAGGGTGGCTGAGGTATCCACAGATTGGATCGTCAGGGGATCATTATCCGCATCATAGTCGTTGCTTAATACATTCAGAGTCGTTGGAATATCTTCGATGATAGAGGAAGTATCATTTATGGCAACCGGGGGGGTATTTTGCACCACAGTTATCCTTACCGGGGTCTGAATTTGAGAATTTATCGGATCGTTAGAGATAGTAAACAGATCTGCGGAATGAGTACCAAGGGCAAGATTCTGGGCATTAATGTCCACCGTTACATTTTGGAGCCCTCCCGGGGTGACAACTCCCGAAGTTGGGGAAGGTGTCAGCCAACTGACCGGCTCATAACCGATGATAAAGTTGTCCCACCATCCTTCCGAACCGCTATGAAAGTTGTACAGGTAAATCCGGTCCATATCATTAACCTGACCGGCATTCCGAAAGGTTATGTTGGCTTGAATCAGTTGCCCATCAACATAATAATCAAAATTTTTATTGGTCCAATTAATATCTTTAAATTCGATGTGATACCATTGCAACGGATTATAAGGAACGGATAAACTCCCTCCCACATCTGCATTCACATAAAAATAGCCGGTGGAGCGAGCAAAGAACGTGATAATCTCCGCATTATGGGCAGTGTTGTAAATCACCACATAAGTATCGGATAAGAAGTTTGAACCGGAGCGAACATAAAATCCGATATAATTGGGTTGTGAACCAGGGTTAAAATCCCGGTGAATACCATGATAGTGCCCGTTTGCGCCGGTATATTGATAATGAAAACTATACAGCCCACTGGCAGCGGTGGTATTGGTAACTTCTTTTATGCCGGTTCCCCCGTCATCCACCCAGCCGTTAAAATTTCCGTCTTCAAAATCATCCGCAAACGGAACAGGAACCGGGGTAGTATTTAAGGAAGTGCTCACCAGGGCAGGTAGCAGCTCATCGGGTTGTAAGTCGTGTCTCGGTTTGATACCAACGTTATTGGCGGAGAAAGAAACTGAGGGCAGGGCGGTAAACAATTCCCATTGCAAATCCATTACCCCGGTATTTTGAATGGTTAAGGCAGCGGTGGTGTTAACCCCCTGGGTAACCGTCACTATCAGGCTATCCGGTAAAACCAGGTTGCCGGGGAACCCCTGAGAGTTATTATTAAAATAAACCGTGGGCAGTATCTTATCAGAACCGGTAAGCAGAAACCCGCGGTAGCCATTTACCCCGCCGTAGACATCAACACTATCCTCCCACCCGCCATTGGGGATTACCCGCCCATCTCCGGTATGGATAAAAAATTTGTACAGAACTGTATCCCCGGGATTTCCATATTGTGGAAAAATCCCCTGGTAAATTCCGCCGCCAATATCATTTAATTGATAGGCGGTGCTGTCCACCCATCCGTTAAAATTCCCCCGCACCGTTACATAATCCCCCACTTGAGGGTTAAAATACCCCACAGATTGGTACAGATTCATATTTACGGAGAAGGTTACCAATTGAGCATCAACATTCAGAGTCACCGGTACCGGGGTAGGGTTTTCATCCGGATCATTATTGTCGATATTCATGGTTATACCATATTGGCCTGTCAACAACCCGGTCGTATTTGCAGTAACGGTAACATTTTGATTTCCGCCGGGAGGCACAATACCGGTAAGAGGATTGGCACTCAACCATTGACTATGAACAAATTCTATTGCCAGGCTGTCATGTAGATAAAGCGCATTAAACGATACCTGTAACCCGTCATTCCCGGTCTGGTTTTCGATTCCAATGGTACTGCTGGTACCATCATAGCTACCCAGAAGGGAAAGATATTGGAACCGGATAGAACCATTGGCATCCAATACGACCTGGGCATTTATCTGACCGGTTCCGGAAAAATCTTCATAATCCACAAACTGAACAATCAGTTGACTGCCAATCGTTTGATAATAAACCGTTCCGTTGATGGGGCGAAAATCATCCCAACTCCAGGCTAAAATATTGTCCGGGTCGGAAGTACTGGGGATAGGGATATTATTGTATTGATTATAAGCATTCGGGGGACCGAAGCCCACAAACCCATTGGAGCCGATATAAAATTGAGTGTAATCCGTTCCATAATAATTAAAGGTAAAACCAAGGGGAAACGGACCCACATAATTATCATCGCCCAGCCCGGTAACCAGGGTGCCGGTGGTCCGAATGTCCGTCCAACTAAATATTGGTCCGTTCGGATCATCACTATCCCTCCAGATATAGCCGTATAGATCCGGACCCCCAAAGTTCTCCTGAACCGGATCGCCCCGGCGCGGGTCAGATACCCCCTTGGGTACAATGGTTTCATAATAAGAGGGCGGATAATTCACTTTCGTACCGGGGCTTCCGGAAATGCCGGTGATTGTCCAACTTAAATCGGCCGTTCCCACATTGTTAATGGTGATGAGTGAAGAGGCGGAATCCCCACTAAGCAAATTAAAATTTAGGGATGAGGGATTCACAGCAATGTCGGGGAGATTGATACCGGAGCCACTCAGAGAAATGAAGACCGTGGTATCGCCGACGTCACCGGTGAGAAGGGTTGAGAAATTTCCGGAGACCGATGGAGCAAACCATACTTCCACCTCGCGCATTTCTCCCGGAGCCAACACCAACGAAGAAGGATTGGTAAAAAAGGCGTTGTCCGTGGTAGTAAATAAGATTGTTTTGGAAATGGCGGCATTATTAAAAATTTTAACATATTCCACCAGCGAATCTCCTACACCAACCGGAGCATAAACAATGCTATCCGGGGCTGCTGCCAGACGAATGCCGGCGGTTTTCACCAGCGCCTTAAAAGCATTCAGCCTTCCGAAACCGGTCTCATAATCAAATCCCGGGGCACCGATATCTATCGTGCTCTGTTGGAGAATGATTCGCACATCGTTTGTGGTAAAATTCGGTCGAAGGGATCGGATGATGGCTGCGACCCCGGAAACGTGGGGTGTGGCGGCAGAAGTACCATTGAAGGTGTTGTAATAATCTCCCCCGGAAAATCCACCGGCTCCCAGGATATCCGTGGTGTGGATTCGTACCCCGGGAGCAATTACATCCACATCCGCGCCAAAACTGCTTCCCCACCAATTTTCCCCATCGCAGGAGGTGCCCGATTTCCGTTCATCGCAGGGGCTTAATGCCGCTACCGCAATCACATTGGAATAAGAAGCCGGATATAATGGGGTGGTGTTGTTATTGTTTCCCCGGGCAGCCACAATAACCGCATCCAGACTGTAAGCATAATCAATGGCATTCTGTAAAGTGAGGCTGTGTGCCCCGCCGCCGCTAAAAGATAGGACACTTGCGCCGTTGTCCGCTGCAAAAATAAATCCATTGGCAACCCAGGCATCGGTTCCGCTGCCGGCGGCATCAAATACCTTCACCGGCATGATCCGGCAATTCCAATCGATTCCGGCAATTCCCTGACCATTATTGCCGGAAGCTGCCGCAATGCCGGCACAGGCAGTTCCATGACCATTATCATCCATCGGATCCGCATCATTGTTCACAAAATCAAAACCGGCAACGATACGACCGGCAAACTCGGGATGGTTATAATCCACACCGCTATCAATGATCGACAGGATAACCGCATTGCTGCCGGTGCTGACTTCCCATGCTTCCGGCATATCAATATCACTGTCACGCAATCCCACCACCGTGCCGTTTACGGCAACTGCCTGACCGCTATTTCGCAGTGCCCATTGATTGGAAAAAAGAGAATCGTTGGCTACGCCGAAAGTTTTTAAGATGCCATTCGGCTCAGCATAACTCACTTCCGATAAACTCGCAAAATCGTTTATCATATCCCGAATAGATACCGGGGCATCTGTATGCAGCAAAAAAGTACGGGATAAGCCATATAATTTATCCAATTCCTTATTCCGGGGAGGAAATTGGTAAACAGGTTGAACGGACCGGATTCCATAGTGTATGACTAACCGGTCGAGTTCCTTTAATCCGGTAGGAACCATTCCGTTGGATTTACGAATGTGCATTTTTCGGTAAGCTGGTTCGGAAAGCTGAATAATTATTTCACCAGGGACACCCGGTAAATCCCGGGGAAAAAGATTGATGCTGAACAGAAAAAATACAACGAATAGATTAAATAAAGTTCTTTGCACTTTCCTTCTCCCTTCCCCCACCCATCAAGAGTCAAGGAAAAAAAGGTCAACTTATAAAAATGAAGTCACTATTAATTCACAAACTAACCATAAAGAACTTGAATTTTAATTAAGGGAGTATTAAACTTTGTTTATGAAGATTAGAATTCACTAATGAATTAAAATAAAACGTTTTGTCATAATTATTGCCTACATCACACGCCATTGTGGTTGAGAGAATAATCTTCCGATTCATGATTTTAGATAAGATGGGGTTTTGGATGGTCTTAATTGGGATGGATTCTCAACTCAGCAAAAGGCTGTGAACAAAATTTTGCTGTAACGATTCAGCACCAGAGTCCACAGAGTTTTTAGAAAAGGAATTCAGGGGAAAAGCCGGAAGTAACGCAATAGCTTCTGCAAAATTTCTGGTTATCCCGTTTTTTGATAAATTTTTTCATATTCTCAATGACCTCTGTGCGCTCTGTGGCAGGAGAACTGAATAGTTACTACTTCTAAATGGTTACCCACCCATTATTAAACCACCGAAGAATTTAAAGAGGTGGAGGATATGCGGATTCTGGTAATAGAAGATGAAAGTCAACTGGCAAATTTTATACGAAAAGGGCTCCAGGAGTCCGGGTATGTGGTGGATGTTGCCGAGGATGGCAGCACCGGTGACTACCTGGCAAGTGTAAATGATTATGATCTCATTTTATTGGATTTGCTGCTCCCGGACCATGATGGAGTGGATTTATGCCA
>CAYYGL010000247.1:0-5654 GCA_964471235.1 uncultured Calditrichaceae bacterium
TGAAAACGGCGCTGGAAAATTTCAAACCGGCAAAAAATTAACCGAACCGTGAGTATTCAGTCAGAAATCGAAACTCAATCCGCACGGGTATAATAGCCGAAAAAGTTCTCCAGATCGGCTTTTGCCTGATTGTATTGCGATTGATCAATAAAATTATACGTTCGCAGTCGCTGCAAAATGGTGTTGCTGCGCCATTTCAACGCATTTGATGGTTCAGTAGGACTCAACTGCAAAGGATTGGGGATAATGGCAGCCAGGCGTACCATCTCGCTCACCGTTAACCGGGAAGGTGTTTTATCAAAATAATAGGAGGCGGCGCTGCGTATCCCGAAAATACCATCCCCAAATTCAATGCAATTTAAATATAATTCCAGAATTCGGCTTTTGGTAAGATGAGTTTCCATTGCCCGGGCAATAAAAAATTCCTTTAGTTTCCGCAGTAAACTCTTTTGCGGAGAGAGATAAAGGTTCTTGGCGGTTTGCTGGGTGATGGTGCTGGCGCCCCGTACAAACTTGTGCGCTTTCCAACTATCCCGAATTGCTTGACGTACCTCATGCCAATCTATTCCATGATGCACCCAAAAAGAAGCATCTTCGGAAACAATGATCGTACGCTGCAATAACCTGGGAATTTTTTTTAACGAAATCCAACGATGGCGCAGCCGGAACGTCTCTCCCCGACGTTCCGCCTCCCGCTTGCGGTATTCGATAAATGCCGTTGTCGAGGGATTTTTCTTTTTCAACTCCCGTACATCCGGAGACGAGAAAAAGATGTATCCCACAACGATGCCCACCATGCAAAAAATTGTTATCCATGTATAGACGATTGAACGAATTAAGCCGTTCATGGTGATAAACCCGGGATTGGTGACAGAGAAATCCGTTTCCGATGATATCGTTTACTTTTTTCGGAAAAGGTAACAGCTTGCTCAATACATCCCAATGGGATCCCGTTGGTATAACCATCCCACCCCGCCCCGGCGGGGCAAAGTCGCAAAAAAATTCAGAGACAATAGAAATAGAAGAACCCTTCAGTTGTCATGCCACAGAGATCACCGGGGGTATGAGAATATGAAAAAATTGTAACGACTCCGGTTGTTCTACCGCAACGAACAGATATTTATCTCTTTCCCGTAGCGGCCCGTTGCGCATCCGCTGCGATCATTGCGCTAAAGAAAAAGTTTTGATGACAAAAACTGATTTCTACAGGAACTCTTTCTTATCTACGGCCGAAATAGCTACTATCTGAGTCGTTACAAAAATTTATCAAAAAAACGGGATAACCCGAAATTTTACAGAAGTTATTACGTTATTTCCGGCTTTTCCCTCGGAGATAGATGATCCAATGTTATTTATGCTACCCAGGGCATTCATCATCAACAATACATCATCAATCTTCATCCCCTGCCATATCCTGAGAAAGCTCCAATAGTACCCCGTTCATTCCTTTGGGATGTACAAAGGCGATCAACTTCCCCTCTGCACCGATTCTGGGTTCTTCATCAATCAGCCGCACCCCGGATTGCTTCATCCGGTGCAGCAGTGCCCGGATATCCGTTACATTGTATGCCACATGGTGCAGTCCTTCCCCCTTTTTATTTAAAAAACCGGAGATTGGTGAGTCGGCCGCGAGCGGTTCCAGGTATTCCACATTGGTTTCACCGATTTTAAATCCCACCACTTTCACCTTCTGATCAGGCACTTCCTCTTCAAACACCGGCTGTAAGTCAAAAACCTCCCGGTACATTTTTTTAACCGATTCCAGGGAATGCACTGCCACACCAATATGATCAACCCGTTTCAACATTGCTCACACCTTTTTATTACCAAATATATGTTCGAGCGAATTCGTGTTCATTCGTGGATGGGAATTACCTGCCCGGTTACCGTAATTTATAATTTGGAGATTCCTGGGTGATTTCCACGTCATGGGGATGGCTTTCCCGCATCCCGGCAGCGGTTATTTTGATAAAGCGGGCATGCTTCTGTAATTCCGGGATGGTCTTGCAGCCGGTGTAGCCCATGGCGGATCGCAGCCCGCCCATCATCTGGTAAATGGTATCTTTAACCGGACCACTGAACGGCACCCGCCCTTCAATCCCTTCCGGAACCAGCTTCTCGGCATCTTCCACCTCTTCCTGGAAATACCGGTCTTTGCTGCCCTTTTTCATTGCTCCGATGGAGCCCATTCCCCGCACCTGTTTGTAACGCCTGCCATCCAGTAAAATTGTATCCCCGGGGCTTTCGGCAGCCCCGGCAAACAAACTACCCACCATCACACAATCCGCTCCGGCAACAATCGCCTTGGCAATATCCCCGGTATGTTTGATGCCGCCGTCGGCTATCAACGGAACGTTCGCATCGCGAGCTGCCCTTATGGTTTCCATAATTGCTGAAATTTGCGGTACACCCACGCCGGTAACCACCCGGGTCGTACAAATAGACCCGGGTCCAATTCCGACTTTTATGGCATCCACCCCGGCATTTATCAAATCTTTGGCAGCTTCATAGGTAGCAATATTCCCGGCAATCAACTCCACTCCCGGAAATTGGTTTTTAAATGCCCGAATCGTTTCCAGCACCCCCCGGGAATGCCCGTGGGCAGTATCAATCACAATCACATCCACTCCTCGCTCAATCAACCGGGCAGCCCGCTCCAGACCGTCATCCCCCACCCCGATAGCGGCTCCCACCCGCAGCCGCCCCAGATCATCTTTGCAGGCATTGGGGTAATCCTTCTTCTTCTGAATATCTTTTACAGTTATCAATCCCCGGAGATTATTCTCCTGATCCACTATCAACAGCTTTTCTATACGATGTTGTTGCAGAATGGCTTTTGCCTCTTCCAGGGTAGTGCCTTCCGGAGCGGTAATCAGATTGTCACGCGTCATTCGATTGGCGATGGGCTGGTCCAAATTTTCTTCAAATCGTAAATCGCGGTTGGTAATAATGCCCACCAGTTTCGTTCCCTCCACGATGGGAATCCCGGAAATCCGGTAAGTTTCCATCATTTTCAGGGCATCCCGAATCGGATGCTGGGCTGTCAGGGTAATCGGATCGACAATCATCCCGCTCTCGGAGCGTTTCACCCGGTCTATCTGCACCGCCTGTTCTTCCGGGGTTAAATTTTTGTGGATGATACCGATTCCGCCCTCCCGAGCCACGGCTATTGCCATCTCCGCTTCGGTAACGGTGTCCATTGCGGCGGATATCAGAGGGATGTTCAGAGAGATATTCCGGGTCAATCGGGTGTGAAGATCGGCATCCCGGGGAAGCACCGTCGATTTGGCTGGCATTAACAACACATCATCGAAGGTCAACCCTTCATATATAACTTTATTCATACATTACCTCCATTCCATTATAAAAATTTAATGCCCTTAATGCCATTCACAAAAAAGAAATTGAAATATTCTATTTTTTTGAAAAAGTGGCAACCGGGAACTTTGAAGGCTGAACCTTCCTGCTTTTTTCATTGCTGTTTTTTTTAGTTTTGTTCGAGTGAATTCATTGATTATATTTTCATTGCCTTCTAAAAATTCGTGTTAACATCAAATAAATCTTAGAATTGTCGATGTTTACCCGATTAATAAATTTGCCCTTGGTCCTGATTTTAACCCAGGGTCAAGTAGTGGTTATCGAGGTCAAAATAACGTTTGAAAACTTAACGCTGCATCTGCCTACTTATGGCAGGTGGAAATATCAGGTGCTCTAAAAATTATTGGAGACGGGAAGGGAATACGGAACGAATCTGGTAGATAAAAATGTGACCCCGAACCCCCCTTCCCTGCCGAAAGGCATATTGCCTTCAAAACTTATACTACCCCGAGGGACGACTATTTTTTGTTTTTGATAAATAAGTGGTAAAACCGGGAGTATCTCATGTTGTGCCCAAAATGCGGTGCCATCAATTTGGATGAGAGATGGCGCTGTTGGAGTTGTCAGGCGGAGTTGCAAAACAATGCTTCTTCTTCCAAAGGAAACAAGTCGTCAGGTGAACCACACATGCCTAATGAACCGTTACAAATACCGGATGAGCCATCCCGATTTCTCTTTGACGATTCCCCCCCTACCCCGCCAAACCAGAAAGAGAAACCAAAAAACTCCTTCACTTTACAGGATTTAATTGAAAAAAATTTACAGAACAACATCCCCGATAATCATAAAGACGTCGAGGCTGATCGATTTTCTATAGGATTTCGTACAAATCACGATCCTGGTAATTACCGTAAAAACTGGAGGAGGATTTTCCTCGCAGGATTCATACTTCTGGTGATAGTATTGGTTGTTTTTCTCACGCTTAATCGGGCGACAAAGTCATCGGCAACCGAATTATACTCCAGGGCGGAAGAGGCTTTGACTTTCAGTAAATATCAGAAAGCCACCGAATTATATGAAAAGTTAATCCACCAGTATCCCGGGGATGTATTGACACCAGTTGCCCGGAAGCGATTGAAGGAAATACAGGATGACCTTGCCTTTTTGGAAACCCACGGAGTCACCAGATCTGAGTATATCCAACAATTGCTGGGGAAAGCGGAGCGGGCGTTTCAACGACAGCGTTTCACGGTCCCTCCGAAAGATAATGTGCTGTACTATACCCGGGAAATTTTACATTTTGACCCGGCAAATTCCCGGGCACTGGAACTACAAGCGTCAATGATCCAGTATTACGAGAACAAAGCAGCAGAAGCCCTGAAAAAACGTCGCTATCGAACTGCCAGGCGATTTTACCAACGAATTCTGCTAATAAATCCCAACGATACCCAGACTCAAGCGAAACTCGCCCGCCTGCAAAAACGTTTTCCCTGAGCATCGACCATCTTCCCATCATTTATACGAAACTCCCCTCCTTTGCTCTCGTTAATTAAATGTCTTATGCATAAGGAGAGCGATACCGGAGGAATAGTTTGGAAGGGGTAAGCAATGGGGGAAGGGAATGGTAGGGATGGTCTATCAGGGAGAAGTATGCTTTCCACCAATCACCTCAACGGTCGAAAAGAAACAACAATTCCACACCACCGGGATAAAAAAAGTGTGGAGAAAAAAATGCGACATCATCGGTTTGCAATTTTGCTAACCAACGTTTTCCTGATTTTCGCATCCGTGGTTTTCTCACCGCTGTTAGCGGATGGATTTATCATCATCATGCCCCCTTACCCTGTTCCGCCGCGACCGCAGCCGCCCCGGGTGCAGCCTTTCCCCCTGCATGTCAAAGTTCATCACGTAACGGTGAAAATCCAGGACCAGCTTGCCGAAACCCGGGTTGAACAAACTTTTTACAATCCCACCGATGCCCGGCTGGAGGGATACTACCTGTTTCCTGTTCCTCGTAATGCTCATATCAATCAATTTTCCATGTTTATCGACGGCAAAGCTGTGAAGGCGGAATTGTTGGACGCCGAGGAAGCCCGGAAAACTTATGAGGAAATTGTCCGGCGGATGCGTGACCCGGCATTGCTGGAGTACCATGATCAACAGTTGCTGAAACTGCGTATTTTCCCCTTCCAGCCCCGGGAAGAGAAGAAAATTGCCATCACGTACACTGAGGAGCTTCAGAAGGATAACGGCACCACAGAGTATTTATATCCGTTAAATACCGAGAAATTCTCCTCGGCGCCGCGGGAGTAAGTCAGCATTTCCCTGGAACTGCA
>CAYYGL010000248.1:0-5633 GCA_964471235.1 uncultured Calditrichaceae bacterium
ATTGGGGCAGGAATCCCCTAATCTTTTTTGATTTGTGCAATTTGTCATGCGCCCTCACTGTCCCACCGTAACCGCTTTTTCTCTATGGGACTGCCCTTTCCCGTGTCCCGGGGCATGACCGAAATTCATATACTCCTCAAGGGTGTAGGAATCCACCTGGATGGCGTCTTCCCGGGCTGCTTCGGCATCTTTTAGCAACTGCGCTTCTTCCCTGCTAATCACACCGGCTTCCAGCGCCTGTTTTACCAACCGTTCCGGTCGGTCTTTCTGTAGTTTGCCGCTTTTTACTGCTTTGCCAATCTTACGAACCACCGGTTCCGCCTGCTTGACCAGCAAAAAGGCATGTTCAATACGACCCAGGGCTTCCGTTTTCTCTTTAGGAATATAAATTCCCCCGGTCAGCCGGTCGCGCTGTTCACCGGGAGTTTGTAAAATTTGCGCCACCCGGCTGCCCAATTCATCCGAGGGTCCCCGACTGATGGGATTTAACCGAGACCAGAGCGCCACCGGTCCCCGGAACAACCATCCCATATTGGCAAAAATGCCGTCAAATGCCTGCTGGATATTCCAGAGTGCAAATTGCATCGACCAGTGTAATAACGGCAGGTCTTCTTTCCGACGACCTTCGGCTTCAAAGCGGCGCAGCACCGAGACGCCCAGGTAGAGCCAGGAGAAGATATCGGCAAACCGACCGGTTAATTTTTCCTTGCGCTTCAGGTTGCCGCCGTAGATACCCATGACAATATCCGCCAGCAGGGCAAACGATGCCGATCCCCAGGCAATTTTCCGGTGATACCGACTGGCGGCGCCCCCCACCGGCGAGTTTGCCAGCCACCCACGGCTCACACTCAGCACAACCGTACGGGAGAAATTGCGTACCACATGACGGATATGTTTCCAGAAAGCAAGGTCAAATGCCGCGACATTTCCTTCCATCAACGCCTTGATCTCCCGGTATGCGTAGGGATGGCTGCGGATGGCGCCCTGCCCGAAAATCATCAGGGTGCGGGTGAGGATGTTAGCGCCCTCCACGGTGATATTCACCGGCACGCTAAAATAGCCATGCGCCAGCAGGTTGCGGGGACCCCGGGAAATAGCAGCCCCGCCCATGATATCCATCCCGTCATTCACTGCTTTGCGCAGCAACTCCGTAAAATTGTATTTGGCGATGGCAGTAATAACCGCCGGTTTTTCCCCGCCATCCAATCCGCCGCAGGTAAACCGCCGCGCTGCCTCTAAAATGTAGGCGTAACCGCCTATGCGGGCTAACGGCTCTTCGATTCCCTCGAACTTGCCAATGGAGAGACCGAATTGCTTGCGTACCGCCGCATAAGCCCCCACCCCGCGTGCCACTGTTTTTACACCGCCGGTGGCAGAAGCCGGCAATGAGATGCCTCTCCCCACTGCCAGCGATTCCATTAACATCCGCCAGCCGTTACCCGCCTGTTCCGCCCCGCCAATAATGGCATCAATCGGCACAATCACATCGTGACCTTCCAGGGGACTGTTGTAGAAGGGCACTCCCAGTGGGTCATGCCGCCGACCCTGCACCACACCGGGCGTAGAGGTGGGAATCAGTGCACAGGTAATGCCCGGGTGCGTTCCTTTGCCCAGCAAGTTTTCCGGGTCATATAACTTGAAGGCAAGACCCAACACCGTGGCAATTGCTCCCAGGGTAATATACCGTTTTTTCCAATTCAGACGGAGATACAATTTCCCGTCGTCACCTTTAAACACTTCCCCATGGGACCGGATTGCCCCGGCGTCGGAACCGGCGCCCGGTTCCGTCAGGGCAAAGCAGGGGATTTCCTCGCCGCGCGCCAGGCGGGGAAGGTAATAATCCTTTTGCTCTTGAGTTCCGTAGTGAAGCAGCAATTCCGCCGGTCCTAATGAATTGGGCACCATCACCGTGGTTCCCAGGGGACCGCAGCGGGAAATCAATTTTGCCACAATGGCGCTGTTGGCAGATGGCGAAAATCCGTGACCGCCATACTCTTCCGGTATGATCAACCCCCAGAATCCCTCTTGCTTGATAAAATCCCATACTTCCGGGGGCAAATCCTTTCTACGGAACACCTCCCAGTCGTCGGTCATTCGGCACAGTTCTTCGGTGGGACCATCCAGGAATTCTTTTTCTTTGGGGGATAAGTCCGGGTAGGCTTCATTCATCATGTACTTTAAATCGGGCTTCCCGGAAAACAACTCCCCATCAATCCAGGTATTGCCGGCTTCAATGGCGGTACGCTCTGTTTCGGAAATTGCCGGGAGCAGTTTCATCCGCTGCACCAGCTTTACCAGGGGAGTGGTAAATAACAATCTGCGCAGCGGGGTAAAACCGAAGAGTAATATGACTGCTCCTAAAATCCACCAGGCAGTATTTCCGGCGCCCAAACCGAATAAGACAATCCCGGCAGCAATGACCCAGCCCCAGAACGATATCCCGAAATAGCCCAGCAATAACGCCAGAATCACAATTCCGGTAGCCGTCACCCAGGGCGAAACGGTGCTCAGAACACCAAACAAACTATTCAAAATGTCCATGATTTTCTCCTGAAATAATGGTTTTATCTAAACAAGAAACCGGCAAAGATGGGCAGTTGGCGAAGGGGAGTAACCAACAATTGCAGAGGTATCTCTTACAGATTCCATCGTTGGAAACATTCATTGACTGGCAAAGGCAAGACAAAGCGCATCATGTACCTCGTTCCATTCCTTTTATGCCAAATACCCAAAAATCTAATTTCACTGAGCCCTAATTCATCAAATTTTCAAAAATTCCGGCGGCGCCCATTCCCCCGCCAATACACATGGTAACGATCCCATAGCGGATGTTGCGTCGCTTCATCTCGTGTAGTAAGGTGGCGGTTAGTTTTGCACCGGTGCAGCCGAGGGGATGTCCCAGCGCAATCGCCCCGCCATTCACATTTACAATTTCTTCATTCAAACCCAATTCCCGGATTACTGCCAGCGACTGGGAAGCAAATGCTTCGTTCAACTCGATCAATCCTATATCATCGAGTGTTAATCCGGCTTGCTTGAGCGCCCCGGGGATGGCTTCAATGGGACCGATACCCATGATCTCCGGTGCCACCCCGGCAACGGTGAAAGCGATCAGGCGCGCCATCGGCTTCACTCCCAGCTCTTTCATCTTGCTTTCACTCATCACCACCGCAGCAGCGGCGCCATCGGACATCTGGGAAGCATTACCGGCGGTAACCGTGCCCCGCAGTTTAAACGCCGGTTTCAATTTTGCCAGCGCTTCTGGGGTGGTATCCGCCCGCGGGCATTCATCAATGGCAAAAACCGTTTCCACCGGTTGAACCGCTCCATTTCGGTAGTGAACCTCTTTCAACGGCACCGGAACGATTTCCTCCTCGAACCTCCCTTCCGTTATCGCTGCCAGCGCCCGTTTCTGGGACCGCAATCCAAAAGCATCCTGGTCCTCCCGGCTGATGTTGTATTTTTCCGCCACATTCTCCGCGGTGATTCCCATCCCCACATAAACGTCGGGGTCTTTGGCAATCACATCCGGGGTAGGGCTATAATAAAAACCGGTCATGGGCACCAGGCTCATGGATTCCGCCCCCCCGGCGACCACAATATCGGTGAAACCTGCCATAACGGATTGCACCGCCATGGCGATGGTCTGCAATCCGGAGGAGCAGAAGCGGTTCACAGTTGCCGCCGGAACGGCATCCGGCACCCCTGCCATCTGGGCAATCACTCGCCCCATGTTCATGCCCTGGGGTCCTTCCGGGAAGGCACAGCCGATTAAGACGTCATCAACCTGGTCTTTGCTTAATCCCGGAACGCGCTCAATCGCACCCTTGACGGCGACAGCACCCAGGTATTCCGGTCGCGTGTTGCGCAGGGTTCCTTTTTTGGCTTTGCCCACCGGGGTACGCACACTACTAACGATATAGGCTTCTTGTTTCATGGTATTCTATCCCCTTTTCTTTCCTTCTCACGTTTTAAAAGTTTTTGCTGATTTGTTAGATCTTGTTTGTGGTTAAGTGGATGTTTTTTTACCTCCCTAACTCCTCCCGCCCAAAAAACGGGGCACCCTCCCTCCGAAGGAGCAGGCCTTCCCTCTCCTGGCAGGGAAGGGTCGGGGTGGGGATGGGTGTGAGGTTCGTTTAAGATTTCCACTGTAATACTCTTAAAAATTAACATTTACGAAATGAATTGTTTTTTTACCCGAAGGTAGTATTCCGGACAGGAAAGAGCTGCTCCCAAACACCTTCGGAAATTCCATTACTCCGATATATTTGTAATAAATTTTTACAATCATTCTATCCCTTTGATTATCCACAATTAAGTGGGAATAAGGTCTATTCAGAAAAAACCAAAATCTGCCTCTGAAATTAATGGAATCTTATGATTGGGTATGATTACCATTTCTTCTGCTCGATGATTCCTCAATTCCGGAGTGGTTTATTGGTGGTAATGATGCTGTGAATCCGCTCCTGGGTTTTCTTTTCCTTTAACAGCGCCAGAAACACTTCCCGTTCCAGATCGAGTAGATAGCTTTCATGCACCGATGCCGGGGCGGTCAATTCGCCGCCGGTCATCACATACGCCAGGCGACCGGCTAAGAACCGGTCATACTCTGTGGCATACCCGGCTTGCTGCATTTGGTAGGCAGCGGATTCCAAGGCAGCCCATGCCGGTTTTCCCAATACCCGGATAGCGGTGCGCTCCGGCGGCGGCAGATAGCCTTCTTCGGAGAGGCGAATGACTTCCTGTTTGGCAACAAAAAAGCGGCGTTCTGCGTTCATCACCACCACGGCATCGTCTCTCAAAAAGCCCAATTCAACTCCTTCGAATGCACTGGTAGCTGCCTTCGCGGTAGCAAGCGTTTCGAAAGATTTGAAAAGAAACGGTTGAATTTGGGCAGGAGATTGACTGGCGGCTTTTTCTGCCGCCCGGGCAGCCATAAAGGTGCTTCCGCAGCCGGCAGGGATAACCCCGGCTCCCACTTCCACCAATCCAATATAGGTTTCCAGGGCAGCTACCACCCGGGCGCAATGCATGGCTAATTCGCACGCGCCCCCCAACGTCATTCCCTGGAGAGCGGCAACCACCGGTTTGCGGGCATAATAAATCCGCATGATCATCTCCTGAAAACGACGGGCAGCCTGATCCAATAACTCAAACTTACCCTCGGCAATGGCACCGGCGACTTCTGCCAGATTTGCACCGGCAGAAAAATTCTTGCCCTCATTGCCAATCACCAACCCCCGGTAATCGTGCTGTTCCACATAATCGATCGCTTCGAAAATGCCCGACACCACATCCATGCTCAGGGTGTTGGCTTTGGAACGGAACTCATATAACGCCACACCATCACCCAGGTCTAACAAGGCAGCCTCTTTTCGGGTTCGTATGGTGCGTTTCGGTTCCTTTTTGATATTCGGAAGAGAGATAACATCCGAAGGTTCCGTTAAGGGAAGATAACCTTTGCCGGGAAGATAAACCTGATGCGTGCCATCTTGTGTTTGATAGAAAGCGGAGGCGCCTGCGCTTTGCATCTCCTCAACCCAGGCAGGCACCGGAATGTTTGCCGCTTTCATATCTGCCCTAAAAATGCAACAAGTATTATTTAGCAAAAAAACAATATTAGCAGAGGTCAT
>CAYYGL010000249.1:0-5301 GCA_964471235.1 uncultured Calditrichaceae bacterium
GATGATTACGGCAATACGCTGAAAAATACCGGTCATAGACTCCGTTGGAGAATCTTCTACCACGGAGGAATGCCGAATATGAGATTCCAAAACCTTCTTATCACCACACCATCCCACCGGGCTATCTTTTTCCTTGTATGAAATGACCGAATTTCATAACTTTTTTACACATTGTGAACCGTCTTCGTATAAAATGTATCAGAGACCAATAGGTGCGATCAAATTGCACAAAAAGTCGGGTAAAATTCCCGGGGTAAGGGAGTAGCAGCAGGAATGTTCATAATAAACCTTGGTTATTCCTTATGTAATGGCACAAGGGAAAGAAAAACGCCATTTAAACGTATGTCTCGTTTCATTCAAGAGGAGATTAAAAAATGATGGGTAGATTTGGATTGGTTTTTTTGTCTATCAGTCTGGCTGTTCTGATGTTGAATTCGGTTGCTTTCCCCCAGTCAACCACCGATAGCAACCGAAGTTATGTTGTTAAAAAAGATGGTGAACGGGTATATGGCTCCGTGAGAGTACTCGATAACAGCCCCCTGGGATTCGGGACCACTGTTCTGGTAAATGACAGCACTAAATTGACCTTTCAACATTTTGATTCTCTCAGGATTCGATATCAGCAATTCATTCTTCACCGGGAAATCATTCATAGCCGAAACGGGACCCAATTCAAATATCAATTTTTGAAAAGGCTAAATGGAGGACCACTACCGATTTATGCCCGTGTTACCAACCAATCGGAGATGTTAACAAAGAAATCGTATGATTTCTTTATGATGACGGATTCCTCACTTCATCGGGTGAATTACTCGAATCTTGCCGGGATTTTGCACCAAAAACCGGAAAGTTCAATAATTCTGAAGAAAGCGGAAAAGTTTCATCGATGGAGTAATATTTCCCTGGCAATTGGGGGCGCCACTCTCTTATATGGCATTTTAAATTCAGGTTTTATAAGCGGCTATAAACGAGACCCCGGGAAAAGATACATGCGAACGATTGTTCCGGATTTCAACATCGCAGTCTTTGTAGGATTGGGCTTTATTGTAAATACTGCGGTGCTTCAAGGCATCAGTAAAAAATACTTCAGACGATCGATAGATAGGTATAATGAAAAAGAATAATGTTTGGCTACACACCGGAGTATAATCTTCTTTGAGGATAGAATAGCAGGTCCCCCTTCATGCATCACTATCATTGTTCCCTGCCGATTCCACAGGTAGCTTTTTTCCTTGTATGAGTTACCCCGGTTTCATAACTTTTGCCGCCGAACGGCAGCGTAAGTTTCAGTTGTTTATCGATGAAAAATCCACATCCTAACAGCAAAAGGGGTATCATGAAATCCCTGCCAATAATCCGGTTGGGAATCGGATTCAACAATCAATCTTACCTTTATTCCGGCATTGCAGAGCAATACCGGGTGCCGGTAGAATTTCACGTCTCCCGCCAGGCACGCCGGAAATATCAATTTGACCTGAGCATGTTTACCAGCACCGGAAATGTGATCTTTGCAAACTTTCACGCCGCCCGCCTGTTTGCCAAAAAAATGAACGAAACGCGAGACCTGGTGCACCATCCCGAGCAGGCGGTCAGCGCCGCCGAGTTGAATGCCCTGGGGTTGATCGATGAGATTCTGCACAGTCTGATCGCCCGCTACCGCCAACAGGTGGGAGCACCGGTTTTTGAGGAAGCCCTGGAATGGTTAGCCGAACAATTGGGAGAGGAGACCCCCGAAACGGTATTGCACCGCTTTGTGGAGGAATTCCCCCCGCTGGAGGTGTACCAGGGAAAAACGGATGTGAAAACCTATCTGCAAGGTAAAACCGAGGGCATTCCCAACCGGCAGATTGCCCTGGAAGAATTGCTGCTGCTCCGGCTGGCAAACCTGAACCCGGCGTTTAAAAAATACGCAGAATTATTCGATGACACTCCACTGCAGCAGGAAACCCCTTACCTGAACATCATCACCAATCTGGAAACATATTTTGAAGACCAGCCACCCTTGATTCTGGCACCGGGAAGTGAGGGAAAACCGCTGTTAAGCCTGCTAAAAGAACCGTTTATGGCAGCCCCCGAATCCCTGCCCGACCAATTACGCTATATCAAAGAGCACTGGGGGGCGTATATACTGCCGGAGTTGAGCATCAAACAGGAGATGATTTTGGGGGAAGCCTTTCTGGACGAATGGGGCGTTCCCCGGGATGATTTTGCCCTGCGCATTTTACGTAGTCTCGACTTTGTCACTGAGGAGCAAAAAATTCGGTTTAACCCTGCCTGGGGACCGGCGCCCACGGAAGTGCCGGAGTTTTACCAGGATGAAGAACCGGAGCAGTTCAGCCCGGATATGCACTGGATGCCCCGCCTGGTTCTGATTGCCAAAAGCACCTTCGTCTGGTTGGATCAACTCTCCCGACAGTACCAACGCAGCATCACCCGGCTGGATGAAATACCGGATGAAGAATTGGACCGCCTGGCGCGCTGGGGCTTTACCGGCTTGTGGCTGATTGGCGTCTGGGAGCGCAGTCAGGCATCGAAGAAAATCAAACAGCTCTGCGGCAACCCGGAAGCGGAGTCCTCCGCCTATTCTCTGTATGATTACCAGATTGCACAGCAGTTGGGCGGGGTTGCGGCTTATCAAAATTTAAAAGAACGCTGCTGGCAGCGAGGCATCCGTCTGGCAAGCGATATGGTGCCCAATCACACCGGCATCGACGCCAAATGGGTGATGGAACATCCCGATTGGTTCATCCAACTCCCCTACCCGCCGTTTCCTTCTTATACCTACAACGGACCGGACCTCTCCTGGAACCCGGATGTGGCGATATTTATCGAAGATCATTATTACGACCGCAGCGACGCCGCGGTGGTGTTCAAACGGCAGGATAAGCGTACCGGGGAAGTGCGCTATATTTATCACGGCAATGACGGCACCAGCATGCCCTGGAACGATACCGCCCAGTTGGATTACACCAAAGCGGAAGTGCGGGAAGCAGTCATTCAAACCATCATCCATGTGGCAAAACACTTTCCCATCATCCGCTTTGATGCTGCCATGACCCTGGCAAAGCGCCATTTTCACCGCTTATGGTATCCGCCGCCCGGCAGCGGCGGCGACATCCCATCCCGTGCCGAACACGGGATGACCCGCGCCCAATTCGACGCGCTGATGCCGAAGGAATTCTGGCGGGAGGTGGTGGATCGGGTGGCGGAGGAAGCGCCGGATACCCTGCTGTTGGCAGAAGCGTTCTGGTTGATGGAGGGCTATTTTGTGCGCACCCTGGGAATGCACCGGGTCTACAACAGTGCTTTTATGCACATGCTGAAAAACGAAGAAAATCAAAAATATCGCAACACCATCAAAAATACCATTGAATTTGATCCGGAGATTTTAAAGCGTTACGTGAACTTCATGAACAATCCTGATGAGGATACCGCCATCGAACAGTTTGGCGACGGGGATAAATATTTTGGCGTCTGCACCCTGCTGGTTACCTTGCCCGGGCTGCCCATGTTTGGTCACGGGCAAATCGAGGGCTACCGGGAAAAATACGGGATGGAATACCGCCGGGCATATTGGGATGAGCATCCCAATCAATTTTTGATAGCGCGCCATGAACGGGAAATCTTTCCCCTGCTCAAAAAACGGTATCTTTTTGCGGATGTAGCCCAATTTCTCCTGTATGATTTTTACCTGGAGAATGGCGGGGTGGATGAAAACGTGTTTGCTTATTCCAACCGCTACGGGGAGGAACGGGCGCTGGTGGTGTTTCACAACGCTTACCGGGAAACCGGGGGCTGGATCCGACTCTCCGCTGCTTATGCGGTAAAAACAGCGGAAGGTGAAGAAAAGGTTTTAGTGCAGAAAACCCTGGGAGAAGGTCTGGATATTTCGAATGATGAAAACGATTTCCTTGTTTTCCGGGATCATCTTACCGGGCTGGAGTATATTCATCCCTGCAGAATGATTCATGAACGGGGCTTATTCCTGAAGCTGTATGCTTATGAATATCACGTCTTTCTGGATTTTCGGGTAATAAGGGATGACGCCGCACGCCGCTATTCGCAGTTAGCCGCATCGCTGCAGGGACAGGGAGTTGCAAATGTGGAAGCGGCTGCCCAGGAGCTATATTTGCGACCACTGCACGAGGCGTTCCGGGAAGTGATTGCTGCGGGAAATGTGCAGCAAATTATCTCCCTGCGCCGGGGGGATTCTCCTGAGAACCTTTCGGATGAGGAGTCGTTTTTATCCGATACCACGGGGCGCTATACCGCCTTTTTAGAAACAGTGAAACAGTTCGAATCGGTAACCGGGAATGCAGATGAGTTGCGTCGGCTGATACACAACCAACTGCGGACGTTGCTGCGCTTTACTCCCGCCGGAATCGTGAAACTGGTTTCCCTCCCCCGTACCCGGCAAAAGCCCATCCAAAAATTCATGCAACGAATTCTGGATGATGAATTATTTGCCGTTGCCCTGCTATTCAACTGGATAATTGTTCACCGGATGGGACAATTGAAGTCGCCGGTGTGGGAAAAAGATTCCGCAGATGTCTCGTTGCAAAGCCGCAGTTGGATGGACCGGTGGCTGCTGCCGAAAGTGATGAAACAGGAATTGAATTCCCTGGGCATGGATAATTCCCGCAGCGACCAAATCATCTCCCTGGTAAAATTGTTGACCACCTGCCAGCACTGGTATGTTCCCGGCGCCAGAACCGGGCTGGCATCCCGGCTGTTAGAAAAACTCTTTCGCGAACCGGAATTCCAGGGGTTTGTTCAGGTAAATGAATTTGACGGGGTATTATGGTTTAACAAAGAAGCCTTTGAAACAGCGGTGGATTGGCTGTTTGTGATAGAGGTGTTTCAATCGATAGCTTCCGTTCCGGAAAGCGCCCTCATTAAGGATGAAACACCGGAAAAAACACCCGTTGCTCATTCAGCAGGAAAAAAGCCCTATCGATCGGCAACCAAAACGACATCTCCCGGGGAGGTCGGCACACACATCTCCCGGGTGTTTAGCGTAATTCAAAAATGGCAGACGGCAGAGAAAAACTCCGGTTACCGGGTGGATAAATTGCTGTCCGGCAAATTCTGATTGGTTACAAACGATCGAGAAGAAGCCATTAACGGAATAAAAAATCCGCGGACATCTGGGTGCATCGGTGACAGATATAAAATGAACAGAATTGCACGGTCGTATATCTCTTAAAAAAAGGGCGTATGACAAATTGCACAAATCAAAAAAGATCAGGGGATTCCTGCCCCAATGACGAGGTCACCACGTTGTGGCGGGGTCACTTCGTG
>CAYYGL010000250.1:0-4987 GCA_964471235.1 uncultured Calditrichaceae bacterium
GGGTATAATACGGGCAATCCAGCAGCCCGTCCTGAAATGAATCGGTTCGGGCGGATTCAATATCTCCCAACACCCCGGGGATTAAACGCACAATGGCGTCAATCATCAGCAGCGTGGGAATTTCGCCGCCGGTAAGGATAAAATCTCCCACCGATATTTCGTCGGTTACCCAGACATCAATCACTCGTTGATCCACCCCTTTGTAATGCCCGCAGATGAACACCAGGTGCGAGTCTCCGGCAAACTGTTCGGCAAGCTGCTGGGTAAATTGCTTGCCCTGGGGAGTGGGAAAAATGACCCGGCTTTCTGCCCGGTCGCCGGTCTCCTGAAAAATTTTTTCCAGGGCATTAAACAGCGGTTCCGGTTTTAAAATCATTCCCGGGCCACCGCCATACGGCGTATCGTCGATGGTGCGGTGCTTGTCGGTGGTAAATTCCCGCAGGTCTTGTAAGTATATTTGCAGATCGATGCGCCTCTGAGCCTGTTTCAAAATGCTCTCATTCAAAGGTGCCCGCAACACCTCCGGGAACCCGGTTACCACATCAATCCGCATTTATTCCCTCATCCCTTCAATTAACTGCACCACCATTCGACCGGCGGTTACATCAATTTCCTTCACGAACTCAGAGACCGCAGGAATCAAAATTTCATCACCATTGCGGCGCACGACATAGACATCATTCCCGGTATTTATCCAGACCTCCTCTAAAATTCCCAATAAATTTCTCTGCACATCAAATACTTGCAACCCGATCAAATCATGGACAAAGTAATCGCCTTCCGGCATTTCAATACGCTGCTCTTCCGGCAGGAACAACTCTTTCCCCGCCAGCTTTTTCGCAGCATCCCGGGTCTCATAATGCTTAAACTTCAATAATGTATAACGCCCCTGCACCTGAACATCTTCAACAATTAAGCCCTGCATTCCCAACTCGGTTTCGACATATACAATCTTTACCCCCCGAAACCGATCCGGAATTTCCGAATAGGGAAATGCCTTCAGATACCCCCTGGTGCCATGAGGTTGACTGATTTTACCAATTGCAATAAACATATTCCCCTCACGGATAAATCTTACGCCGGGGAAGCTGGTTTTAGATCATTAAAAATTTGGAATACACCCCACTGGTAAACCATGTAAACCGACTGATTATTCCAGGATTTCCAGAACGGCCCGTTTCCCCATTTTGGCAGCGGCAGCGCTTAGCAGCGTACGAATGGCTTTTGCAGTTTGGCCTCGTTTCCCAATCACTTTGCCCAAATCACCGTCACCTACCCGCAATTCATACACGGTTACGCGTTCGCCTTCCACTTCGGTCACCTGCACCTCATCCGGCTTGTCGACCAAATGCTTAGCAATAAATTCCACAAATTCTTTCATCGCGTAAACCTCCTTAGAGTAGTTGGATTTGTAAATTAGAAGGAGTCTATATAACAGAGCACAACAGGCTTTGCAAAACCCATAGCAATGATACCCAAATCCAGTTGGTTATTTTGTTTTTTCGGAGTCAGGCTCCTCAGGAGATTCTGCTTCCTCAGTTTGTGCTTCGGTGCTCCCTTCTTCAACAGGGTTGTCTGCTGTTTCGGAAGAGGGTTCAGTCTTTTTTTCATCCTCCTCTTGATCCGTTGCTGCTTCATCGGGAGTCGCCTCCACCGCTGCGTTTTTTTCTTCGGGTGCTTCGGCTTCAACCTCCGGTTCCGGAACCGCTGCTTCGGAAGGGGCTTCCGCAACCGGTGTTTCCTCTGCCGGTGCTTCCGTTTCCGGTTCTGCCTTCGGTTTTTTGGCTGCTGCCTCGGCTTCTTTTTTAGCGGTCAGGCGTTTTTGCCGTTCCAGTTGCAGTAGTTCCCATTTTTTCATTTCTTCTTCAATCTTGTCTTCGGGCACCCCTCGTTTCATCAAATCAAAGCGCATGATAATCCCTTTTTTCCGCAATAGGCTTTTCACGGTATGGGTGGGAATGGCACCCTGATTGAGCCAGTATAATGCCCGGTCTTCGCTCACTTCCAGGGCGATGGGGTCCTTCAAAGGGTTATAGTATCCGATTTCTTCGATAAATCTGCCGTCACGGGGGGAACGGGAATCTGCCGCAACTATTCGATAAAACGGGCGTTTTTTCCTGCCCATCCGACGCAATCGCAATTTTACTGCCAACTTACAATCCTCCAGGTTTTATGCTTTATGATTTCGATATCAAAACGGAAATCCGCCGGGCATCATTCCCGGGCGGAATCTCATTTTTTTCATCCGTTTCATCATTTTTTTCATCTCCGTGAATTGGCGGAGCAGTTGATTGACATCCTGCACCCGGGTACCGCTGCCGGCTGCAATGCGCCGCCGCCGACTCCCATTGATGATCTCCGGGCGTCGCCGCTCTTCCGGCGTCATGGAGTTAATGATTGCCTCCACCCTGACAAACGCCCCGTCATCCACCTGCACGTTCTTCAACTGTTTGCCAATGCCGGGAATCATTCCCAGCAGTTGGTCCAATGGACCCATGCGTTTAATTTGCTGCAATTGCTCATAAAAGTCTTCCAGCGTAAATTGATTTTTGCGCAGCTTTTTTTCTAACTTTTCCGCTTTCTCAACATCCATTACCTCCTGGGCTTTTTCCACCAGGGAAACCACATCGCCCATGCCCAGAATTCGGGATGCGATTCGATCGGGATGGAAGGGCTCGATGGCATCCAGTTTCTCGCCCACTCCGATGAACTTGATGGGCTTGCCGGTAACCGCCCGAATGGAAAGCGCGGCTCCGCCCCGGGCATCGCCATCCATCTTGGTCAGCACCACACCATCAAAATCCAGCCGTTCCTGAAATTGTTTGGCAGCAATCACGGCGTCCTGACCGGTCATCCCGTCGGCAACAAACAAAATTTCGTGCGGCTGCACTTCCTTTTTCACCCGCACCAATTCCTGCATCATTTCTTCATCAATGTGCAAACGACCGGCAGTATCCAGAATCAAAACATCACAGCCTTTTTCCCGGGCTGCCTTGATGGATTCCTTGCAAATTTGTACGGCATCATTGGAAGGCGTGGAATACACCGGTACATCCAGTGTCTCTCCAATTACTTCCAATTGTTTCTTTGCCGCCGGACGATACACATCTGCCGCCACCAGCATGGGACGTCGCCCACGTTTCCGGAGGTGGTTCGCAAGCTTACCGCTGAATGTCGTTTTCCCGGACCCCTGCAAGCCACATAACATAACGATGGTAGGCGGGATCCCGGCACTTTTTATCTCGGTGTGAGTCTCGCCCATCAACCGAACGAGCTCATCGTGAACGATTTTTACGATTTGCTGGCCAGGTGTGACACTTCGTAAAACCTCCTCCCCCAAAGCTTTTTCTTTTACATCATTAACAAACTGCTTCACCACCCGGTAATTCACATCCGCTTCTAATAGCGCACGTCGAATTTCCTTGAGAGAATCCGCTATGTTCTTTTCGCTAAGCTTTCCCTGACCGCGAACCTTTTTCAGGACCGTTTCTAATTTCGCCGAGAGTTCTTCTAACATATCCGTTCATCGCAATTCGTATTTTGCCTTACGATATACCGCAATGCAATTTAACTCAATAATATTAAAGATTCAAGGCTGATTTTGCAACACCTTTTTGTCCGTTTATTAGACAAACTTAAATTTAGAAACTCTTTCCTCTTTTCCAAATAATTAAATTTATTTTCGGCTTTTGAATAGCCCTCCGGTTTCATGTTGCCAGAGGAAATTTAACAATTCAAGATGATGTGGCTCGGCTCTCTCTACCCCGGGTGCCTCCGGTAACGGGAACACCTCCGCCAATGGCAAGGTTCATGTCTTAAAGTTCATGACCGGGAGAACGTAAAGACGGCTTCGCCAGGTAAAAAAAGTGTTGTTTGGGAAACCTCCATCGCGGAAGATTTCCAGATTTCCAATGCCATTGATTTTACTCCCCTTCTTCATCCCCCACTGCTAATACTTCTTTAAACAAGTTCAGCAGTTCCCGGTTGGGAGTTTGGTTGTATTTGTATTGAAAATAATCGCTGAACAATTCTTCCATGGATTTGTTCAGGTTGATGATGCGAGCACTCTCACCGGCATCGGTTTCTTCCCCGGTAACTATGGGAATGATGGAAACAATCCCGGAATGGGCTTCACTTAGGCGTTTTCGCTCCTCGGCGGTTAAATACGTTTCAGTCGCCATGGTCAGTTCGACCAGGCAATCCGGATGCTTCGAGAGCCAGGCAACGGCTTCATCCACTGTCTCGAACCGTTTCCGGTACAACCGTTTCCCGGATTGTAACGGCACTTCAGTAATCCCTACCCTTTTCCCGGGGTCTGCCTCAATCAAAATCACATATTTCGTTTGTTCGGCTTCGCTCATGCCATACGCCAGAAGGCTGCTGCTATACATCATCGGGCAGGGATTTTCTGCCACGAAGCGTTTGCCGTGTAAATGCCCCAGTGCCACATATTGAATCTGTTCCGGTACATTTTCCGCATATACTGCCTGGGCACCTCCCACATGGAGAATCGGCTTCTCTTCCTCCGGTTCTTCCCCGGGCGTTTCCCCCTGCTTGATGAAAAACAAATGGCTCATCAAAATGTTCACCCCCTGTTCATCACAGTAGTGGTCACACAGTTGCTGCCATTTCTGCTGTAACAATGTGCGTAATTCTTGTTCACTGTCTTCAAAACCCAGGAATGTTTTTAACCGCAGTTCATTGGCATAAGGGGTTAGTAAGAGGCGTAAGGGAGCCTTGGTGGACGGTAAGTGAAGTTCCACAAACCCGTCATCGGAGCGCAGTACTTTCAGACCGGTGTCTAACTGAAACGGGGTGAGTCGGGTATTGGGATACCCTGCCAGCAGAATTCCACATTCCCGTGCCAGAGGGTTGGGCGCCTCGATGCGGTCGGGTGAATCATGGTTACCGGCTATGGCAATCACTGCCCGGCGTCCGTCATTGGAAAGTTTTTTTAACATTTTGTAAAACAGTTCCGTCGCCTCTG
>CAYYGL010000251.1:0-4987 GCA_964471235.1 uncultured Calditrichaceae bacterium
GAAAGGCCAGGCCGGAGCGTGAATCTGGTACAAATCCAGCACATCTACCTGCAGGCGGCGCAGGCTGCCTTCTAACTCCATCCGCAACGATTCCGGGTTCAGTTTGTGGCTGAAACCCCCTTTATCATCCCAGACAAAACTGCACCTGGTAAATAGATAGGGGCGGTTAGCGGTGCCGATTTCTTTCAGCGCCCGGGCGACAACTTCTTCCGAGTGCCCGAACCCGTATATGGCGGCGCTATCGATCCAGTTGATACCTCGCTCCACCCCCCGGCGGATGGCTGCGATGGAATCGTTATCACCCGGCGGTCCCCAGGCGAAGGCACCCTCCCCGCCAATTGCCCAGATTCCCAGCCCCACAGGGGTAATCTGCAAATCCGAATTCCCCAATCGTCTCCGGTTCATAGTAATTCCTATGATTGGTTTACCTATTTGATCCTTGAATAGGATGTTGCTCGCAGGAACCGCGTTTTGACACCTTTGATCATCCCGTCAGTTTTTTTGCTGAAAGCTTTCCACTCTTCACTGCCCAGGAACTCCCGCCGGGCTTTGTTGTAGGCGTCCATATTTTCGAATTCGGCGATGGAGATCACCTGTTCGATGTTGCCGACGATGGTCTGCCAGGAACCGATGAACTTATAGCCATATTTTTCCTGCATGGGCATTAGTTCTTTGGCTGCCAGTTGGTGGTATTCTCCCAGTTTTGCCAGCGGTATTTCGATGGTGATCATCCAGTACACTTTGGCTGGCGGCTGCTGGGCAAGGAGGTTGCTGTGCATCGTTCCCAATAGCATCCCAATAACCGATAAGAATAACATAAACTTTTTCATGACGGCTCTCCCATGAATTGTTTGAACTACATGAAAATTGTGAAGGGAGCACTATTAATCGAGCGGCGCAAAATTGGCGTGCACCAGCATCCATTCGCCGCCTTTTTTGACATATACCCGGGTGGATTTAGACAAACGCGGTTTAATCTTTCCGTCTTTATTTTTAATCGTTCCGATAAAGTTATAGGTCAAAATTGCTACGTTCCCATACACCTGTACTCTGGGATTCGCCATGTCAGCAGCCAGCACTTCAGCGCCCTCTTTCGTGTTAATTTCGTAGAAAGGAGTGATAAAATCTTTTCCATCCATGAGCACCGGAATACCCGGGACAAACTGGGTGTATTCCTCGGCCAATTGATCGGTGGCGGGATTCCCGGCCATCTCCGCCGCCCACTGGGCTCGAGCTCTGGCCATTACCTCATCGGCGGCCTTCTGGTCGGTTTGTGCAAATACGGACACACTGACTACTAACATTAATATGGCGATGATATTGTTAATTTGCTTCTCCACAATAAATCCTCCTTAAAAAAATGTGATTATTCATTACATCCCCTCCAGAGGGCTCAGTCAGTCCTCCGGAGTTGGATGATTTGCTTTTTTAATACAGGCCTTTGGCATCTGTCGCCGGTTGAACCTTCATTTCCACCTGAATCAGCTCAAACGGCTCATCGGAGAGGTTTTCCGGGAGGTGTTTGGTCGCAGGCATCCAGATGGTGTCCCCGGCATTCCACTCGATGTTTTGAGTTGTGCCATCCGGGAAGGTAAATTTCCCCTTGCCGCCGGTCAGGAAAATCGCTACACCTTCGGGGTGATAGTGCATCACACTTTTCTCGTGGGCGCCATAGTTGATTCGCAGCACCCGCACTTCGTCATTCTCAAATACCACTTTATAATGTTTGGCGTCCACTTTGGTGGCATCCTGAGCCAGGGCAGACTGTGCAAAGAGCAGCATTACGGCCAGCAAGCTAAAAATCATTCCTACGTTTTTCATCTTGGACTCCTTTATTGAAGATAAATCAGAATTTAGCCGAGCGGTAGACCTGTCGGACTGCCCCCCGACTCCAGGTTGTAAATTGGGTTATTTCCGCAAAGAGGAAACTTCCCGGTATATCTCGTCCGAGTGTGTTACCGAATATTGGTTGAATTTTTTGAAAAATGCCTGTCGTGCTTCTTTCTCCGGCCAGGCAGCGTCGACTAATTCATTCTGTTTATCATGGGCGGCATCAATATCGTTCCAGGAGGCGTATTCGGTAATGATGACCACATCCCGCTGATCGCTGCCGCTGGCATGGTTCATGACTCGTTCACTGATGATCTTGTCATTCTTACTGGTAACCTTCTCGTACCACTCTTTCATCAACTCGTTAAACTCTTTCCGGCTGCCATCCTGGGGAATCTCTATCTTCCAGGTGGTAATGGTGTAATAGTGTCTATCATTGTCCTGGCTGAATGCGGTGCCGGCGAGCAGACAGAACAGGGCGATGGCGATGATTGCTTGATTAATCCGTTTCATGTTACTTCCTCCCATTGGTTATGGTATGGTTTAATTGTGATACTCCGTCTTTGATGATAATTCGATTGAACAACCCTGCTTTACAACGCCTCAATTAGCAGAGCGGCCGCCATGGTCGCCGATCAGCATCCATTTGCCGCCTTTCTTGAGGAGGATGTCCGTCCAACGACCATTGTTAAAGCGTTCCTTCCCCTCGGCATTTTTAACAGTCATACTGTAGTAGTAATGAACGATGGCGAAGTTATCGTGAACATTGATGGCGACCGGCTGAATGTTATAGAGGACGATTTCATTTCCCGCCAGGAAGTGTTTCAATCCCTTTTCTGTAGAAGTTTTGCCGGTGGGCAGCGGATCGTTGACATCCCAGCCGCTGTAATCAGCGTCAAAATAACTGAGCATTCCGTCAACATCCCCTTTGGCGAATAAATCCCAATAAGTGTTAACGTCACTCCAGACTGCTTTTTGGGCGGCGGACCACTGTTGAGCTTGCAGCCCATTGGGTAGGCTGCCCAGCATCACCAGGGTGATGATGACCGCATAAGTCCATTGATGATATTTCATAATTTTTCCCCTTTCGATTGGGTTGTTTTGGGTATTGCCATTAACTGGCGTTCTATTCACTTTATTGGTTAACTGCCATTTGTCCATTTGCGGAAACTTTCATTCCGGGCATCCTCCGGGTACCACCAGTCCGGATGCAGACGCATGCCAGTGGGATCCCGCCAGATAAAATCAATTGCCGCCTCCACATCTTCTTTTCGCGAAACAAACACCACATATAATTGGCGGCCGATCAGAAATTCCTCGTCCAGGTAAGCAGCAATTTTCTGTGCCTTCAGGGCGCTCTGTATTGTTTCCGCCTGATTCTGATCATAACTTGCCCACACCCGGCAATCCTCTCCGTTCAGATAATCCCGTTGCTCATAAGAGATGGTGATTTGCACATTGGTACCGTAGGGAATCTTCGGAGGTGCCAGCGGCGTCAGTCGTTTCCATTCGACAATTTTCCCGTTCTCCAGACAAATCTTCTCCGAATCACAATAATGGGCATGTATCTCCACAGAAATAATGGGCATATCATTTCGCTCGCTTTCCGGTTAAATTGCTGTCATAGTAATGCCAGGGTAAGATAGGGAATCCGAACAGAGACTTCTTGTATATATTGCGCAAAAGTTTGTCAATTTTGCGCAAATGAAACGATAAACTTTATTCTGAAACATATAAACCGGATACCATAAGGGTCCTTGTGCACCTGTTGGATTGTGCAGGTGTGATGAACAATCCCGTGGTGATAAGGGGCAGGTTCTTGTTCGTCACTTGCCGATAACCCCCAACGGGATGGTTCAATTCCAATAGCATTCCTTTGGAACAGATTTCTTCGAAGCATTACCACAAAAGGATGCCTATCGGAGATACGTGAAAACTCTTTACATAAGGTGAAAGCCCCGGAAGAGAATCCAAAAGTTTAAAAACATTCGGTAAGGCTGTGGCATTTCTTTGTTTTTTTCATTGGTTTCCGCTAAATTATCATCTTTCGTCTTAGAGGAATGAAAAGCCGGCGAGCAAATCCATTGAAAACAAGAAGGAGAAAAAGACATGCGTCAGGTCATCACCAAATTTATGATAATAATTTTATTCGGAACCGTTCCTGGAATGTGGTTGGTTTCCTGTGGGCAACAGCAGGAGCAACAGACCCATGTTCAACACCCCCAACAACACTCCGATGCCACCCATGCCAACGAACACATGAACCAGATAGGGTTCGAAAACCTGGTAAAACATTTCGAAGACCCGGCACGTGCAGAGTGGCAAAAGCCGGATTGGGTAATTGAACAATTGGGGGATCTCTCCGGAAAAACAGTAGCGGACATTGGGTCCGGTACCGGCTATTTTGCTTTCCGCATTGCCCGGAAAGCCAAAAAGGTCATTGCTATTGACATAGATGAGCGTTTCTTGAATTATATCAAAGAAAAAAACGATTCTCTGCACCTGCCCATCGAAACCCGCCTGGTACCGCCGGATGATCCCCAATTAGCCCCGGGCGAAGCGGACATCGTGATCATTGTGGATACTTACCATCACATCGGAAATCGCCCTGTTTATTTTGCTAACGTGCGCAAAAAGTTAAAACCCGGCGGCTTCCTGATGGTGCTGGATTTTAAGAAAAAAGAGATGCCGGTGGGTCCCCCGGTTAAAATGAAAATCGATGTGAAAACGGTGGTGCAAGAATTGATTAAAGCGGGATTCGAAACTTTTAAAGTGGATGATAAAACCTTGCCTTACCAGTATTTGATCATTGCCAGTTGAGCTTCCATAAGAAATATAATACGGCTAACGGCAAGGGAGGGAAACAATAATGCGTTGAGGCGGCACTTAGGGGTGCGGTACAACGGCATCCTGTCCGCCACCCCCTCTCCCCGGATACCTGCCGGGGTGATCCGAAATTAGGTATTTCACCGATTTTACCAATTCATTCAACTGCTGATGGTGCCTTTTGAATAACGGTTCCGGGCAGAAAAAAGTGAACCGTAAATGAAGTTTGTTCTTGTACGAATAAATCTGCCGGAACTTAAACCCTTTCTCCATCAGGTTAATCTTTCCAATCCACTCGAAACTTCTCATCTCATTCAACTCGATGGGCTTG
>CAYYGL010000252.1:0-4868 GCA_964471235.1 uncultured Calditrichaceae bacterium
GAATAAGACCTAATGAAATATAAAACATCAAATTTGCAGGTAAAGCTGAATAGTTACAAAAAGTTTTTGATATACAATTTGAGCAACTTCAAAAATTAATCTATTTTTAACCCCAATGTAAAATATTAATCATAATTAACGTCTAAAAAGTTGATGATGGTCAATCAAAAGGTAAAATACAACTTTTTTTACGAAAACATTACAAAATTCTCAACACAGGACTTTTCATCAGATGCAATTGCCCCTTCCATTAATATCCGGTAAATTAATTCGGCGGTATAAACGTTTTTTAGCCGATATTATACTGGCGGATGGAAACCCGGTGACTGCCCACTGCCCCAATTCCGGTAGCATGATGGGCTGTGATATTCCTGGCAGCCCGGTGTTAATATCCCGTAGCCATAATCCCAACCGCAAACTAAAATACACCTGGGAGTTGGTGAAGGTCAATGGTGTGTGGGTGGGAATCAATACCAATCATCCCAACAAATTGGTTCGGGAAGCCATTGAGCGACAGCGACTGCCGTTATTTAAGGATTACCCCACGGTGCGCAGTGAAGTGCCGTATAGTCAAAACAGCCGGATTGATTTACTGCTGGAGCGGGATGCGGAACGATGCTATATCGAGGTGAAGAATGTGACGTTGATTGCAGGAAATATGGCAAAGTTCCCCGATGCCAGAACCATTCGGGGGCAAAAACATTTACACGCTTTAATGGAAATGGTTCGGCAGGGTTACCGGGCGGTCAATTTTTTTGTGGTGAATCGCGGGGATGCGGTTGGAATGACGGTGGCAGATGACATTGATCCGGTTTACGGAAAATTGCTTCGGGAGGCGCATTCCGCCGGAGTGGAAATCATCGCTTACCAAACCCGGATAAACCCGCCGATGATAGAACTGTTTCGACCCTTACCGGTGATCTTATAAATGCATAACCAAAATAAAGAGCGCCCGGTTCCCAGGTGATGGAGTGCTCAGGAAAGTTCCAGAGTGTTATCCAGCCAATTCAAAGTTTGGATGACTTCCTCGTAGGAATGAATCTCCATGATAAACGGGATCCTCCGTATCTCCGGATAAGATAGAATGGTACTATAGTCAATCACCCCGTGGTGTAGTCCCAGATGGTCATCCGCCTGCCCCCGGTTGTTATGGGCATGAATTTCGAACAAATAGGGTCGGAGGTGTTTTAGATATGCCGGGATGTCAATGCCCCGGAGACTGGCATGGGCAATGTCAACCAGCGCACCCAGGTTGGGATGAGCAATCGATTCCATCAGGTTGCGATGGGTTTCCGGAGAATCGATAAAAGGATGGCGGGGTTCTACCGGCGCGTTCTCCACTGCTATTTTTACCTGGTTTTTAGCGCCATATTCCGCCAATTCATATAACGTCTCTGTTAAATGACTCTCTGCCAATTCCCGGAAATGCTCTTTCAGGGGACCGCCGGCAAATTCATCCGGTATGAAACCGCCGTGCACCACAATGATCTCGGCTTCTAAAAAAGATGCCAGATCGATGGTTTTTTTATAACAGGCAATATTGCCATCCTTCAACCAGGGATTGAGGGTCGCAAGATTGATATCGTACATGGTGCTGTGTAAAGTGCTCTTCAGGGAACTTTGTGCCAGGATGTTCTTACAAGCCACAAGCTCCCGTTCGGGAGTATAATTGGGAAAACAAAACGGGTATTCACCGCGAAACTCCACATATTCCAGCCAGGGAAATTGGCGAGCTACTTGTTGCACAAGGGAAAAATCTGTTGCCTGAAGAAAAAAAACCGTTGCACCAAATTGGATGTTCATAATTGCTGAATCCTGTTTCTCTGAAGTATAATCGGAACCGTCGTTTTTTTCTCAACCATTGATTACCTATTCTGCCGGTAATTGCGCCGTTTTTTCCTCCCCGGTAATGCCAATCAATTTTTCATGCACTTTCTCCACCGGCTCCTTCAGGGAGATGCCGTCGCCCAATTGAACGGTTCCCAGCAGTTCCGGGAAATCCGCCTCTTTCTTCAGCAGGGTGTGTTCGCCATATTTTATTTCCCCACTTCCCTGGCAGGCGCCAATGGTTATTTCAGTAATTTTCCCCTTTTGCAGTTTCAGGATGACTCCTTTTAAAGCAAGTTTTAATGTCACGGTAAACTGGATATTGGCTATTGGTACCTGGTTCACGTAGGGCTTTAGTGAGGGTTGATGTTTGGAAGAAATTGTGTGTTTCACCAGGGGAATCAGAACCACATCATCGGAAGCAGAGGCGTCCGATTGCACATACTTAAGGATGTCGGTAGCAGCTCCCCAGGCGCCGATTAAGATAGCCCGGGTATCGATGTTCAGCAATTCGCTCACTTCCTGTATCACCTTCTCAAAGAATGAGTTGGGTACCGTAACCCCCTTCAATTCTTTGGAAATCTCTTCTTTAATGGGCTTAAATTCATCACTCTTTACCATCGCAGATAGCCGTTCCCGGGGGATTTCCTGAATATCAAAAAAATGATTGATTGCCGTTTCTTTATGTTTCATTTTTGTCTTTCCTTTCTCTTAAGTTTATTTTTTAACGGGGAAATGGATAGCAACTGAACGAACGCCTTAGTCACCATCTTCATGTCTGCTTGAGGTTTTGTGACGCTCAAATTCCTGTTTGTCTACAAGTGAATCCTCATCAAAGGCTATCTCACTCTCTCCCCAATCCAGAATTGGTTTCAATCGAAGGGTAAATTGAACCATGCCGCTACCTTCAAATCCTATGTCACGACTCCCCCAGTCTTGCTGCGTTTTGAAATAAAACGTGGGTTCCAGACCTGCCCCCGAACCGGCGGTCTGAACAGATGCTGCTTTTGCTCTTCTGAAGAAATAGCGACCGGAGAGAACAATTATCAAGGTTGATATAACCAGGACACCGACAATTAGCCATCCCGGTACTTGATCGTTGTCCTCCGAGGGGAGGGTGGGGGGGGGCTCAGCGAGTGAATCGGAACCAGGCGATGGAGTCGATGGTGAGACAGCAGCGAGAGTGGTATCGCCAGAGAGGGGTTGAGAAGCCGGTGGAGCAGTAGAGCTTTTTTTTACTTGAAAAGTGAATGGATAATCCGGGTAATTGGTGATGGTGAATTGTATCTGTCCCTGGTAAGGATTGGCGGTGTTGCCGGTAAATTCCACCCTAAACGGTACCTGTTCACCGGGTTTCAGCGAAGCGGGAAATGGTCCTGCCAGCCGAAAACCGGCGGGAATTACCGGAGGAGTTAAATAGAGAATCTCTTTGCCGTTGTTTTTCAGATAAATCGTTTTCCCAATGGCGGAATCACCCGGAAGGTTGTCAAAATCAAGTGTCGTGGTATCACCGAAAGTTAGAATGTGACTTCCGGCTATCAATTCGATATTCGGCACCGGTGGTGGTTCCACTTTTCCACTGACCGGAAAACGGAAGGTTTTTGTACCCGTGGTGGTGTACTGAAATGTAATATCTCCGGTATAAACGCCTGAGGTGTCCCCCTGAAATTTGATTTGGAACAAAGCACCGCTTCCCGGTGGAATTCTTTCCGGGAAAACGCCTTCAAGGTAAAATCCGGGCGGTAATTCCGGGGGGCTCAATATCAGAGGAGTTCGCCCCGGATTTTTGATGAGAAATTCACGGGTGACAGAGGTGTCTTTGGTAACAGAGCCAAAATTTATCGGGCTTTCCCGGTTTTCCGGTATGGTGTTGCCGTTAATTTGCAGTTCAAGTTCCTTTTCTCTCTCTCCTCCTATTTGTGACTCAAAGCGTTCGGTAAACGTTAAACCGGTCACCACCACAGAAATACGATGTTTCCCCGGCTTGAGACTGATGGGCACTCTGATTTTCAGGAAAATTGTCGTATCGGAGGTAATAGATTGCTCCATAATCGCGGCTCGAAATCCTCCGATCCGAATGGCATCAACCGTCTTGATTTCCTTGAACCCGCTTCCCAGCAGTGTTAAAACTGCCTGGCTGCCTGGCTGAAGTTGATTTGCCTTTACACCGGTAAGTTTAGGTCGAGCATGAGCGAGGTTCCCGAATCCGATGATACAGCTTAACAACAACAGCCAATTTATATAAAATTTGACCATTTTTCATCCCCCTGATTAAACGTAATGTGGATAGAATGATTCCAGTGTCAGGTCTGGTAGAAGTGAATCTTCCGGAGCCCTCCAATTCACTCAGCATGGCTTACCCATACAACAGAATGATAAGTAAGATCGATGGTGAGTAAATATACACTTATAATGTGAAATAACAAAATGTTTCGCCGGGGTAGTTCGGTTTTTAACAGTGCTGTCTCTGCCGGTTGGAATGCTGATTTAGATTTTTTAGATTTGATTTTATTTTTTTTCGCTCCTATATTTACGATTTAAATTTGGTTTTATTCGCAAGAAGGAAACCATTAATCCTTCGGATTGGTTGAAGGGATATTCGGGGCGTAGCGCAGCCTGGTAGCGCACCTGGTTTGGGACCAGGGGGTCGCTGGTTCAAATCCAGTCGCCCCGACAAAACAGAATGCAGTCAGAGAGGCGCAGGTTCTGCCGATGGCATCCCTTCGGGAAAATCCGGTCGCCCTGACTGAGAAAGATGAAAGATGAAAGATGAAAGAAATAAGATTAAAAGAGGATTGGAAATATAAGTAATGGAAATCTTGGGTTGTTTTAATCGTTTATCTTCATTTGTGCTCCCTTAGCTCAACGGATAGAGCAGCGGCCTTCTAAGCCGTTGGTTGGAGGTTCGAGTCCTCCAGGGAGCGCAAAAATTCAAATTGGTGGTTGACTGTTCTTTGGGAATGTATTACATTCGCATCGCTTTTAGATGGTGGGTGTAGCTCAGTTGGTTAGAGCACCAGGTTGTGGCCCTGGGGGTCGTG
>CAYYGL010000253.1:0-4833 GCA_964471235.1 uncultured Calditrichaceae bacterium
AAATCTTTCAAGAATTTATGAAATGTTTTCCTTAGTCACTTTGAACAGCAACTTCGCCGGCTCGAAGTGAGAAATGTTAGTAATCATTAACGGGCTAATAAATCACCCAAAGGGACAAGCGCGAAAATCTGTTTTCATCCGTGGTAAATATAAAAAGTGCATGATAATGAAATCCGGATTAACCCCATGGGGATGACGGTGTAAGTGCATTAGATCCAAATTCGATTGTTTCTAACAATTCCCTTGCCAGTCCATCTTGAATCCATTAACTTCTTACAAGTAAGAAAACAAGGAGAAGAAAATGGCAGACTTCGCAACAACAAAACTATCTTCCAAAGGACAGGTTGTTATTCCGGAAAGTATCCGGAAACAATTGAATTTAAAACCCGGAACTCAATTTGTGGTTATTGGAGAAAAAGATGTAGTAATTTTAAAAAATATTACTGCTCCCTCCCTGGATGAGTTTGATGATTTAATTGCTTCAGCACGAAAAGCTGCCCGGCAGGCTGGGTTAAGAAAAATGGACATTGCTGATACCATAGCAAGTGTTCGAGGAAAGAAATGAAGATAGTGCTTGATACTAACGTATTGGTATCTGGCATATTTTTTACAGGGCCACCTGCTGATATTCTAAAAGGCTGGCGGAATGGAAATTTCATTCTCGTCACCTCAAAAGAGATTCTATTAGAATATCACCGGGTTGCTGAAGAGCTATCCCGAAGGTATCCTGGTATTGATATTACAAGAATTCTTGAATTGATTACAATATACTCTGAAGTTGTTGAGCCTGGAAATCTTCAAATGGCTGTAAGCGAAGACCCCGATGATGACAAGTTTATTGCCTGTGCCCTGGCAGGTAATTGCGAAATCATCGTGAGCGGCGATAAGCATCTGTTGAAAGTTTCCGGATTTAGAAATATCCGGATCATTACTCCACGGAAATTTTATGACACCTACCTAATTCAAAGATAATCAGCATATTAACAACTTAACTACATAATGCAATTAAGAAATGGAACCAACATTAAAACAGTTCAACATCAAACGAACCAAAGCATATTCCAAAGATGAACAGGCGGAGAACTTCCTGTTAGAGATGAACCGGCTATTGATGGAACGTGAGCAGTCTCTTTATAAAAACTTTGAGATAGCGCACCCTTTTCTATTTATTTTCGGAGCCCCCCGTTCCGGCACCACCCTGCTCACTCAGTTAATTGCGGCTTCCCTGGATGTCGGTTACATCAACAACCTGATGGCACGCTTCTGGCTGGCGCCGGTGCATGGCATCCGCCTCTCCCGGCATGTATTGGGGAATGACCGGGAGATTACGTTTCGATCCCACTACGCCCGCACCGCGGCAATCACTGATATCCACGAATTCGGCTACTTCTGGCGTTACTGGCTGAAGAAAGAAAGCGTCCGGGGTGTTACCCATGCGGCGGAAATCGAAATGGAAATTGACTGGCAGGGCTTACGCACCACCCTGGCTAATATCCAGCACGAATTTGACAGGGCAATGGTGTTTAAAAACATCTTCGGTTCCTATCACCTGCGAAAGATGCGGGAAGTGCTGGGGAAAGTCATCTATATTTACATTGAACGGGATCCGCTGGATACCGCCATCTCAATTTTAGATGCCCGCCGAAATTACTATACTGACCTGAACACCTGGTGGAGTTACATGCCGGTGGAGTATAATTTGCTAAAAGACCGGGATTACATGGAGCAGATTGCCGGACAGGTTTATTTTCTCAGGCGTTATTACCGAAAACGGCTTCAGGATGATGCTGCCGGAATCAGTGTGCAAATTGACTACGAAACGCTTTGCCGGCAGCCGGCGGATGTACTGAACCGCATCCGTGAGCTTGCTTTTCAACAATATGGCACAGAAATCCTCATCACCACTCCCCCACCCCAACAGTTTCCTTTCCGTACTTATGACGATCGGGAGGAAGAGAAAGCCAAATTTCAACAGCTTCTGGAAAAGTTTGCCGAGACCTATGACGAAGAATAATCAACTCACCCCACCCGGAAAAATCATGGCAATGCACCAGCCCAACTATATCCCCTGGCTGGGCTATTTTCACAAGATGGCAAATTGCAATATTTTTGTTTATCTCGATGCCGTGCAATACCCCCGCGGGAGAAGCTTCTCACCCCGCAACCGAATTAAAACTCCCAATGGCGTTACTTTTTTAACCATTCCGCTCCGGCATCCAGCGGGACGCGAGAGAAAGGTGACTTACCTGGAGATGGAATTCGCCGGTGAGCATTGGAAGCAGAAGCATTTGAAAACGGTAGAGTTGAATTACCGCCGGGCGCCTTATTTCTCCGAGATCTTCGAGCTATACCGGGAGCAAGTGCTCCGGCATCATTGTTTCGTGGAGTTGAATATCGGGTTGATTGAGACCTTCGCCGATTACCTGGCGATACCCACGCCGCGGGTTCGGCTCTCGGAATTGCTAAAAGACTTTGGGCAGAAATCCCAGCTCATTGTGGATATCTGCCGGGCGGTGGATGCGGAAGTCTATTTGTCCGGTGTTGGCGGCGGGGAAGAGTACAACGATGAGGCGTATTTAAAACAGAACGGCATCACGCTGCGCTATGATCGGTTTGAACACCCGGTGTATCCCCAGTTGTGGGGGGATTTCGCCGCGAACCTCTCCATTCTGGATGTGCTGTTCAATTGCGGCAAAGCAGCCCGGGAATTCCTAACAACATCATAAACTTTCGGAAGAAAACGTGACAATCCATTCACAACACCGTTTTACAACAGCAAGGAAATTATATGGCAACTAAGATGGAAAAAATCCTGTTCATGCTCCGCAAGCTCAAACGGGATTTGAGCCGCGGCGACCTGGTGTATCCCCTCGCAGAAGAGGTGCACTCAAAGGAGCTGCGGGAATATTACTTCATCATGGAAGAGCAAGCCTTGCGCGCCGGCATCAGTCAGAATTTTCACTTTGATGATGAAGGCATCCCCATCATCCCTTCCTACATCGATGTGGAAGAACGCCGGATGGTGTATTATCCCATTTCTATCGGTCAATTTGGGTTATCGATTTTTCATACTTATCTGAACACCGGCTGCGCTAAAGACCGGGAGCGCTTTTTGAACATCGTGGACTGGTTTTACCGGAACGCCCGATCGGATAACCGGTTGGGCAACTACTGGCTGACCGATGTGCCGAAACCGGAATTCAAATTGTTCGACCCCTGGCCCTCGGCATTCGCCCAGAGCCGGGGGATTTCCATCCTGCTCCGGGGCTACCAGCTTACCGGGGAAGAAAAATACCTCTTCATGGCAACCGAGGCGCTGAAAATTTTCCGGGTTCCGGCAGCCGAGGGCGGGGTGACGTCGTTTACCGAATATGGACCCATCTACGAAGAATATCCCGCCCCGTTCCTGACCGCGGTGTTAGACGGTTCCATCTTTTCTTTGTTCGGATTGTACGATTATGTGCGCGCAGTTGGTGACAGTTCCCCGGCAAAACCACTGTTCGATGAAGGCATTGCCGCGCTCCGGGCAATTTTGCCCCGCTACGATTTGGGCTACTGGATTCGCTACAATCTCTGTGACCAACCCTTTTACCCCACATTAGACCCGGCGTCCATCACCTATTTCCGGCTGGTGAATTCCCAACTACGCTTACTGTACCGCATCACCGGCGATTCGTCGTTTCTGGAAATTGCCGAACGCTGGAAAAGCTATGACCGGTTCATTAATATTGCGCGGATGTACTGGTTCAAATACCGCGCCTTGCGAAAATTAAATCGAATTTGAAGGAGGCTTACATGCGACAGATAGTCATTCCCAAAAACGGACCCCCGAATGTCTTGCGGGTGGAAGAGGTGCCGGATCCCCAGCCGGGAGAAGGTGAAGTGCTCATCCGGGTGAAAGCCGCCGGGTTGAATTTTGCCGACGTCTTAGCCCGCCAGGGCATTTACCCGGATGCACCGCCCAAGCCCTGCGTGGTGGGGTATGAAATCGCCGGGATTGTGGAGCAAACCGGAAAGCAGGTAAAAACCGTCACCGAGGGTCAGGAAGTTATCGCCATGACCCGCTTTAAAGGGCAGGCGGAGAAGGTGGCGGTGCCGGCGCTGGCGTGTTTTCCCAAACCGGATTCCCTCAGCTTTGAACAGGCGGCCGCCCTGCCGGTGAATTACCTGACTGCCTGGGGACTGCTGGTAGTAATGGGTTCTCTCCATGCCGGGGAGACGGTGCTTATTCACAACGCCGGCGGAGGCGTGGGGTTGGCAGCGCTGGATATCGCCCGGCACATCGGTGCCCGAACCATCGGAACTGCCAGCGCCTGGAAACACGATTTTCTGAAACAACGAGGCATGGACGAGGTAATCGATTACCGCCGGGAGGATTGGTTCCCCCGGGTGATGGATTTGACCGACGGCAGGGGAGTGGAACTGATCATCGATCCGATTGGCGGCCGTCATTGGAAAAAAAGCTACAAAGCCCTGCGCACCACCGGCAGGCTGGGGATGTTCGGGATTTCCAGTGCCGCATCCGCCGGGGTGGGGGCAAAATTCCGAATGATAAAAACTGCGGTGCAGATTCCCTGGTTTCACCCTCTTAGCCTGCTGGATAAGAACCGGGCGGTGTTCGGCTTAAACCTGGGGCATTTCTGGCATGAAGCGGAAAAAGTTACCGGCTGGACTACCGAGTTGCTAAAAGGGATTGAAGACGGATGGGTGAAACCGCATGTGGATAAAACGTTCTCTTTTGAGCAGGCGCCTGAAGCCCATCGCTACCTGGAAGAACGGAAAAACATCGGGAAAGTGATTCTGCTTCCCTGAACACTTGCAAAAATCCATTCG
>CAYYGL010000254.1:0-4832 GCA_964471235.1 uncultured Calditrichaceae bacterium
TCCCGCCACGACGTGGTAACGTTGTTATCGGGATTTTGACAATGGCGCACCGGCTGAAGTGAGCAACAGCCAACAGCTTTTCCCCGGGAGGTACGATTGGCGATTTCCGATTTGCGATTTCCGATTGGCGAAGTGTGAGCGTTCTCTTCCCCCCGCCGAGGGGTAACCCCCCCGGCTGAAAAATGGAAGCATCCCGAGGGATGCTGAAGGAGCGGTTGGAGCGTCAAAATTCATGGCAACGCCATCCCTTCGGGATTTTGACCGGCAACCCTGCCGGTCGATTAATGGTCTTGTTTCCTTAACAAGTATTAAGTTGACCTGCCCCGAAAAACCCGTCCGATTATCTGCTTGCAATTCCTGATGCCGCCCTATAAATTTGGAACCATTCATCAAGAACTTATACATTGATATTCACAAGGAGTTGTGTCATTGTCTTACGTACACCTGCATAATCACACCGAGTATAGTTTATTAGACGGCGCCAACAGTATCCAGAAATTGATTGCCCGGGCAGTGGAGTACAAAATGCCCGCTTTAGCGATTACCGATCATGGCAATCTGTTCGGAGTGCTGGAATTTTACAAAGCCGCCAAAAATGCCGGTATCAAACCGATCATCGGGATGGAAGCATATATTGCCCCCGGCTCCCGGAAAGAAAAAAAAGGCGGTGGTAAAGGAGGCGCCAAAACGGCTTTCCACCTGGTGATTCTGGCAAAAAACAATACCGGGTATCAAAACCTGATGAAGCTCTCCTCCATTGCTTACCTGGAAGGATTTTACTATAAACCGCGCATTGATAGAGAAGTGCTCCGGGAACATAAAGAGGGATTGATTGTGCTCTCCGCCTGCATGAGCGGGGAGTTGTTTACGCATCTCGCTTCCGGTGATAAGAAAGGCGCCATTCAGTTGGTGGAAGAGTATCAGGAGATGTTTGGCGATGACTATTACCTGGAAATCCAGAATCATAATATTCCCGAGGAAGTGGGCTACGAAAAGGTGTACCAATTGGCAAAAGAGATGGGTGTTCCGGTAGTAGCCACCAACGACACCCACTATCTGGAAAAGGGGCACCACGATTCCCATGATGTGCTGATGTGCATCAGTTCCGGCAAGACCATCGATGAAACCAGGCGGATGCGCTACAACACCACTGAATTGTATTTAAAATCCGCAGATGAAATGTATAAAATGTTCCCGGGCAAATCGGAAGTTCTGGAGCGTACCCTGGAAATCGCCGAGAAGATTGACCTGGAGATTGAATTGGGGAAGAACAAACTGCCCCGTTACCCGCTGCCGCCGGAATTTCAATCCCTGACCTTAGATGAATACCTGGAGAAACTGGCATTTGAAGGGGCTCATCAACGCTATCCGGAGTGGACAAAGGAGGTTGAAGAGCGGGTAAGGTATGAATTGTCGGTCATTAAGAAAATGGGTTTTGCGGGATATTTTTTGATTGTGCAGGATTTTATTAACTATGCCCGCCGCCAGGGGATTCCGGTAGGACCGGGCAGGGGATCGGCAGCCGGCAGTATTGTTGCCTATGCCCTGGGAATTACCAATATCGATCCCCTGCGTTACAGCTTGCTATTTGAGCGATTCCTCAACCCGGAACGGATCAGCATGCCCGATATTGATATTGATTTTTGCTTTGAACGGCGGGAGGAAGTGATTGAATATGTTCGCCGTCAATATGGTGAGAAGAACGTTGCCCAAATTATCACCTTCGGAACCATGGCATCCAAGGGCGTTATCAAAGATGTTGCCCGGGTGCTGAATTTTGATTATGCCGAAGCCGATCGCATTTCCAAATTAATCCCGGTGCACCAGGGCAAGCCCATGAAAGTGGAAGAGGCGTTTACCACCATCCCGGAACTAAAAGAGATTGCTAAAAGCAACGATGAGAAATATCAACAGTTGATTCGTCATGCCAGAGTTCTGGAAGGGCTGGCGCGTCATGCCTCGGTACATGCCGCCGGAATCATCATTGCCCCGGATGAAATTACCAAATTTGTGCCGCTCTATCAAACCGAAGACCAGAATAAGGAAAAAGTGGTCACCACCCAGTTCACCATGAAGGGGTGTGAGGAAGTCGGCCTGCTGAAGATGGATTTCCTGGGGTTGCGCACCCTGACAGTCATCGACAAATGTGTGGGAATGCTCCGGGCAAAAGGGGTGGAATTGGATATCGAGCGAATTCCTATGGATGATCCGGCAACATACGAGATTTTTTGTGAAGGCAGCACTGTCGGCGTCTTCCAGTTTGAAAGCAAGGGCATGCAGGAGTATTTACGGAAATTGCAGCCCAACCGCATTGAAGACCTGATTGCCATGAATGCCCTCTACCGCCCGGGTCCCATGGATAATATTGATAGTTTTATCAATCGAAAATTCGGCAGGGAAAAAATTGAGTATCTCCATCCCAAACTGGAACCGATTTTGAAGGAGACTTACGGCATTATTGTTTACCAGGAACAGGTGATGCAAATTGCGGCGGAAATGGCGGGTTTTAGCCTGGGGAAAGCGGATTTACTGCGCCGGGCGATGGGAAAGAAGAAGATAGAGATCATGAAGAAGATGGAAGTGGAATTTGTGGAAGGATGCCTGCAAAACAATATTGACCGCAAAACCGCCAAAGAACTCTACGACTTAATTTATAAATTTGCCAGTTATGGGTTTAATAAATCCCATTCTGCCGCTTATTCGGTACTTGCTTATCAGACTGCCTATCTAAAACGGCATTATCCGGCGGAATTTATGGCGGCTTCCTTAACCTCGGAAATCGGTGATCCGAAACGGATTGTTATTTTGATTGAGGAATGCAAGCGCATGGGGCTGGAGGTACTGCCGCCGGATGTGAATCATTCCGATGCCCAGTTCGAGGTTCCGGAGCCGGGGAAGGTCAGTTTTGGATTGACCGCGATTAAAAATGTGGGGAAAACCGCCATCGAAAATATCTTAAGAGTGCGCGCCGAGGAGGGGGCGTTCAAAAATATTTTCCAGTTTTTGCAGAATTTGGATTTACGGCTGGTTAACCGCAAGGTGCTGGAAGCGCTGGTGCAAGCCGGGGCATTGGATTCCCTGGAAGGTAGCCGTGCCCAGAAATTTGCCAGCATCGAGACGGCTATCAACTTTGCCCAGAAATATCAGGAACGGGCACAAAATAAATCCCAGATTAGCCTGTTTGACTTGTTAGGGGATGGGAAAGACGGCAACGGCGTTCACGAGGCGCTCATTCACTACCCCTCCCTGCCGGATATCCCGGAGTGGTCTTTACAGGAACGACTGAACCGGGAGAAAGAGTTGTTGGGCTTTTTTATCAGCGGGCATCCGCTGGATCGGTATAGCCGGGAGATTGATTTGTTCTCCAATCTGGACTGGCAAGAACCGCAGAGTTATCGGGAAAACACCGTGGTTCGCACCGGAGCGATGATCAGTGCGGTCAAAAATCATCTGGACCGGCGCGGCAAAACCATGGCATTTGTCACATTTGAAGATAAAATCAGCAGTTTCGAAGGTGTGGTGTTTTCCAGCACCTACGAGCGGTTTGCCGAGCACATCAAAAAAGGGAACCTGGTGTTTGTGACCGGCAGGGTAGATGACGCCGGGGAAGGCACCTTTAAGATGATTTGTGATGAAATCATCCCGTTAAGTGAATCCCGCAACCGGATGGCTGACGAAGTGCGGATGCGGGTGGATATCGGTCGTGTAACCGAAGCAACTATTGAAGCACTGTATAAGGTCATTCGCGCCAATCCGGGAACGGTTCCGCTAATTTTTGATGTGCATACCGGTGAGAACGGCAACGGACTGCTGTTAAAATCCCGGCGCTTCCGGGTATTGCTGAGCGACGATTTTTTAGAGAAAGTGCAAGAGTTATTGGGGCGGGATGCCGTGCAAATCAATTCATAACTCCGGGGTGTGATGAAGGCGGTAATTCAGCGGGTAAACCAGGCAAGTGTGGAAGTAGACGGGAAGGTTGTGGGAGAAATCGGAACCGGGCTGGTCGTGCTGTTAGGAATTGCGGTGGATGATGAACAAGCGGATGCGGATTACCTGGCGGATAAAATCATCCGGATGCGCATCTTCGGGGATGATGAGGGGAAAATGAACTTGAGCCTGATGGAGGTTGGTGGAGAAATCCTGGTGATATCCCAATTTACCCTCTATGCCAGTACCCGAAAGGGCCGGCGCCCCAGTTTTACTCATGCCGCTCCCCCGGAAACAGCCATCCCGTTATATGAATATTTTATCCAACAAATCGAAGCACAGGGCATATCCGTTGCCCGGGGGATTTTCGGGGCAATGATGCTGGTAAAAATTTTCAACGACGGTCCGGTGACGATCATCTTAGAAAGCCAGGACCGTTTTAAATCTCGTCGGGACGCCGGAGGGTAAACCTAACCCCTGTGCGGAATAAAAGGAAAAGTGATAAACAAGAAACTGGATCGACAACCATGCGCAGCAACTCCGGTTTAAAAGCGTTCTTATGTAGTTTGAAATGGTGGCAGAAGGGATTGCTGGGATTATTTCTGCTCTTCCTGTTTGCCATTTTTATGGATACCGTTGCCATGCCGCTTTATACCCGGCATGGAGACGAATACGAACTTCCGGATGTGACCCTGAAACCGATCTCGGAAGCAATGGATATCCTGAAAGATAATGGATTTATCCCGATTTTACAGGATTCCCTTTACAGCGAGCAATATGAACCGGGAACCGTCGTGCAGCAGAATCCTGCACCTTTACGAAAGGTGAAAAAAGGGCGACGGGTTTATTTGATTATCAGCAGCGGCGAGCGGCAGGTGCACATGCCGGATCTCATCACCAAAACC
>CAYYGL010000255.1:0-4799 GCA_964471235.1 uncultured Calditrichaceae bacterium
ACCAGAATCAGAAAGCTTAAAACAGATCGCATAAAACGCCTCATTTTTTCGGTTTTTTTTTGATGGAACCATTCCGGAACTTTGTTGATGCCCTTGGTTCCGGATGCACCGGAAACACCAGGGAGTCACATGCCGGGCATTTCCACTGCGTTTTTTGCCGGCAAAGATGAGCCGTCGCGCACTTGTTCAGGGCGCCGGCTGCAGTTTGATCACCGCATAATAAGGATAACCGTTGCGAATCATTTCTAAAAAAATCGTACTCCCGGGATGATCGATAAACTGACCTACCATCTCTTTGAATTCCGCCAAATTTTTCACCGCCTTTCCATTGACGAATCGGATCACATCCCCTTCCCGCAGGTGGGCTAACTCCCCCGGTCCTCCAGGTTTGACACTGGTGATATACACCCCATTAAAATCCGACATCATCTGAATCCGGTAGATATGCCAGGTCAGGTTTTTCACTACAATGCCCAGCGGTTCCATTTCAAATTCCGGCTCCTCGGTTAACGGCTCTTCGATAGTGGTAATAGATACCGTTCGGGGGTTCCCGTTTCGCAGGATGTCAAAAGCAATTTTTTCCCCGATGGGCAGCCGGGCAATGATTTTTCGCACCCTCGGCAAATCCTCTTCATACACCGCATTCACCGGGTTGCCGTTAATGGTCTGAACCAGGTCCCCGGGCTGAAGCCCGCCTTTTGCTGCCGGAGAATTCTTTTCCACATGGGAGACCAGTACTCCCTGTAAATCCGGCTGTTGCAAATATTCACGGAGTTCTTTAATCTGCTTAAATTCTGCGCCAATCCAGGAGCGCTTTACGGTTTTGCCGTTCAGGATTTCTTCGGCAATATCCCGGGCTAAATTGATGGGGATGGCAAACCCCAGGTTTTCCGCCAGAAATACCCCCCGGGCATTGATTCCCACGACCTCGCCTTTCAGATTAATCAATGGTCCCCCGCTATTACCGGGGTTAATTGCCGCATCGGTTTGAATCCATAAATTATAAGGAGAGATCATGGAACCGCTGTTAGGAAAATAGCGGTCGATGGAACTGATAACCCCCATAGAGACGGAGCGCGACAGTCCCAACGGACTGCCCAATGCCAGGACAATCTGACCGACTTCCAGGCTGTCGGAATTCCCCAACGGTGCAAAAGGCACGCTCTTGTCCGTCAATTCGTCCAGGTTTAATTTCAGCACCGCAATATCTGTGGAGGGGTCGCTGCCGACCACCGTTGCCGTGATCCGCTCTTTATTTGACAGGGTGCACCACACTTTTTCCGCATTCTCCGCCACATGATGGTTGGTCAGCACGTATCCTTCCCTGGAAAAGATTACCCCACTCCCGGTCACCAGGGCATGTTGTTTTTCCCCGAATGAATATACCTTCTTAATCGGCTCCACATGCACCAGTGCCGGCATCACCCGGTTCCGGGCATAGTAAATTTGCTTTTGCAGGGGCAGCATGTCTTCCCGGGCAAAAGCAATCAAAAATCCCGCCAACAGCAACACAATCACTTGTCTCATCGCTCTCATTTTACGCACCTGATTATTTATAACCGGTAAATATAATATACAATCCCGGTATTTACTATGGTTTTATAAGGGTGGTTTGCTACGAACATCAATGACGGATATCATCCCTTTAACGGCTGCTTTGAAGCAACCTTCACAAATCACCAATCGGAAATCGGAGGAATTGACGATGTTTGATATTCGAAACTCTCCTAATTCGCCCTCCTACATGTTGTCGGAATAAGAATTCCGGCAACCGCATCATCTCCCCTTCGCAGGTCGTAAACCGGAAATCGCCGATCGTAAATTAAAATGATTGGCGAAGTGCGATTGACGATTGACGTTTGGCGAATATCATTGAATTACCTATACATTTTGAAAGTCATCTTTCCGGCGTTACTTTACTGTTGATAAAAACAGGGATGGAATTGCCAATGGACATATTAGAGAACCAACACGCAAAGATTGTTTTAAAACCGGGGCGGAATAAATCGGTGGAAAATCGCCACCCCTGGGTGTTTTCCGGAGCCGTTCAGACAGTTTCCGGAGAGCCTCAACCGGGAGATATCGTTCCCGTTTATTCGCACCAGGAGAGGTTCCTGGCGAAGGGATTCTGGAATCCCCATTCTCAGATTTGCATGCGGTTGCTTACCTTTCGGGACGAACCGATAACCGTCAAATTCTTCCATGATCGTCTTCAACATGCCATCCGGTTTCGGCAAAGCTATGTGGAAAACACAACCAATTCTTGCCGATATGTGAACGGCAATGGGGACGGATTGCCGGGTGTTATCATCGACCGTTACGACCGGGTGCTGGTCGTACAATTTTATTCGCTGGGAATGGCGCGGTTGAAGCAATTGTTGATCGAGTGGCTACAGGCGGAACTAAAGCCGGTGGCAATTCTGGAACGCAGTGAAGGAAGGGGATTGAGCGAAGAAGGGCTTAGCCCGAACACAGCCGTATTAGCCGGAAATTTGCCGGATGAAGTAATAATCGAGGAACACGGGCATCGGTTCTATGCGGATGTGCTAACCGGGCAGAAGAGCGGGTTTTTTCTGGATCAGCGGGAGAACCGGCGAATGATGGCAGAATATACCCGGAATAAACAGGTATTGAACTGCTTTGCATACACCGGGGGGTTTAGCGTGTATGCTGCTCGGCAGGGGGCTGTCACCACTTCAGTGGAAGTGAGTGCCCCCGCCCTGGAGCTTGCCCGGCGTAATTTTAAACTGAATGGATTGAACCCTGAGGAACACAATTTTATTGCCGCCAATGTATTTCATTACCTGCGGAACACCGGGCAGCAATATGAAGTCATTGTACTGGACCCACCGGCGTTTGTCAAACAAAAAAAAGACCTGAACAAAGGCGCCCGGGGATACAAGGATATCAATCGCCTGGCTTTGCAGCACCTAAAAGAAGGGGGATTGCTGCTCACCTGCTCCTGTTCCAAATTTGTAAATTGGGATCTGTTTCAAAAAATTGTCTTTTCAGCCGCTCAGGAGGCGGGGCGAGCCGTACAAATTGTTGCCCGCCCCGGTCAGCCGATTGATCATCCTTTTAGTGTGTTTCACCCGGAAGGGGAATATCTGAAGACATTTTTGCTGCGGGCGATTGAGTGAGAGGAACCCAATCCCCCTATGCCCCCTTCTCCCGTGCTCCGAGTTCCGTGTTTTGTTTGAAGGCGTGAAATGTAAGACTTGAAACTGGAAGGGTACCTCCTTTTACCCTTTACCTTTTACCTTTTTCCCCTTTCTCTCCCCCTAATACCGATACAGGACTTCCACCAACACCCTGCCCACTTCTTCCAGACTTTCGGCACTGCATTTATCCGGTGTGTCTTCCGTGGTATGCCAGTAGGGGTAGTCAAAATCAATCAGGTCGATGACCGGGTAGCCTTTTTGTAAAAACGAGAAGTGATCATCTATCACCGGGTTGCCGGTCTCATCCACAAACGCCCGGGCATTGATCCGCTTCGCTGCGGACCAGACCAGATTTACTACCTCCGGGGCATTCTCCACGGAAAATCCTTCTTTGGGAATCCGCAGGTTCCGATCTCCCACCATATCCAGCAGAATCCCGAACGACGGGCGATAGGTGTTGCTGTAGTTGACAAAATAATCGGAGCCGATACAAAACGGATTTCTCGAAACCGGCTGCTGCTCGGCACCATAGTCACCTGAATCTTCCAGATCAAAAAGAATGATATCCACCCCGTATGACAACGGGTGTTGTTTCAGAATCCTTGCCATCTCCAGCAACACCGCTACCCCGGAAGCACCGTCATTGGCGCCCGGTACCGGCTGGTTATGTTTGGTGCTATCCCGGTCCTGATCCGCCCACGGACGGCTGTCCCAGTGGGCGCATAGCAGCACCCGGAAATTTCTTCGTGGATTGATATTAAACGAGGCGATGATGTTCCGCCCCTTAAGCACCCGGGTGGAGTCTTTTTTATCCCGGTAAGAGAAGCCTTGCTCCCAGAGATGGTCGGCATATTTTTCCAATTCGGCAACCAGGAAATCTCCGCATTGACGGTGCGCTGCCGAACCGGGCACCCGGGATCCGAATTGACATTGACGGGTTAGATATTGAAAAGCGTGATGCCCATCAAACTCCGGCGGCGCCGAATAGAATTTGACCAGGTAGGAGATAATGGTAATTACAATCGCCGCACCAAGCATCGGAAACAGGTAGCGAAAGCGAGGGGGCTTTCCCTTTTCCGGCAGAGAAGACCGGCGAGGTATTCTGCGTAAATTTCGTTTTTGTGTTGACATAACCAATACCCGGCTGCACAGCCGCGGATTTCGCTAACACCCGGCAACTGCGAGTAAACGCTTGCCAATGGGTAAACACCAATCATTCTACATTGCGAAGACATATCTCATCATCGTCCCCTCCGCTATCAAGATAATTCCCCAAAGGGAAATAAAAAAGTTTTTCTCCTCTTAACTAACATTTCTCACTTCGAACCGGTGAAGTTGCTGTTCAAAGTGACGAAGGAAAACATGTCATAAATTCTTGAAAGATTTATGAGCACCTGTTTCTATCCGCTCATTCCCTCGAACTCACCCCCTCTTTCCCCCTCTCTTCATGGAGTTTGATTAAATAACCGTGCCACCGACAAAATAAATTTTGTCGCTCCTACGTTTACAACGGAGCGTCAAAACTTGTTTTGACGCTCCGCTGCGAGCATTAAAAATAGCCCGATTAATTATTCAAACTCCATCAAGAGAGGGGGATGAAAGGGGGAGAGTTGAACATACCGCTTCAAACATCATAAG
>CAYYGL010000256.1:0-4774 GCA_964471235.1 uncultured Calditrichaceae bacterium
TCCTCCCCCCTTCTTTCATCTTCACTTTCGCCGCTTACACTGCCTCCAGGGCTTGCTCAATATCCAGCAACAGGTCTTCATAATTTTCTACCCCAATGGAAAGGCGAATCATCTTGTCTGAGATACCCATTTTTGCCTGATCTGCCGGGTCTACATCCGCATGGGTCATGGTGGCGGGATGCTCTGCTAAAGACTCGGTGCTGCCCAGGCTTACCGCCAGGTGAAACAGTTTCAGGGCATTTAAGAATCGGAACGCCTGCGCCTCACCCCCGCGGATATCAAAAGAAATCATGGCACCCGGGGAAAGACATTGCCGCCGGTAAATCTCGAATTGGGGATCCCCTTCGGTGAGATGACCAAGATAGTACACCTTTTCCACTTTGGGATGATCGGCCAAGTAGTCGGCAATATAACGGGCATTTTTCATCTGACTGGTCATACGCAGCTTCAGGGTTTCCATACTGCGCATCATCAGCCAGCCGGTCCAGGGACCAGCCATATTTCCCAGAAATGTCCGAAGCGCTTTCACTTCGGTAATCAATTCCCGGCTCCCCAGGGCAACCCCGGCAATCAGGTCGCTATGCCCACCAATATATTTGGTAGCGGAATAGAGCACTAAATCCGCTCCATGCTTTAACGGATGCTGCCAAACCGGGCCCAGAAAGGTGTTATCCACCCCTACCAGCACCGGTTTCTCCCCGGTAGAATAGGTATTGGCGATCTGACGGCACATTCGGATATCCACCAGGGCATTGGTTGGATTGGCAGGTGTCTCGATAAAAATAAATCGCAACCGCTCCCCGATGTTATTTTTTTCGATGATTTCCTCGATCTGCGCCCGGCTGCTGCCAGCCGGAAAGCCAATCGATTGAATCCCGAATTTCGGGAGAATGTTTTTCACGAAATATTCGGTTCCGCCATACAGCGGTTCGCTGTGCAACAATACCTCGGTGGGGTTTAAAAATTGGAATAAGGTGGTACTGATAGCTGCCATCCCGCTTTCAAAAACGGCGGCCGCTTCCGCTTCATCCCAGAGTGTCAGCCGGTCTTCCAGTATTTCCAGGTCGGGATTGTTCAATCGGCTGTAAATTAAGCCCAATTGTTCTTTCGGCTTCTTTTCCCGAAGACCGTATGCCAATTCAAAAAAAGCTTTACCTTCTTCGGCGTTTTTGAACACAAAGGTAGATGTCTGGAAAATCGGGCATTTAATCGCCCCTTCTGACCACTCGGGGCGGTAGCCGTAGCTCATCATCAAACTTTCCGGCTTTAATTTCCTTCCTTTAATGGATTTGTGTCCCTTAGACTTTTCCATTTTAACCTCCTGTCGATATTTCAATGGAACCTGGGTAATGAATAACTTGATGAATCGAATAGAATAGTGAGGAGGTAACGAAGGTTTCGATATTCGTACCTTTAATGGCGAAAGCTGCTGCCATCACATCGGAAGATAGAATACTGATAACCGTTAGGACCATCTTAATCATCCGCCTTAACTTCCGGCAGCATTCTTATCCCATCTATGTATAATATACAAATTGTTTTGGTATGGTAAAACAGAGAACAAAAAAGGTAGGGGAGATTAAGCCGGATTGAAAAGTCACTGATTGGGGAGTACAAATGTACAGAGGGTTTCGAATTAATGGGAAAATTGTCACCCCTCTTTCAAATGGGTATTGATGATAATTTCCGAATGCAGAGTGCGATGGACCGGGCATTTATCGGCAATTTCCAGCAGACGCTGTCTTTGGGAGACATCCAGCTTACCCGCTAATTCAATTTCCCGGTGTAACACATCCAGCTTGCCGATAGTAGTTGCACAGTCACCGCAATCTTTGGCGTGAATTTTCTCATGAGTGACCCGCACTGTCACCTCTTCCAAATCCAAATTTTTCCGGTCGGCATACATTCGCAGAGTCATCGAGGTGCAGGCGCCCAGGGCGGCTGCCAGCAGGTCATAAGGCGACCCGCCCCGATTGCTCCCGCCATAAGCCTCCGGTTCATCGGCAATGAGCGGATGTCCATTCGCCATGATTTCAGTGTAAAAACCGTCCCTCCCGGTCCGGGTAATGATCACGTTTTCTTCCGGTTTTATAGTAACCCCGGATGATACGGGGTGAGTTAACTCTTCTACATATTTTTGCGCCCAGGCAGCCAACACGGTTCCTACGTATAACGAGTCCTGTTCATGACTCAACAAATGGTCAGCTTTATCCAGGGAGATAAAGCTTTTGGGATGTTTGGCAGCCTGAAAGATATGAGCAGCATTGTCAATACTGACGGTGTTATCCCCCGGAGCATGGAAAATCAGCAATGCTTTTCGTAATGCAGCAATTTTCTGCTCCATCTTCACGGATACCAGGTCATCCAGGAATTGTTTTTTTATCCGGAAGGTTCTGCCGGCCAAAGTCACCTCTGCTTCTCCGCGCTCCTCAATAACGTCTTGACGGTTTGCCAGTAAATGAGCAACATGAGCGGGGTCACAGGGGGCACCGATGGTTGCTACCGCCACAGCGGAGGGAATATGTTCGGCTGCCTGTAACACCGCTGCACCGCCAAGGGAATGACCGATCAGGATGCGCGGTGCTTTATATTCTTGTTCCAGAAATTCGGCGGCACTGATCAAATCGGTGACATTCGAGGAAAAGTTGGTATCGGCAAATTCTCCCTCACTCTCCCCTAACCCGGTAAAATCAAAACGAAACACCGCCATATTTTGCATCGTAAGGGCCCGGCTGATGTTGACAACCGCTTTTAAATTCTTTGAACAGGTAAAACAATGAGCAAATAAGGCATAAGCAATCGGACTACCGCTAACCGGAACATCTAACCTTGCAGCTAATTGTTGACCGGCATGGTTTGGAAACATAATTTTGTGTGACCGCATCGGTTTCATTCCTTTAGAGAACAGTTCCAGGATTTTTCAGGTTATCATTCCTTGGTTAAATTCCACTATCTATATGGAAAAAACAATTCATGTTTACTGTAATTCGACTCACATGATAAAGAGTTAACGTGTAAATGTTTACGCCGGATACTTCCCCTCAATGTATTCTCGTAAATACCGGTTCTCAACAGTAAACTCACTTAACTCGGCTTCCACCAGGTCTCTCATGGAGATGATGCCGACAATCTTTTTATTCTCAAAAACCGGTAAATGTCGTATTCGGTTTTTAATCATGATTTGTTTAACATAAGTAACAGCATCATTCGGTTGACCGATGATGAGATCCGCAGTCATCACATCTTTAATTTGAATTTTCCGCAGCTTTTCACAATGTTGACATCCCTGTTTAAGGATGTCGCGCTCACTGACAATGCCAACGATATTCTCTTCATCATCTACCACCAGAACCGCACCAATGTTATGTTGCACCAACGTTTCAATCACATTATAGAGCGTGTCATCCTGGTGCAGGGTAATCACTCCTCCTCCTTTTTTGCTCAGGACATCTTTGACCTTCATCATATTTCCTCCATCATTTGATTTGATTATACAGGTAAGAATTGAAAACCAGGATACGATCTTAAGTGATAAAAGCAGGCTGCATACCCCATATAAGAGCCGGGATTCGCTCAGACGGGATGTCACTGCGTGTCGGCAACATTAAAACTCTCGTAACTATTCAGTTGTCTTGCCGTTGAGAGCTCAGAGGTCATTAAGAATAGGAAAAAACGTATCAAAAAACGGGATAACAAGAAATTTTACAGAAATTATTGCGTTATTCCCGGCTTTTCTCTTGAATTCCTTTTCTGAAAATTCTGTGACTGAATCGTTACAACTTATTTTCATTTTTTTGTAATTGTAACCGGGTGAGTTTAAATCGGATATCCCCGGTAAAACCGTTCCGATGTGCCACTCCGGTTAGTGGGTAAGACATGCAGTTGCAGTTAAACGAATCAAATTCAGGTAGTCATCGGGATATGCATCTTCTCATATATGCGCTTAATACTTTTACAATATGGCAAATAGAGATGAATTTTGCAAGAATAATTTCGAGCCTCATCAAATAAATTACGAAAAGGGGAAATAAAATATCGGGGAGCAAAAAAGCCCGATTGTTAATCATCGGGCTTTTGGAAAATCGTTATGGGGAATTTTTCAAAACGAATGAAATGCTTATTAGCCGGAAGATGAAGAGGATTCCGCTTCACTTTTTATCACCATCACATATAAAATTCCAAGAATAAGAAATTCAATCGGGGTGATAACCGGATTCAATATCATGTGCGGCACCAGCATAAACAGCCGTTCAATCAGAATCCCGGCTAATATTAATATGCCAATGACCATAACAGCCGTGGGATTGGCTTTGATTTTACGGGAGAGCAAGGTGACAAATGGAATGACGAACAGAATCACCAGCACGATGTAAAGCCAATTGGAAAAGATATCCAGCCGGTGGCTGAGAAAAGACACTTCTTCGGGAATATTCCCATACCAGATGACTAAAAATTGGGAATAAAACTGGTATGCCCAGAAAATGCTAAAGCCAAACATCATGGTCATCATATCCATTTGAGATTTTGCAAATTTTTCTTTAGAATAGAGGCTGACAAAATTTTGATGATTGAAGAATGTCATCAAAGCCGCAACTGCCAGCCCGGCGTAAAAGGCTTCCACAAAGAAATAAGCACCAAACAGGGTGCTAATCCAGGGATATTCCAGAGACATCACCCAGTCGATAGCAATGAAGGTTTGGGTGATAACATAGGTGAGTTCCCACAGCACAGCCCATTTCGCTTTTTTATCGCTTTCCATTAGAGTTTCTCGGGC
>CAYYGL010000257.1:0-4553 GCA_964471235.1 uncultured Calditrichaceae bacterium
TCTATCCATGTGCTTAAAACCGTGCATACTTTTTTCGAAGGTTTTCCCCAATTATTGATGAAAGGGTGTTCAGCACAAAGGTGAAAGCGAACAACAATAAGCCGGTCAAAAACAACACCCGGTACAAAGTGCCACCGACCGGCGCTTCCGGCATCTCCACAGCAATACAGGCGCTCATGGCGCGGAATCCGTTGAAAGGACTCAAGTCCAGAATTGGGGTATTTCCGGTTGCCATCAGTACAATCATGGTTTCACCGACGGCTCTTCCCAGTCCTAACATCACGGCAGCAAAAATACCCCCGGCGGCTGCCGGAATGATAATGCGCCGAACCGTCTGCCAGCGTGATGCTCCCAACGCCAGAGACGCCGATGCCAGGGAATCCGGCACATTGCTCAGAGCATCCTCCGCAACCGTAAACATAATCGGGATCACCGCAAAGCCCAGGGCAAACCCCACCACAAAGCTATTACGGGTTTCGTAGGTAAGCGAAAGATGTTTGTAGAGCCATTGTTGAAAATTTCCTTGAAAAAGCCATAATTCAATGGTATGCCCGATTGAAAACGAGACCATAACTGCCGCAAGAAGTACCGGCAAGCCGAACAGCAGTTCCCAGCCCACCGGAACCCGCAGCCGGTGACGTTCCGGTATGAGCCGCCATCCAACAAGCGCCAGGGTAAAAATGATCGGTGTGGAAATCAGGAGCAGGAGGATGCTCATCAGGTATTTTTCAAATAAAGTTGAAAAATATAAACCTGCTAAAAAGCCGATCACCACACTGGGGATGGCAGCCATCAGCTCGACGGTGGGCTTTACAATTTTGACCATCCAGTATGGGGCAAATTGGGACACATAGAGGGCTGCCAGCAGGGCAATCGGAATGGAAAAAAGCATGGCATAGAGCGTGCCCTTTACGGTTCCGAACATTAATGGGATCAAACTGAGTTTCGGTTCGAATTCATCGCTGCCGCCGGTGGATTGCCAGACAAACTCCGGCCGGGGATAGCCTTCATACCACACCTTGCCAAAAAGCGACTTTGCCGTAGTTTCCGGATGAGGGTTATCCAGGCGATACAGGCTGTATTGGCGGCGGGCATTGACGATTACGATACCGTTGGATTTGGGAGAAAAAGCCGCCGATGCAATGGGCTCATTGGACGGTTTGAATTGCAACTCTGTTTTCCCGATTGTTGAATAGTGCAATTCAACATTTCCGTCTGTATCGATGGTTAAAAAATCCCGATTCCGAGGGGAAGCATAAATTTGGGTGACGGCGCGGGGTAGGGGAGAGAACCGATGAATTCGTTGAAATTGGAAGCCATCGTTCGCAGTACGAACCGGAAACCAGCTTTCCACCATCCCATCGGTATTGCCAATGATCAACGTTTGATTCCCCAACAGAAACCGCAGGGAGCTAATCGGTACCCCGGGGCTCACCGTCCATTGCTGCTTTAAGGAAACATCTTCCGGGTCGGAGACATCGAACCAGAAGACCTCGCCATGTCTGGTGCCGACGAGAAGGAATTCACCATCCCAGCTAAGAGTGAGTGCAGTAATCGGTGCCTCTCCAACCTGATCGCTCAGATCAAAACGGTATTCCTCGTCGTATTCGCTATCGTATATCCGGAGGTGCAGGTTGCCGGGGTGATCCAGCCAGCTCCAGGTTTGTTTTCCGTCTTCATCGCTGGCAAATGCCAACAACTCCACATGGGCGGGCAGCGAATCGCCCGGTGAAGCTATTGACCATGCTTCCCCTACGTTTAATTGCGGCTCTACTACTCTTTTGGCATCCCGGTAGGTATGTTTAAACCGGATGTCGGCCGTCAGCACCCTGCCGGAATCGGTACCGATGGAGATTGCTTCCTCATGAAGGGCGCCTTTTGCTGCGGAGAGTATGTGTTCATTGTCGTCAAGAGGGAGGTGTTGGGTCAGCAGCAATTGACCGTCCGCTCTCCGGAAAAATTGAAGGGTGCCCCGGGTATCCAGCGTGTAAATCAGTTCCATATATTCATCGGTGCCGGCGAAAACGACTTGTTGTTGAGCAGAATGCACCGGAATGGAAAAAATTTCTTCTACCCGGGCATTTTTTCCCAGGGGAAAACTCTGATACAGCAGAAATAAAAAGATTGCCAGAATACTGGTAATCACACCATACCCGGCAAGATTGATAACCCGGGCAGCCAGACGGTCTTTCCGGTACAGGTTCCGGTAATAGCGTTCTTGTCTTTCGGAAACCTGTTTTTTTATATCTGTGTGTAAGTTATCCACAACAACAATCCGTTCTTAATCCTATTCATCCAATTTTGCCAGTTCTTTCATGACAACATCGTAGGGAAGCGGCAGGTACCCATCTTTGATAACAATTTGTTGTCCTTCATAGCTCAAAACAAATTTTAAAAATTCTTTTACCATCGGGTCCAGGGGCTTATTGGGGTTTTTGGCAATATTGAGATACAAGTAGCGGGAAATGGGGTATTTTCGACTAATAACATTTTCATAATGACCATCGTAACAAGGGGCGCCTTTCTTTTTAGCCAGTGACAGCGCTTTAACACCGGAGGTTTTGTATCCAATACCGCTGTATCCAATGGCGTATAAGTCTTCGGTAACGCTTTGAACCACAGATGCGGAGCCGGGTTGTTCTTTTACTTCATCTTTATAATCACCCTTTTTTAAGACATGTTCTTTAAAGAAACCGTAAGTTCCGCTGGCAGAGTTGCGTCCGTAGATGCGAATGGGTTGATTTGCCCATTTACCGGTTAATCCCAGGTCGCCCCAGGTCTTCACCTCGTGATATCCGCGCTTGCGGGTTTTGGAAAACACGGCATCCACCTGCTCAAGAGTGAGGCAGTCAAGAGGATTGTCTTTGTTGACAAAAACCGCCAGAGCGTCCAGGGAGGTGCGGATGGTGGTGGGTTTGAATCCATAGTGTTTCTCAAACGCATCGACTTCTTTAGCTTTCATTTTGCGCGACATCGGACCGAATTGCGCCGTACCAGAAATTAGCGCCGGCGGTGCCGTGGAAGAACCTTTGCCTTCAATTTGAATGTTGACCAACGGGTAATATTTGCGGAAGCCTTCCAACCACAGGGTCATCAGGTTGTTCATGGTATCCGACCCAATGCTGTTGGCATTCCCGCTGATGCCTCTTGTTTTTTTGTAGTGGGGAATGCGCTCATCCACCTTTACCGTTTGAGGAAAGCCCACCTGGAAAAGCCATATCAGCAAACTCAAGGTGGTTACCATTGAGACTCTCATCGAATTTTGTTTCATTTTTTTCTCCTATTTTGTCGTTATAGCTCATTATTCTAAAAGTTAAGAGTGATTTGCGAACGAAGTTTGAAGATCGAATTCTCACCCGGGGCAGCAGGGTTCTCTATTTCTCCATTAACCTGCAGGCGAGTATTTTTTCCAAAATACACCGCCGGTCCAAAGCGTAAGACCGTCTGTTCATCATTGGCGGTATCCCGATCGGGCTCAATAAAAGTAAACCCGGCGGCGAATTCCACTTGGCTCAGACCAGCCAACTCCTCAACAGGGGACGAGAGCGGATGCTGCCATCTGCCGGTAATATCGAACAAGGTGAATGCGATATCATTCGGCGTTAGCAAAAATTCTTTTGTGAATTTGCCCAATGCCAGACCACTTTCGATGGTAATCCCGGAAGGGAGGTAGATACCCACATCCGGTGCGACCAGGAAAATATTACCGGAATTGTTGGGGGAATCCGGGGGAGGGGAGTTAACCTTTTTTCCCAGAGAATTGACAACGGCAGAAATTCCTCCATGAATAATATGCGTTGGTTTTACTTCAATCCGGGCAGACCACATTTTCCCGTTGTTAATGAGAACGGTCTTTTTTCTTCCGGCATCTTCCCGGGCACCGGCACCGGCGCCATTGGAATAGTTGATTGCAAAAGAAAATACGTCTGATGGATGCCCGCCAAATTCCACCCCAATGCTGCGAGATGAAAAATGGTTCTCCGCTAAAAATTCCGCCGCTTCACTTCGTTCGATCAACAGCAATTTACCGGAAGAGCGAAGCTCTTCCCGCCATACCGGAACCTTAAATTGCCCGAATTTTGCATATAATCCTTTCGGAAACAACAACTTAACTACCGCATCTTTGAGTCGGGGATTGTTATCCCGCACTGCTATCTGCAATTTACCCTTTACATGCTTATTGACAGTGGCTTTCACCTGCAATCTTCCCCGGCGAATACGGAATCCCTGATTCGTTTGGGAGGCAGTTGCGTCAATATCGCTGTTATAAAGATGCTGAAGTTGCACACGCCCCGTCAGTTTCCATTTCTGGGCATTGCCGGGAAGAATCTCCTGTGCCATCGTCGCAGCATCGGAGAGAAAAAAAAGCATTACACTTAAGAAAATTAAAAGTTGCTTCATCAATATCCTCCTTGTTATTTACGGGAAGAAGATAACGGCGCAGTGTTACAGACATATTACAAACCGACTGCAATTTTGATTAAATAACCGCGCTATCGACAAAATAATGAAGTTTGATTAAATAACCGTGCCACCGACAAAATAAATTTTGT
>CAYYGL010000258.1:0-4536 GCA_964471235.1 uncultured Calditrichaceae bacterium
TAAACAAATGAGCAGAGAAATCTCGCACCTCAACGGTACCGTTCAACACAAGACTGTCCACAGAATCCCCATTGTTCTCCAGGTGAATTTCCCCCTGGAGCCGTGCTTGATCCAGTTGGATGTATTTTAACTTCCAGAAGGGCCAGTCGCTGGTCACCTGGCATTCATCAAGGTGCAGGGTGAGTTCCCAATGCCGTCTCTGGAAATCCATTGTCCCGGTTAATTGGATGGAAGAACTATCCAAACCGGCAAGCTTCCCTTCCAAATCTACTGTAATCAACTGGCTGTTGGGTTCGTACAACAGCCGCCCGGATAATCCGTCGATAATCACAAATTGCTCATCCTGCGGGTTCTGAGGAGAGGAGAATGCCGGTTGTTGGGGCTCTGCTTCTTTCGGCTCGGATGTTTGATAATACTTGTTGTCAAGCTGCCAAACAATCGCGCCTTCCTCAACGGTAATATGGTCTATAGCCGGAATTTTTTGCATGCCCAGCACAATTTTTTTGAAAACCCTTTCCGGGGTTGGCAGGCTGTCCTGCGGTTGCGGCGTTTCCCCGGCATAACTGATCAATCTAGGACGGTGGAAAGTGATCGCTTCAATTCCCTGGGATATCTGAAATTTATGAGTGATTAAATTGAAAAGATTAAAACCGATTCGCAGTTCTTCCATTTCCACATTTACTGTGGAACGCCGGTTGGTAGCACTGATTCCGTAAAATTTGATTGAGGAAAAACCGAGAGAAAAATCCCGAATGATAAACGATTCACCGATATACGGTTGTAATTTTTCAATTAATAATGCACCGATCTCATCCTTTAGGGGGGAATACTTCCACAAAATATGCCCTACTAAGAGAAACCCTACAGTAAACGTGAGAAGATAAAAATGCCAACTATGCTTTTTTGCCATTATAATGACTCGTTAAAACTCCATTTGATGCCTGACGTTATAAGGCACGAAAAGGATGGAGAATAAAGTTCGGGGATGATAAAATGAAGATTTGACCGAATAAACTCATCCGCTGAACCCCGTTCAATTTCGGAACGTATTCAATCTAAAAAAAACGGGATATCAAGAAACAATCTCTTCATCCCGCCCACTTTTATTCCCCGTCAAATTTTCAACTAACACTCACAAAAGTAAATTTAGTAATGTTTTAAACAGTTTCCAACCAAATATACCAATATATAATGAGTATCAACGGAAAAAGTTCAGGGTTGTAATAATTCGGTAATCGAGACGATTCTGAAGTGCCGTTGTCGGAGTGTATCTATCAATTGGGGAAGGAAGGAATGGGGAGAAGCTTTTTTGCGGTGAGTGCCCAGGTGCATCAATACAATTGCCCCATTGACGGCATCATTATCTCTGGAGACGATTGTATCATAGATTTCTTGGGGGTTCCTGAACAATTCCGATTGCGGGTCTTGAACCCAATCCAGGGTATCGAACCCCCGGGTCCAACGAATATGTTGATACCCGATTTCTGCCGCCCAGTCGAGGATCTCCTGGTTGTACTCCCCGTAGGGGGCACGCCAGTAATGTGCCAGGTGTTTTCCGGTGAGCCGGAAAAACAAACTGTCGGTTTTCAGGAGCTGTTGTTGAACAAACTTCCGATCTACTCCCGGCGCCAGCCTCTGGGTATGGGTTTCCGCATAGGTCGTCAGATGCGGATGGTTATAGGTATGATTGCCAATCTCATGTCCCCGGGCAATCATTTCCAGAACCAGGTCCGGGTATTTTTCAATAAACTGCCCGGTAAGAAACATGGTAGACCGAATGCCTTTTTGGGAAAGGATGGCAAGTATTTCTTCTGCGCCATCACGGACTGACCCGCCGTCGAATGTGAATGAGATTTGCGCCCGCTTTGTATTGCCCCGCTCCACGGAGTAGCGCAATCGTTCTACCAGCGGATGATGATAGGTGATGCGCAGCTCATCGGCAAACACCAAACGCTGTGCCCCATTCCAGACGCCGATACGAATACGGTTGGTACCGTAATGGAGTTCAAGCGGATAATTGTATTCTCCATTTGTTGACATAATCGCGCTATGAAGGGCTTTATCATTATTCCACAGGGTTACCACCCATCCTTTTTCAACCGGCAGCTTGAGCTGGTAATCCCGATGATTGAGAATCCGGGTGCGGATGTTGCCCGGAAAATGGTGGAGCGTATCAAGCGAGGCAATCAATTGTCGTTCCGTCGGTTGAAACGGGGGTACCGGGTTCCCAACATCCCGGTGACCATTATGCTTCGCCCGGTGAATCTGTCCGGATACTGTGATTATCAACCAGAGCAATCCCAGGCTCAACAGCGCATTCCAGGCAAACAGGAAGCCGAGACGCTGTTTTTTTACCATATACCACAACCGGCTACCGAGAAAGTACAGGTAGCATTTTTTCCCACAAAAGTAATGGTGGCTTTTATGATAGACACACTGTGTGCAAATACTTCTTTTGCAGGAATAGCAGCGTGTTCGGGCCGGCGTGTCCGGATGGTAAAAACAAGTGGCTTTATTCATTTCTTACCCGGCGATTTGATTTTCGGTGGTAAATTGCAACGCGCATTTTTTTTAAGCCTTAAACGTAAACGATTCAGCTTTACCTGCAAATTTGATGTTTTATATGTCATTCGTTCTTATTTATGATTAAGTGGTTGTTGCTTCACCTCACCCACCCCCTCCCGCCCCAAAAAGCGGGTTGGGGTGGGGATGGGTGAGGTTCGTTTCAGATTAGTACGGCAACGCTGAAAAATACCGGTCATAGACTCCGTTGGAGAATCTCCTCCCATGGAATCATGCCGAATAGGAGATTACCCAAGGAGTCTATGACCGGCATTCCGATGGTCAACTCACGTTGACAGTCGGAAGCTGGAATGAGCAAAATGGGCATAAAGCTGAATAGTTCCCCTTAAACATACTATAAAATTAACCAAATTTGTACGTTGATAAAAAGCATATCTTCATTTAAATTCTTATTTTGATGCAGTAATAACCGGGTTGTAACCATTAGGGATACGCCACAAAGTTTCGTCGGAATGACTTATGAAAAACGAATATGTCGTAGCGATTGTCGGGGTTACCGGTCTGGTAGGGGAAAAAATGGTAACGGTTTTACAGGAACGCCGGTTTCCGATAAAACAGTTGGTGCCGGTGGCTTCCCGGTCATCCGAAGGGAAAATGGTTGAGTTTAACAAAGATTTCATCCCGGTGGTTTCGCTTACAGAAGATATTTTTTCCGGGGTAGATATTGCGTTTTTTTCCGCGGGTGGAAATGTGTCTCGGGAATTTGCCCCGATAGCAGCACGGCAGGGAACGGTGGTAATCGACAATTCCAGTGCCTGGCGTATGGAGCCCGGGGTGCCATTGGTAGTGCCGGAAGTGAATCCCCATGCATTGCAACATCATCATGGAATCATTGCCAACCCGAATTGCTCTACCATTCAGATGGTAACCGCAATTGCCCCGCTCCATCGCCAATTTGGAATCAAGCGAATCGTGGTCTCCACCTACCAGGCTGTTAGCGGCAGCGGTCGAGCAGCCGTGCAGCAGTTACAGGAAGAGGTGAGCATCGGCACTTCCGGGGTTCGGGCGTATCCCTACCCCATCGCTTTTAACTGTCTCCCTCACATCGATGTGTTTTTTGAAGATGGGTATAGTAAAGAAGAACATAAACTGATGAATGAAACCCGAAAAATATTGGAAGATAATACTATCGAAATTACCGCAACCTGCGTGCGGGTACCGGTAAAAACCGGGCATAGCGAATCAGTAAACCTCCAGTTCCGGAAGCCGTTTAGCCTGCGGGAAGTTGAAGAGTTCTTAGCCGCAGCACCCGGGGTGGTGGTTTTGGATGATCCGGGCAATAATGTATATCCCATCCCGGCACAATGTGAAGATCGGGATGAAGTGTTTGTCGGCAGAATCCGCCGGGATTTTTCGGTAGAAAACGGATTAAACCTTTGGATTGTGAGCGACAATCTCCGCAAAGGTGCAGCAACCAATGCAGTTCAAATTGCCGAAGCTCTCATTCATACCCGGGAGGAGACCCGTGCCGGATAAATTCCCGAACCGGGAGTCAAACCTGTTTCAGATTCCCGCCAATCTCATGCCCGGCGCCGAACCGATTTTTATCGACCGCGGGGATATCGGAATCCTTTTCTTCCACGGGTTTACCGGTTCTCCGTATGAAGGCAGGGATTTCGCCGCTTATTTTTCCGAGCGCGGTTACGGTGTCTGGGTGCCGTTACTTCCCGGTCATGGGACCCACCCCCGGGACCTGGAAACGGTGCACTATTCCCGGTGGCTGGAGGCTGCGAAACGCTATTACCTGACCATGCGGGAAACATATCGAAAGGTAATCGTCTGTGGTCAATCCATGGGCGGCGCCATTGCCCTGCACCTGGCAGCCAATTACCCGGTGGATATGGTCATTACCCTGGCAGCGGCTATTTTTGTGAAAGACTGGCGGTTAAAATTGTTGCCCCTCGCCAGAAAATTTATTCGTTACCAGTTTAAATCCAAAGGACCGGATATCCG
>CAYYGL010000259.1:0-4493 GCA_964471235.1 uncultured Calditrichaceae bacterium
GCTTATTAACCCTGGGCAAAGGTCAGCGAGTGGGTATTTTTGCCGGTAGTGGGGTGGGGAAAAGCACCCTGTTGGGCATGATCGCCCGGAACACCAATGCCGATGTCAATGTGATTTCCCTGGTAGGGGAGCGTGGCAGAGAGGTGCGGGATTTTATTGAAAAGGAGCTGGGTCCGGAAGGATTAAGTCACTCGGTGCTGGTGGTTGCGACCTCGGATCAGCCGGCACTGGTACGGGTAAAAGCCGCACTGGTTGCTACCACGATTGCCGAATTCTTCCGGGACCGGGGGATGGATGTGATGCTGATGATGGATTCCATCACCCGTGTTGCCACCGCCTTGCGGGAGGTTGGTTTGGCGATTGGCGAACCGCCTACGACCCGGGGATATACTCCTTCGGTATTTGCTTTTTTCCCTCGATTATTGGAAAGAGCTGGCACCGCAGCCCGCGGCAGCATTACCGGGCTTTATACTGTTCTGGTGGAAGGAGACGATATGAACGAACCGATTGCCGATACCGCTCGGGGGATTTTGGATGGACACATTGTGCTCTCAAGACGACTGGCTTCTGCCGGGCATTACCCGGCAATTGATGTGCTGGAAAGCGTCAGTCGGGTAATGGGCGACGTGACGACCCCGGACCATCGCCAAGCCAGCAATCGCTTCCTGGATACCCTGGCAACTTACAAGGAAGCGGAGGATTTGATTAATATTGGTGCGTATGTAAAAGGCAGCAATCCCAAAATTGACGAATCGCTCCGGAAAATCAACGACATGAATGCCTACTTACGGCAGGCAATTGAGGAAAAATCCGATTTGCAGAGCAGTATCGCACGATTAATGGATTTATTTCATAGCCCTCGTGAGTTAGGCAATATGGTATCTTAGCGGTTAAAAAAAGAGCCGGAAAAAATCATTCATATCAAAAGTCAGGGAAGACGAGCCAATGAAGGGATTTAAATTTAAATTGAACAAAGTGCTGGCAGTAAAGAAAATCGAACTCAAACAGCAGCAAAAAGTGTTGTCCGAGGCATCTAAAAAAAAGCTGGAAGCCTACCAGGCAATGGAACAGCAACAAAACGCCGCCAGTTCCTTTGCTGCTCGATTGAAAACCATTAACCAACATAGCGCCGGGGTACTCAATCTGTATTATGATTATTTTCATCACCTGTTGGATGAAGCCAAACAAAAGGAGATGGAACTGTACCAATTAGCGGAGAAAGAGGAACAGGAGCGGCAACGGTTAATTTCCGTGCAAAAGGAGCAGAAGGTGTTGGAAAAATTGGAAGAGCAAGAACAGGAGAAGTTTCTGGACGGCATCAACCGAAATGCTCAAAACTCATTGGATGAAATTGCCGTGATACGTTTTTTCAAAAATCGGAAGAGTTGAAACGAGGCATAACATACGATGAAATCCATATTGATGTACATCCTGTCATTTATTGTGATTCTGGCGATTATGACATTTGTAGTTGCCAAATATCAAATGGATAATGCTTCGTTAACCGGCAATGACAGCACCCTGGTTGCCGACAGTCTCAAAGCAGACAGCATCCAGGTGGATTCCACAGAGTTAAAAATTCGTTCCGCCACCGCCACCATCCGGCAACAACGACGGCAGATTGATAGCTTGCAAGCCATATTGACCAATGTTTTGCAGGAAAAACAAAAATTATCTGAGAGACTCAATAAGACTGAAACTGCCCGGCAAAAGCAGGACAATCTGGAATTTGAAAAGCATACCAAGGAAATGGCAAAGATTTACGAAAATATGAATCCGGAAGAAGCAGCGGCAATTCTCGCCAATCTGAAGGAATCACTTGCCGTCAGCATAATTGCCAAGATGAAGAAACGGAAAGCCGCACAAATAATGCAAGCCCTTGATCCTCAGAAGGCGATTGCCCTGAGTGAATATATGGCTCGTTCAAGCCCCTGAGTTGCCCTCGTTTTTTTCGATCGCCTGACGGAAAGCGTCAGGGAGGCGCGCCAATTGCTGGTTTGCAAAATCAAAAAATACCACCCCGGTATGGGCTCTGGCAATTTCCTTCCCGGTAGCGGCATTGCGCAGCCGGTAATAGAAGACACATCCTACCCGGTAAAACTCTCCCACTCCCACATCAATGATTACCGGGTCTCCATAAAATCCCTGCGATTTATAGACGATTTGGGCATCCGATACCATGATACCCACGCCATCCACATCGCCTTCAGTAAACCCGAGATGCATTAGAAAGCGGAGACGTCCTTCATGAATCAGCGATAATACCGCATCATTGCCCAGATGATTGGCGTAGTTGATGTCGGTGATACGAATATTTAAGCGGGTGCTGAAGGAAAATTCCTCCGGTAAACTCAATTTTAGTCGTGCCATGTGTCTATCTCTGTGAAGAATACTTTGAATTCCAAAGATTAAAGATTAAAGATTAAAGATTAAACCGATGTTCGTCATCAGCTCCGACGTGATTGCTTCGCGATGGGGCGCAGAGAATGCAACGGTTACCGAAAAACAATATATTACCGATTCCCATTGTAACGCTTACATCTGTTTCAGTGCCGGGGGAAAATAATTCGGTAAATTTAATCATAACAACACGGTGATCGCCGCGTCTCGGCGGTTTATCCTGCCCCTCCCAACGAGATGCCGCCACAACGTGTTACAGGGGGATCCCCTCGGGAGTGACGTTGTCATTGGCAACCGTGGTTCCGTTGAAGACGGGAACACGTCGGGATGAATGAATCTGGTAAAGATAAAGCGGAGGAATTGGCAGAGGCAAATAGTTGTACTGTTTCGCCTGTGCCACCTTCCTCCGCCTTCACTGACGTCAACATAGTTATGCCGGAGTGGCATATCGCTTACTGGGATTTGGCAATCCCGATCACCCCGCAGGCAACCCGCGGACCGGCAGCGCCGGAAGGCTGGGAGGTTAAATCATCTTCCCCGCCATGAACCACCACCGCCCGACCGATGATGTTATGCGGTCCGCTAAAACTTAAGAACGTATCCACCCGTTCGTAGTGGGCATTTCCATCCTTGTCGGCAACGATGTTGCCCAGGTCGCCCACATGACGTTCCGCGGCATCCGGTCCGGCATGAGGCTTTCCGTCCGGGTTAAAATGCCCGCCGGCTGTTTTGCCCTTCGGCCCGCTGCAATCACCGAATTCATGAATATGAAAGCCATGCTTGCCGGGCGTTAAACCGCTGAGGTCGGCGACTACTTTAATGCCGTTCTCCGTCTGGGTAAATGTGACCACCCCGCTGACATTGTTGCCTTCCGTGGGATGGATCACCGCAATGGCTTTGGTAACCGAAGGTTTTGCCATGGCTTGCGCTTTCGGTGCCGACTCCTGTTTTTGCTGACAGCCCCATACAAGAAGCAGGCTTGCCAGAATGAAAAATAATGACCTGAAATATTGATTGACTCGTGACATAAGACCATCCTCCATATATTTAGTGAATAGTGGAAGTTAAATTTAACTGGAAAATAATAAGAGCCATCGGTATGACGGATAGCCGATGGGGTTGTACTGAGAGAGAAATCGGAACTGCACCAACCTGGAATGAAACAGCGGTGAAAGGCTCATGCTGTTGGAAAAATGTTTCTTCTTTCGTTGCCAGTCTCACCATCATGCTTCTGATTACCATCTCAGGAAATCACCAGAACAAATATTGAAGAAACATCTGAATTTATAAAAAACAATTGACTTAGTAAAATGTTTCCGAAAAAAAATGGTCGAGGAAGGTGCTGAATGACCGAAAAAAGCCCTGCCCCATATTTTGATGGGATTATGAAATGATTGACATCTCCCGGGTGCTTTCGTAATTTCATCAAGTAAAATAAAACACAAAATCTTTAAAAATATCATGGTTATGATCGATTATGAACCACGCAGCACATCGTTATGGTTACCGATATTTTAAATAGAACCGATACAAGGTAAATATTTACTCGTGATAATCAGCAATGGAGCGCATTATGGAAAAGCTCAGTCAAGAGATCAAAGAGATGGAGAAATGGTTCTCTGATCCCCGTTTTGAAGGGATTCGCCGGCTTTACTCCCCGGAGGAGGTTGTGGAGCAGCGGGGAACGATACGGGAAGACTATACGGTTGCCTATCAGGCAGCGGTAGATTTTTACCAGCGTTTGCGGGAGCTCTTTTCCCGGGGAAAACAAATTACCACCTTTGGTCCTTATTCGCCGGGTCAGGCAGTGGCAATTAAACGGATGGGTATAGAAGCCCTTTACTTGGGTGGATGGGCAACCTCTGCCAAGGGTTCGACCACCGAGGACCCGGGCCCGGACCTTGCCAGCTATCCCTTAAGCCAGGTGCCCAACGAAGCAGCGGTTTTGATCCGGGCGTTGCTGGCTGCCGACAAAAATCAAAAATTTGCCCGGATGCGGATGAGCGAAGAGGAACGAAAACGCACGCCAGCGGTGGATTATCGACCGTTCCTCATTGCCGATGCCGATACCGGGCATGGCGGGGAATCTCATG
>CAYYGL010000260.1:0-4486 GCA_964471235.1 uncultured Calditrichaceae bacterium
ACGGCGCTGGAAAATTTCAAACCGGCAAAAAATTAACCGAACCGTGAGATTCTATTTTATTCACCACCCACAAAGTCGTTGCTTCGCGAAGAGGCGCAGAGAACACAGCGGATACGCGAGGCCGCAACGTGATAGAGATAAATGTCTGTTCGTTGCGTTGTGAACGTTGCGTTGTCTTTGCGTTCGTTGCGGTATTACAACCTGAGTAGTTACCGTTTTGTTTGGGAGCCGCGGCGAAACTATCTTCCTCCCCAATTCAAAATCATCTCCTGAAGTTCCTCATCATTCTGTCGAATGAGTATATACATCCGAACGAACAATTTAAGGTGATCGCATGAAGTGGCTCAAAGAAGTAGTGGTGGATGTCGCTGTAACCGCAGCAATTATTCTGGCAGTCTTATCCCCATCTTCCTGGCTGCGGTATGTTATTTTGGGTTATTCTCTGCTGATGCTGTTTTTAAAAGCTGCTACCCTGTCCAATGAAGCGGTATTAAAACGGTTAAAAAAAAGTCAAACACCGGTGTGGGTTTTCCATATTTTGTATGCAGTGAATGTGATTGTGCTGTCGGTATTCCACTGGTGGCTGGTGGCGGCAATCTGGGTAGGAATATGGGGGTTGTCCTTTCTGGCACAGCGCAAAGCCGGAATATAACCGGGGAATGTTGTCCGAAGAATCGATCAATCGAAATGGGTTTTTAAGTTCCGGGTCATCTCTGCCAACATTGCCCACCTCTCATCATTTTCCCCGCTTCATTGAATATTGTTCCCCCGCCAACATTTTGCTGTCCCAAACCTCCGATATCCCCTCCTGCCGGAAAAAAACCACGGATATTGAAATTATATAAACCATTCCTTATATTTGAAGATATCTCACAAGGGATATAGAGAGTTAACGTAAATTTTTTTTACTGAGTCCCAGGGGGCAATGGTTTGGAATTCATGGAACTAAGGTTTTCTGGTAAGCTAACGAAACCCTGATGATAGCCGTCTCAACCAATGATTCGCCCGGGTAATGAAATTTTACGCTTAATCGTATACTTCCCGGAATACAGGTTTTGATAATGGAACGTTGATAAAGTCGCATGATGAAATATTAACAAACGATAGTCGGAAAAGGGGGTATGAGAAAAACCTTGCAAATCTTTTCCCTTTATATCCAATATGCCAATACCCCACAGCTTAATCAATTGTAGAAAGGAGTGATTGCAGTGAGCGCTCAACAGATGAAGACATCGGACAATATGGAACAAATTCGCCAGCTTCTCTTTGGCGAGCAAATTGAACAGTTTCATAGCCAGATTTCGGATTTACAAAAACAGGTATCCGCCTTAAAGACGAAATTAGATAAGACAATGAATGATCTGAAAGATGAAATCGCCCGACTCCGCTCTGACAATACGACAGCAGTGGAGCAGGTAGAGGGGCGCCTGCAATCCACCCGGAAGGAATTTACCGCGGCATTAAAGGCGGCAGAAACCCATCTCCAGGAAGCCCTGCAACAGGTAAAAGGGGATAGTGTCGCCCGGGTGGATTTAGCCAATTATTTAAGGGAATTGGGAGAACGACTGCACAAAGGGGAGATCCTTCTAAGCCACGCAACTCAAGACGGGGAAAATGTGAGGAATGAGTAATCCTACCACACCGACTCCGGATCCGCTTCAGCAATTAAAGACCATATTGTTGAATGAGGATCAACAACGGATACAAATGCTGGAAGAGGAAATCAGGCGTCTCCGGGAACAGTTAAATCAGAAAGATCATTTGCTGGATACCCTGGAGCCGGTGATAACGGATTTGTTAGACCGGAAGATCAAACATTCCCGGGATGAAGTTGCTGCTGCCCTGGCGCCGGTAATGAGCGAAGCCATCAAACGGCAAATTAAGGATGCCAAAGAGGATGTGGTGGACGCCCTCTACCCCATCCTGGGGCGTATGGTTGCCAAAGCTGTCACCGAAGCGATGAAAACCCTGGTGGAAAACATTAACCAAACCCTTAACAAGACCTTTGATTTCGGTTTATGGGTAAAACGAATTAAAGCGCGTTTTCTGGGTATTGATGCCGGAACAGTGATTTTGGCGGAATCCGCCCCCTTTGATTTGCAGGAGATGTTTCTGATTTCCAAATCCGCCGGATTGCTAATTTCATTTACCAGCAAACAGGCGCCGGGCAATGGGGATGATGATGCCCAGGTGATTGGTGGGATGCTTACCGCCATCAAATCTTTTGTAGAAGATGCGTTCAGCGAAGGGAAAGAGAGCGAACTTCGGGAGATTGACTACAGCAACCTTACGATTCGGATTGATTCCGGCAGGCATACATACCTGGCAGCCGTTTACTCCGGGGTGCCGCCGGCAGAATTTGATCACCAATTGCAGCAGCTTCATCTCAATATCCACGATGCCTATCACAAGCAGCTACGCGATTATGACGGGGATAATTCTCAATTACAGGGAATACAGCACACCCTCACGAATTTTCTGAAAAAAACATCCCGTGCCGGTTATGAGTAACCTCCTCCTTCAAAAAAAAATTTGTATGTTAGGAATGTTCGGTGTGGGCAAAACCAGCCTGACCGATCGGTTCGTTCACAACCGCTTTGATGATTCCTATCTCTCCACCATCGGGGTAAAAGTCTCCCGGAAGCGACTCCCACCGGCAGCACTCTCTGCCGGGAAGATGGTGCAGTTAAGTTTATTAATCTGGGATATCGAAGGTGCGGAGACTCCGGGAAAAGTTATTTCCAACTATTTCCATGGGGCAGCCGGTGCCCTGGTGGTCACCGATTTAACCCGACCGGAAAGCATGGATGTGGTACCATTTATGGTGCATAATTTTTTGAAAATAGCCCCGGGGGCAAAAATTGTTTTGGTAGGAAACAAAGCCGACTTGCTCCCCGATCCCTCGGGAATGGTAACTCCTCTGGAAAACCTGGCAACAGATTTCGACAGCCCCATTTTTATTACCAGCGCAAAAACCGGCTTAAATGTAGAAGAAAGTTTTCAACAACTGGGCAGACTGATCATAAAAGAAGTTAAATGAAACGAGAAGATTTAGAAAGAATCTTAGGGCAGCATAATTTTGGGGTGGCATACCTTGCTCATAATTTTCGGGTGGTCCACCATAATTCCCGGTTTGGGAAATTTGTTCGGGGAGAAACCAATCTGCAGAATAAACCTTTGCCTGCTTTGATACCAGAAGCGGTGGGGTTGGAAGCTATTTTTGAGAAATTAGCTGCCGGGGAACGGGTGTCCTTTACCCTTGAGAACATTAACCGGGAAACAACCGACCGGAAACGCATCTATTTCAATATACATCTTTACCATCTCGGATCGAATGAAGCTCCGGTGCTATGCCTGCTGGAGGATGTCACCGAAAAAGCCCGCCTCATTCAGCAAGTGACTCACCAGAAAAATGAAATCCGACTATTGGAAGGAATGCTCTCTTCCCGCTCCGATGAGATACCTATCATTCTGGGAAATTCGGAACCGATTCGGAAAGTTAAAAACACTATTGAAAAAATTTCCAATATTACGACTACCACGGTGTTATTACAGGGGGAGACCGGCACCGGGAAAAGTATGGTCGCTCGCATGATCCACCATCGTTCCCTGGGAACCCGGGCACCTTTTGTGGAAATCAACTGTGCGGCTATTCCGGAAACATTGTTGGAATCGGAATTGTTTGGATATGAAAAAGGCGCTTTTACTCATGCCATGGAAAGTAAGACCGGATTGCTGGAAGCAGCGCAAGGGGGCACCCTGTTCCTGGATGAAATCGGGGACATGCCTCTCCCCCTACAAGCCAAACTGCTCTCATTTCTGGAAACCTGGCGTTTTCGGCGATTGGGGAGCACCAGGGAACGGAAAGTGCAGCTTCGACTGATAACCGCTACCAATCAAAATCTGTACAAACTGGTGGAAGAAAAGAAATTCCGGGAAGATTTATTCTATCGATTGAACGTGGTGCATATTGTATTGCCTCCGCTTCGGGAGATGGGGGAAGATGTGTTGGAAATTGCCGAGCATTTTATCCAGCGTTTTAACCTGGTTTTTAAGAAACGGATTAAAGGATTGTCCGGGGAAGCGCGTGCCAAACTGCTCAGCTACCAGTGGCGGGGGAATGTGCGGGAACTTCGCAATGTGTTGGAGCGGGCAATGATCTTTGCCGAGGGAGAGGTGCTGGAGGGGGATTTCCTGCAATTAGGACCGACCGCATCCGGAGAATCTCCGGGCTCGCTCATCGATACCTTTCGCTTGCCGCCGGAGGGAATTCCCCTGGAAGAAATCGAAAAGAAGTTACTGCAAAATGCGTTGCAGCTCTCCAACGGCAACCAGTCCAAAGCAGCGCAGTTGCTCCATCTCAGCCGGGATACGTTTCGCTACCGACTGGAAAAATATCACTTGATATGAGAGACGTTGGGTGCATGACAGATTGCACAAATCAAAAAAGATTAGGGGATTCCTGCCCCAATGACGACGTCACCAC
>CAYYGL010000261.1:0-4476 GCA_964471235.1 uncultured Calditrichaceae bacterium
GGAAGCGAGCAACAGAAAATGTTGAACTCGAAAGAAAATGACCGAACCGTGGGACGTAATTAAAGTTTAGATTTTTGTTAGACAATGCAAAAACATTTTAACCGGCAAATGTTGACCAGATAAGCAGTTGAACATTTTAGAGACTGCCTGAAATGATGAATGGGCAGTCCCGGTATTCAATCATACATGGCGTCAATTATGTCATTTTGGATAGCATTGTGTCATGGTGGGTTCTTCCAAGGGAATCACGTTGGGGGTGGTACATCCTTGAAAGACACCTGAATCATTCCATATTTTTTGGTGGAAAGTGAGGAAGCATAAAAAACAGAGATAGGAGAACGATGGCAAACAAAGAAATTGAGCGTAAATTTTTGGTGAAGAATGATGAATGGCGAAAGGGTGCCCGGGGAAAACGCTACCGGCAGGGGTATCTTTGTGCGGAGGCGGAAAGGAGTGTCCGGGTGCGGGTGGTTGAAGACCAGGGGTTTTTGACCATTAAGGGAAAATCCAGCGGGGCTGTCCGTTCCGAATATGAATACCCAATTCCCCAATCCGACGCAGATGCCCTGTTAGAGGAATTGTGTGCTGGCTACATCATTGAAAAAATACGCTACAAAATTGATTACGGAGGACTTATCTGGGAAATCGACGAATTTCTGGGTGATAATGCCGGTCTTTATCTGGCAGAGGTGGAACTCTCATCGGCAGATGAAATGATAGAGCTGCCGCCCTGGGTAGGAGAAGAAGTTACCGGAGACGAACACTACTACAATGCCTACCTGAGTCGAAAGCCATATCGGATGTGGCAGCGAAAAGATGGGTAGATGAAACCCTTTTAAAGGGTGAGTAATTCCCCGATGAGGAGATGTAACGTTCCGTTCCACCAGGCGCGGTTTGAGAAAACTTACCTGTTACCCAAACGCAGGGACAACAGGAGTCACCATTGCCGACACGTTCTAAACAATTGTTGAACGTTTCGTTTTACTTCTCTCTGGCAAAATCATATAATGGAAAAGCATTGCACATTTCGGCCACCTCAGCCCGCACCCGGGAATGCGTCGCTTCGTCATCGAGATTCTTCAATACTTGATCGATTAACCGAGCCACACGTTTCATCTCATCCTCGGCAAACCCACGGGTGGTCAGGGCGGCGGTTCCTAAACGGATACCGCTGGTAACAAAGGGGCTGCGTTCATCAAACGGCACCATGTTTTTGTTCACGGTAATACCGGCATGATGGAGAGCGTTTTCGGCATCCCTGCCGGTAATGCCGGTGCGGGTCAGGTCCACTAACATCAGGTGGTTATCCGTTCCTCCGGATACGATGTCGTATCCCAATTCAATCAACCCATTGGCAAGGGTTTGTGCATTTTGGATAATCTGAGCGGCATATTCCTTGAAAGACGGCTGGAGAGCTTCTTTAAATGCGACTGCTTTAGCCGCAATGATGTGCATTAACGGACCCCCCTGTACACCGGGCATGACCGTACTGTCTAACAATTCCGAGAGCATCTTTACCCGCCCGGACTTGGGTGCCACCACCCCCATATCATTTTCTTTATCTTTGCCCATCAAAATCATCCCCCCCCGGGGACCACGTAAAGTTTTATGGGTGGTGGTCGTTACCACGTCGCAGTACGGAATGGGAGAGGGATGCAGTCCGGCGGCAATTAACCCGGCGGGATGGGCAACATCCGCCCAGAGGATGGCACCCACTTCATCGGCAATCTCCCGAAATTTGTCAAACTCGTAAAAACGGCTGTAAGCACTGGCACCCACCACAATCATCCGCGGTTTGTGCTCCCGGGCTTTGGCTGCCACATCATCCATGTCGATGTAGCCGGTTTCCCGCTTCACCCCATAGGGGACGATGTGATAAAGCTTGCCGGAAAAATTCACCGGACTCCCGTGAGTCAGATGCCCGCCATGAGCCAGGTTCATTCCCAACACCGTATCCCCCGGCTTACAAAAAGTAAAATAAATAGCCATATTTGCCTGAGCGCCGGCATGGGGCTGTACGTTGGCATAATCTGCCTTAAAGAGTTCCTTGGCACGGTCGCGGGCCAGGTTCTCTGCTACATCCACCCATTCGCAGCCACCGTAGTAGCGTTTACCGGGATACCCCTCGGCATACTTGTTGGTCATCACGCAGCCGGCAGCCTGCAACACTGCCTTGCTAACAAAATTTTCCGAAGCAATCAATTCTAAGGTGGTATTTTCCCGATCAATCTCGCCCTGTATGGCTTGATATATCTCCGGATCATTTTCACGAATGTGCTGTAACATGGTAACGCCTCCAAAATTTTTTGGCGTATAAAGCAAATTGGCACCGAACATTCAATATCATTTTAACCAGCTGTAGCACCCATCTTTGATCGTCTTTCGATAGCTATGCAGATGTTGATCCTCCCTGGTTCTGATAAACGGTTTCAACTGGTTGTAACGGGTATTAGCAGAAGCAGCATAATTGGGATCGCGGGCAGCTTTTTTGTATTCCGCCCGGGCTTTTTCAAATACCAGCTTGTCGTCATACGTATACCCTTTTTTGTTCCGTTTGCCGGAACAGTAGTTGACCGCCGATTCGTAAATTTCGCCCATGACCATATAAGGCAAACCGGCGCCAGGGTTAATTCGCTTTGCCTTTAAAACATAAGCTCTTGCCCGGCCAAAACGATTCATTTGAGAATAAGCCGAGGCAATGGAACATAAGACATTGATGTTTTGTGGGTCTTTTTCGATTACCTTTTTATACATCTTGATCGCTGTCGGAAGTTTTCCCATTCCCTCGTATGTTCTACCTAAATAAATCAGTGCTTCGTTATGATCCGGTTCTTTCGCAATGATGGTTTGAAACGCCCGTTCCGCTTCCGCATATTCCCCGGCTTCCAAAGCGGCTTTCCCATATCGAAGTGCATTGCCGAGGTTGGAGGGGTCCTTATCAAATGCTTCTTTCATGGCTTGCATGGGGTCTTTGCCAAAATAGCCCATCATTTGAACCAGAACGTTAGAAGCCTCGGCGTCGGTTGGGTCCAAATCGATTACCTTACGTTGGGCATCAATCGCCCGTTCATCCTCTGCCTGGAAATAGAGTTGGGCAAGAATTTGCCAGTACGATTTCTCCTTGGGACTGGCTTTGACTAATTCTTCATAGTGAGGTATGGCGCAATTTACATGTCCCAGGGTGCGATGAATGTAACCGGCTAAATAATGCAAACGCGGATAGTGGGGAAATCTTTTTAGACCACGTTTGAGAACCAGGAGAGTACTGTCAATCTCATTCTTATGAAAATAACAATCGGATAGCTTGTAATATACCACTTTAAACTTGGGAGTCGTGTCATTGACTACGATTTTCCAAAAATAAGGAATGGCGTTATCATATTTTTTGTATTTGTAATAATCCTGTGCAAAACTATACCATATCGCAATCTGTTTTTGATCCACACTGTCGGAATGAAATTGATCGTACCCGGTGGTAACGTTTTCCGGAAAACAGGTTGCCGGTTCTGCCATTTCCTCTTCTTCATCCGGTTCCTGGGGGAACAAGTTGGTTGGCATCATCAGAAAAGATACTATGATAATAAAAAATACCCCGAAAACCGTGTGTTTCAGATTGTACTTCACAATTTAGCCTCCTTGTTAATACACGAATTGGAAATCGTTATATGCTATACCTTTCAATTTTATTTCCCCTTCCCCCGGCAACCCGGCACAATTGGCAATCATCTGGTAATAAATAGATTTTTTCCAATGCAATTATTTTACCAGAATTATCATTCATTATTTAAAGTTGATTTTAAAACAATTGAAGATTTCAAACAAGGGGATTGTTAATATTTTTTGGATTCTTTTTTGCCGTGTTTTCCGGGTAGAAGCCGCAAGAGACATTCACCCGGAAACCGTGAGTCCGGTTTAGCGAAAACTTTGGAACCATCGTTCTCCGATGGAGATGGAAAATTGGGCTTTTAAGAATTTCTCCTCTGCCAGGTTCTTGTTGATATCTCCCCGGATACCACCGACAAATGCCAGGTCAATACGGTTATGATGGTTTGCAAAGGGAATTCCAAAGCCCACATGAAGGGCATTTTCGGTAACGGATTCGTTGTTAAACTTGTAGCCCAAACGGGTGGATGATGCCCCTATTCTCAGGTCAAGATGATTGAAAAACCCGGCTCGGCGTGTTGGGGAAGCGTGATGTTCCAGACCGACCCCGACATGATACCAATCTTCAAAATCATTTTGAGCGGTTCTCAGAACTTTTGACCAATTTTGATAAGAATAATCCGCCGCAATGACCAACTGCCGGGTAAGGAGAATCTGCCCTCCGACGCCATAATGAAGAGGAAAGGCATCAAAGGTTCTTTCTTTCGGTGCCGGGGACGTAATGGGAGAATTATAATTTTTAGTAATTTTCATGGTTGGTTGGAAATCGACGAAGCCAGCCAATCTTAACAATTTTGCCGGCTGGAAGTCGCT
>CAYYGL010000262.1:0-2569 GCA_964471235.1 uncultured Calditrichaceae bacterium
TGAATCCCGTCATCAGGAGCCAGATAAATAATCGTTTCCAGGTACTCATGATTCCTCCCAAACGTTAAAGGTTAGACGTTTTAAAATCACATTTTTAAAAGTGTAAACGCTCCCCGGATGACCTCTTGACAGAGAGATACAGCGGGATCACATCCCGCAATCTGTCAAAATATCACACCATTATGGGAATGGTAGTACCCTTAAAAAAGGCTAAGGAGGTGAGCGACTTTGGTATGAGAAACGAACACACATGATTCTGCTCCTACCGCAGGTTTTGGTATTTTAAAAAACGGTGGAACTCAACAAATGTGTGCTAATGTTGTAAGGGGATGAAAACAGCGGTATTTTCCCGACAGGGGTGGAAATCACCCGGCTCCTTCCGGAATGGACGACACTATGAACCGGCAGTTAACCCCGGATGTTTACCCCAACTGTCTCCAGATCTCTGTTGAATGGTGATATTTTCGAACGGTTTTGCTTACCGCCCATATCACCATTTGTCCAATCTGAAAAAACAGTTGCCTGCCGAATTAATTTTAAAAAAGGTAAATATTGAATCTTAGAAGTAGAAATGCTTTGTAACCGAAAAACTTCATCCCCTCGTGAATTATTTAATTAAGTTCTGTTTAATACATTAACGATGAGCCCTCATTCCCGGGAATTCTCTCATCATCCAAAAAAATGATCGAACTTAAAACACTCTTTCCGGAATCATCTTTCAATAGAGCATTAAGGGATGGGAATTCCTGAACCCCACACTCCCTCTGTCCCAATCGCTTCAGCCGGAATGCCCATGAAGACTCTCAGACCAGGCGCAAGTTCGAACCGCTACCCGATGGAAAAGCGAAGGTTGTAATGCAATAGAAGTAGAGAAGTGAAAATCGTAATAGTTGGAGTAATCAGGTACAAGTAAAATAAAATTAACGCATTCGGAGACCAGATTGAAAACTTGACATACTTCCGATACCATTCCCGGATCAAAGCAAAATATGTAATAGCACTCTTTCCGCTACAGAATTTCCGGACCCGTCATTTTGCTTAAGAACCGACCTGTTGATGATCCTGCTTTTAGAGAAACCTCCCCTGCTAAAGTCTCACCCGGTCAGTTACGTTTTTTTTCATAAAATTCCTTGAACTATAATTCATAAAAAATGTACTATACCCGGGAAAAGAAATCAAATATTTTTCCATCAGGAAAAAAGAAATAACTATTGTTCATTGTTTGAAAAGGAGTAAATTTGTCCCCATCATGGAAACCATACCGAGCATCGATGATATCCGGCAGGCCGCCCGTCGAATTCAGCCTTATGTTCATCACACCCCAATTTTTACTTCTCAAACATTAAATAAAATGACCGGCGTCACGTTGTATTTTAAATGTGAGAATTTTCAGAAAGTGGGGGCGTTTAAATTCCGGGGAGCCTGTAATACGGTTTTTTCGTTATCCGAAAAGGAGGCGTTACCCGGCGTTGCCACCCATTCTTCCGGTAACCACGCCCAGGCGCTGGCTTTAGCGGCCCGCCTGCGGGGCATTCCTGCCCATATTGTAATGCCAAAGACGGCGCCGAAAGTGAAAGTGGCGGCGGTGGAAGAGTACGGGGGAATCATTACCTTTTGTGAACCGACATTGGAAGCCCGGGAAACCACCCTGGAGCAAGTGGTGCAGGATACCGGGGCAACAGTTGTACATCCGTACAATGATTATCGAGTGATTGCCGGTCAGGCGACCTCAGCGATGGAGATGCTGGAAGAAGTGCCCTCTTTGGAAGTGGTGATGACGCCGGTGGGCGGGGGAGGCTTGCTCAGTGGCACCGCCCTGTCGGTGAAATATCTATCGCCCGCTACCCGGGTCATTGCTGCAGAACCCGCAGGCGCAGACGATGCCTACCGCTCCTTTAAAGCCGGCTACATTATTCCTTCGGTAAACCCCCATACAATTGCCGATGGCTTGTTAACTTCCTTAGGAGAAAAGACGTTCCATATCATCCGGCAGTATGTGGATGATATGGTAACCGTCACCGAGGAAGCCATTATCCGCGCCATGCGATTCATCTGGGAACGAATGAAAATTGTTGTGGAGCCCTCGGCAGCAGTTCCTTTGGGAGCGCTTCTGGAGAATAAAATTGATCTGTCCGGCAAACGGGTGGGGATCATCCTCAGTGGCGGGAATGTGGATCTTGCTCAATTGCCGTGGTGATTCCACAGATATTTCAACCTCATATAGTTGTTTTTTCCATACCTCATGTCTATATTCTCCCAAGCTGACTGATGGATTTAAAACCATATAACATTTGAGCGAGATACGATGCTAAACTTCAACCAATTCAACGTCATCACTTTTGATTGTTACGGCACTCTGATTGACTGGGAAACCGGCATCTTGAAAGCACTTCGCCCGATGATGAAAAAACATGGGGTTCATCCCACCGATGATGAAATCCTCGATTTATATGCCCAATTGGAATCCGAAGCGGAAGCCGGGGAGTTTCGGAATTATAAAGCCATTCTTCAACAGGTTATTCGGGGAATGGGTGAGGAGTTCGGGTTTCGTCCCGATGAATCCGATTTG
>CAYYGL010000262.1:2579-4472 GCA_964471235.1 uncultured Calditrichaceae bacterium
TGGCAGACGCCATCCCGAAGTGGAAGCCCTTTTCTGACACGGTGCCGGCGCTCCGATATTTAAAAGAACGCTATAAACTGGCAATCCTCTCTAACATTGATAATGACCTGATTAAACCTTCATTAAGGCAGCTTAAAGTTCGGTTTGATGCGGTCATTACAGCTCAACAGGTCCAATCCTACAAACCTTCCCGCAGTAATTTTATTCAGGCGCTAAAAATTTTACGCCAGCCCAAGCACAAAGTGCTCCATGTAGCCCAAAGCGTTTTCCATGATATCGTTCCCGCGAAAGAAATTGGCATCGCCGCGGTGTGGGTGAACCGTCACAAACAGGTGGAAGGATTCGGCGCCACCCCGCCAGCCTATGCCCAGCCCGATCTGGAAGTCTCCGATTTACGTTCCCTGGTAACGTTAATGGAACAGCAACTGGGGGCGTAAATGCTTCACTGGCAGTGGTCAGCTTTTTCGGAACTTACCGTCTTCGACCTGTATGAGGTCCTACGACTTCGGCAAAATGTGTTTATTGTAGAACAGAATTGCCCTTACCCGGACGCCGATGGCAAGGACATTCATGGATATCACCTGCTGGGATGGGAGCCGCAGGCAGGTGAGTCGAAAAAGCTACTGGCTTACCTGCGGGTGCTGCCACCCGGAATATCCTATACCGAGCTTTCCATGGGTCGAATTATAACCGCCCCGGAAGTGCGCCGCACCGGATTGGGAATTGTGTTGATGGAGGAGGGCTTTCGTCGGATAGCATCGACTTTCGGCAGCCAGCCCATTCGCATTTCCGCCCAGGCACACCTCAAAGGGTTTTATCAACAATTCGGATTCCGCCAGGTAAGCGATCCGTATGATGAAGACGGAATCCTTCATATTGAAATGCTGCGGGATTGAACGACCGTTTCACCAGCGTTCCAGCTCACCATCTTCGATCACATCATATCAATTTTCCTATCTATCATGAATATTTTCTGTAAAACCGGGTAATTTAGAAGAACTAACTGTTTTGGGTGATTTATGTCATTACCAATTCTTTTGAAAGGAGGTCAAAATGAAAACAGGTACCTGTGGTTTATGCATTTTGCTGACAATCCTATTGAGCGTCGTTCTCAGTATGGGTAGGGTGCAAGCCCGGCAAAATAATGCGCCGACAGGAAATTGGCAGGGCACTTTAGCGGTATCCGGAATGGAATTGCGGATTGTATTTCATATTTCCATGACTGGCGAAGGTGCATTAACCGCTACAATGGACAGCCCGGATCAGGGCGCTACAGGAATCCCGGTCAGTAAGGCTTCGTTTGAAGCCGGTCATCTTTTGCTGGAGGTCAGCAGCATTGGAGGGGTGTATGAAGGGAGTCTGGAAGCAGACCGGGAGCACATCAGCGGGGAATGGCGGCAATCCGGATTACGCCTTCCCCTGAATTTGGAAAAGACCGAAAAACCGGCGGAAGCACGGCGCCCCCAGGAACCGGTTCCGCCCTATCCTTACCTTGGGGAAGAGGTGAGTTATCCAAACTCTGCTGCCGGTATCACCCTTTCCGGCACCCTCACGCTGCCGAAAGCTGATCAACCGGTGCCGGCGGTGGTGCTGGTCAGTGGTTCCGGTCCCCAGAATCGGGATGAAGCGATTATGGGGCACCGCCCGTTCTGGATACTGGCAGATTATTTAACCCGGCGGGGCATTGCCGTGCTCCGTTTTGATGACCGCGGGGTGGGAAAGTCCGGCGGCGACTTCAAAACCGCCACAATGAAAGATTTTGTTGGCGATGTTCAGGCAGGGATAGGTTATCTCAAAAGCCGTAAAGAAATCAATCCCCGGCAAATCGGGGTCATTGGTCATAGCGAAGGTGGATGGATTGCTCCGGAAGTGGCAGTTCATTCCGGTGATGTG
>CAYYGL010000263.1:0-4424 GCA_964471235.1 uncultured Calditrichaceae bacterium
AATGGGGGAGGCGAGTCCGGAATGGAAATCGGAGATGGGAAATGAATTCACCCCTTTCGACATGAATAGCGTTCCGGTGTTCGGAAATAAAATGACCCGGCAGAGCCGGGTCATGGAAGGTTTTGAAAATTGTCAGTCCGGAGTTTCCGGACCGCCATCCATTACATGCTGGTTGAAATGACTCATTATTTTATTGTGCAGTAATGGTCACTTTGATAACGTCTGACACGGCCGGATAGGTAAAGCCGTCGTTGACCGGCTGAACCACGCCATTTTCATCCATACCGGTATCGGGACCGGATTGGCGGGGCGCCTGGTTCAAACCAAAGCCCGGTAATTCATTTGTCTCGGTGCCGGCATCCCAGAGCATGATTTGAGCAGTGACATCGCCGCTAACTGCTGATCCATTCTGGAAAAGCTCAATGCCGTTGCCATCCGGTGCGTAGAATAAATCGTTGCTTTGCACAAACATGGTGGCAAAGGAGAGCATTTCTCCCTCGGAAGCAGTGAAAGTGAATTCGTAGGCTGAGCCGGGAGTTAACGGACCGGGCGCACCGCTGCCCACCGGGGTATTGAATACACCGCTGGATACGATACCGTTTTGAGCAGCAATTGCGCTGCTCAATGGACCCGGATTGCCATCTTCCGCTAAGGCTTCCAGACCATCTCCCCGGTCCGCCTGGCCATTTGTGAAGAGGGGATCGGCTCCGGTATGCACAGCCCATACTCCGGGAGCCATAATCTGGGTAATACCGGTTTCAGCCGCTAGGTTATTTCCCAGGGTAGCGGCAGCGCCGTCTTCAGCCAGCCCTTCCAACCCCATTCCGGGATCCGGCTGGCCGGGAGTGAACAACGGCGCATCTGCCGTGTGCACCACAAACACCCCCGGCGCTAACGGAACTGCCACGCTTCCCCCGGTGGATAGTGACAGGGTGGTGCTGTCCGAGATGTTTTCAATCCGTACCATAAAGCTGTTGGCAGACATGGCCGTCAGGGTTACCTGAATCACCTGGTTGACGGCGGGAAGGTTGTTGAAGGTATCCGGCGCCAGGCGAACCGTGTTGTCGGGATCCGCCGAGCCGGTATTGGGGGCGGATTGGCGCGGCGCCTGGTCGGCACCAACACCGGGTTCCTGATTCATCTCGGTGCCGGCATCCCACAAAAATACCTGGGAAGTAACATCGCCGCTTATCGGATTTCCGGCGTTGTCATATAAATCAATCCCCCCTTCATCCGGGGCAAAGAAAAAGTCATTCGACTGAACGAACATGGTTGCGAATGACAATTTACTGCCCGGTGCGGCATTGAAAGTGAATTCATAGGCGGCACCGGGACCGGCCGGACCCGGTTGGTTGGCACCTGCCGGCGTGTCAAACACACCGCTATTCAGAAACTGCTTTGCTGCAGCCACATTCTCAATCCGCACTGTAAAGCTGGCGGTTTGTTTCTCTGGCGGATTGGTGTTGTTATCATTCGAACAGCCCGTTAACAGGAATAAACCGAGTATAACACCCACAATTATTACTTTCCACATAAACAATCTCCTTTTCGTATTAAAGTCCATCTGTTTGATTTGCGGCTTATAATACAATATGAAGTTCACAGCTTTTTCACAGGATGTTATACAAGAGTTCAAAAGAGTTCACGGGATGTTCAAGGCAAGATTAAAGATTAAAGATTAAAGATGAAAAGATGAAAAGATTAGATATGAATGAGGGGAAGGTGTTTAGTCAAATTTTAACACGGGGAGGAGTGGTCATGATAACTTTTGTTGGGGGAGGTGTAAATCTAACTGGGAATGGATGCGTGCCTGCTTTAGGGTACCGAATATAGATCGGGAGTTGGTTACCTGCGGCATTTACGATTTCAGTGAAAACCGAATATTCTTCTTTTTCCAGTCATTCTTTTGGATTACACAAAAGGGGAATCCATTTGCAGATAGTATAAAAATAACCGGCTCCATCGTAATGGAGAGATGAAATTGTGCAACCTGGAAGAAGGGCAATCTCACCAGATTTTCGGCTTAAAGCCTTTGCTGTTTTTCACTTCCATAATTTCTTCGCCAATCCCGATAACTAAAAAGCCCTTTCGTTCTGCATAGCGCAATTGGGCTTTGTTGATGACCAGCGCTGCTAAAATTCCAATGAGTTTCTTATCCTGATATTCCGGGAAAAATTTGCGAAAATCCGGTATCTCTTTAACAAATTCATTCACATACTGATTTCTCAGGGTGGTTTTGGTGCTTACCCAGAAGGCATATTCCTCTGCAATGGCAAGGACATCAAATTCTTTGAAACTGCCGTCTTTTAGTTGACGCTCCACCCCCACCATGATCGTCTCTGCTTCCAGGTCAAACCATTCCCGGATAATTCGGCGGATACTGGGATAGACCAGGCTCTCGGTAACCACTCCCAATTTATTCGCCAATTGCCCCATCCGCTGGTTCATTTTAATATTTTCCCGCCGGGACTCTTCTTTAAACTCTTGCATCTCCCTCTTAAATTCTCGCATCTCGTTCTTAAACTCCTGCATCTCTTTTTTGAGCCGCTCAGTATCGCGCTCCATACGAAGCAACGCGGCACCGGTACGAGAGATGAATTGTCCCAAAATCGTTTCCAGAGAATCGACCCGTTCTTCCAGGTTAACTGCCATTGGTTCATCCTTCTTGGTTTTCCAGACCTGATAATAATTTAACCTGAGTTCGACGGAACTTGAAATAGCGCCCGGATGAAACAGATAACGTTGATTTCCACGGATGATGGGGCAGCATATTAAAAAAATCTGCGAAAATTCGGGGCATCCGCGTTCTATTTTTTTAAGTCGAACTGACGTTCATATAAGAAAGCCATCTCCATGGAACAGTTGGAAGACCGGAGACGGTGTACTGAAAATATCCCGGGGAGGCACGTTACTGTTACCAGATTTTCGGCTTAAAGCCTTTGCTGTTTTTCACTTCCATAATTTCTTCGCCAATCCCGATAACTAAAAAGCCCTTTCGTTCTGCATAGCGCAATTGGGCTTTGTTGATGACCAGCGCTGCTAAAATTCCAATGAGTTTCTTATCCTGATATTCCGGGAAAAATTTGCGAAAATCCGGTATCTCTTTAACAAATTCATTCACATACTGATTTCTCAGGGTGGTTTTGGTGCTTACCCAGAAGGCATATTCCTCTGCAATGGCAAGGACATCAAATTCTTTGAAACTGCCGTCTTTTAGTTGACGCTCCACCCCCACCATGATCGTCTCTGCTTCCAGGTCAAACCATTCCCGGATAATTCGGCGGATACTGGGATAGACCAGGCTCTCGGTAACCACTCCCAATTTATTCGCCAATTGCCCCATCCGTTGGTTCATTTTAATATTTTCCCGGCGATTTTCTTCTTTGTAAGACAGCATTTCATCCTTGAAATCGCGCATCTCGTTTTTAAATTCTAGCATCTCGTTCTTAAATTCCTGCATCTCGTTCTTGAAATCTTTCATCTCATCTTTGAAAGCCCGCATCTCTTCCTTGAAAATAGTCATCTCGTCCTTGAAAACACTCATTTCATCCTTGAAAGTTCGCATCTCATCCTTAAAATCGCTCATTTCGTCCTTGAAAAGCCGCATTTCTTCCTTCAGCTTCTCCGTAGACCGTTCCATACGGAGCATCGCGGCGCCCGTTTGGGCAATAAATTGACCCAGGATCGTTTCCAGGGAATCCACTCTTTCTTCCAAATCAACTGCCATTGGTTAGCCCTTCATTATTCATTCCAACTTTTTCAATATAATAAAACAAATAGCATGGGGCAATCAGAAGTCACCCGGTTGTCACACTATCGCAGTAACACCATCTTTCGAACCTGGGAAAAATTCCCCGCTTTTAGACGATAGAGATACACCCCGCTGGCAACCGGCTGCCCGAGGCTATTGGTTCCATCCCACTGCACGGTGTAACTACCCGTCGCTTTGTGCTCGTTAACCAGCGTTTTTACTTCGCGCCCTAATATGTCATAAACTTTCAAGGTTACCCAATTGTCAATTGGCAATTGATAATTGATAATTGTCGATGGGTTGAACGGGTTGGGGTAGTTCTGGAACAGGTGGTAAGTAGCCGGAGCTTGAGTGATTGGTGCTTCAAGACCTACCACATGATCAAAGTAATAATAGCCGCTGCCATAAGCCGTGGCTCCGTTTTCGACCAGATATAGTTGGGGATCCTTCCATGCCACCCCTCGCACTTCCAGTCCGGAATGGCGTCGGGCAATCTCCAGCGGATTGTAGGGGTCGGAACAATCATAAACACGAGTACCATCTTTCAAGCCCAGGAGTAATACATTGCCTTCAGCTACCATGCTTATAATGGGGTTTGGAAATATCCCCGGGATAATAGAGGAAACGGTGATGGTACCGGCTAATTGTAAATTATGTGCTTGAGAGGCATCCG
>CAYYGL010000264.1:0-4349 GCA_964471235.1 uncultured Calditrichaceae bacterium
GGCCTGCCCCGTCGGGCTTCCGGCATCTCAGAGATTCCTCCCAGGGAGCCGCATCTTAAAAATTTTTTTGTGGGTGGGGGCACTTTGGCTGAAATGACTGCAAGAATGAACAACCAAACACACAAAAAAAAACGGGTTATTTATTTGAAACGGCACTACTGAACGTGCTTTCCGGGGGGGTGCGGGGTTCTGGTAACCCGATGCTCATGATGATGCATCCAATAGCGACAAGGGCGGTCACAATAAACAGCACCTGGTAGCCGCCCCACCTGGCAATGCCGCCGCCGATGAGCGGAAACAGGAGGCTGGGCGCCGTGAGGGTGTTTTTCAATGCCAGGTAGGTAGGAACCATCTGCTCGGGAGCGATTTCAAACAAGTAATTACGGGTGGCGATTCGCATGTTGCGGAATACCATCCCCGAAAAGGCAAAGGTTGCCGGAAAGGCAATGGGAAACCACAATCCGGTAACAATTGCCCACAGGGGTATCACCAGGGTAACGGCGGCAATGCCGATTAACACCAGCCGATAGCCGCGGCGGTCGCCCATCCATCCCCATAACAGCCCCCCCAGGGAATCTCCCACCAGTTGGAGGGTTACATAAATCCCGATGGTGGCGTCGCGGATTCCCAGGTGAACCTTGGCAAAAATCACATAGAAGGGTAATGCCACATACATACCGGCAATTAAAAAGGTTACCAGAAGCAGCCGCTGAAAAGCAGTGTGTTCTTTGACCAGGGCAAAGGCATCTTTGAGGTAATTCTTCAAGTTCTGGCTGGAGTTGACGGCGGTGAGTCTCGGTTCCCGCATCACCCAGAAGCCGGTACCGGCAATGGCGATGCTCAGGGAAGTGAGCAGAAAGAGGGTGCCGTAGGATTGGGTAAAGTGATGGGTATTTACTGCTGCCAATACCTGGCGGGAGATATATCCGGCAATAATACCGGCGATGCCGCCCAACACCGCCCTGCCGCCCATAAAGCGTCCGCGCATGGTGGGGGAGATGGTGCTGGCAATCAGGTAGGAATAGATTAACTCACCCAGACCGCCGGCAAGAAAAAAAGACATGATAAACAGAATCAGGAAAACGGCAAGCAGGTGGGGACGGGAGGTCCCTAAGTAAAAAGTAGTGATCGCCAGGAACAGCCATACCGCACTGCGGAAATAGATCACCCCGAGCAGGTACGGTTTTTTTCGGGAACGGGCTTGCAGAAAGTTGGCAAAGAAGAGCTGGGGAAAAACCACCGCAGTGCGCTGCAAGGTAGACAGCAGTCCCACCCAGAAATTGGAGCCGGTGAGGGCAAAGATAAATGCAGGCAAAACAGAGGTTACCTGACTGAATGCCATTCCCAGTCGAAAAAAGAGGGCATGGATCATCCCGCCGACAAAATTCCGGCGCTGGTAACGCCAGTGATTCAACTCATTGTTAGATTCAGCAGGCAATCAATCTCCCCTGTTTCGGTCAATGCCCGGTTAAACGGTATGACGGCGAAGCTACCCATGGTTCCGGCAGGCTGGTATAATCCATCCCCATTAACGGGAATACGCCGGTGAGCAATGATGGGCGTATGTCCCGTAACGGGTAGCCGACCCGGGCTGTATCCATCGCTTACCGGGCGGCTTTTTCCAGTTGCTCCAGTATCTCGTCTTCAGACATGGCGGCATAAAAGTGCATGGTCTCATTGATTACCGCAAAGGGAACCCCGCGGATATGGTATTTTTTGGTCAATTCCGGAAATTCCAGGGGATCAATGAAGTCCACCGAGATGGCATCACTTTCCACCGCGATTCGTCCCAGGTGGCGCATCACATCCACCCCGAAGACACATTCACCGTGAATAAACAGCTGAACATGCAGCGGCGTTTGAATGGCGCTTAGCCGGCGACGATGCGCATCGCTGATCTCCGTGGTCCCACGGGATACATCCACCAGGTTTTGCAGGAAGTAACGGAATTCCATGTTGGTGGGCGGTCCGTAATAGCGAATCCCGTAATCCCGCTCGCCCAGGGGAACAATTGCCGGAACCCCGGTCACTTTATATTCTGCGACCTTTTCCTTGTTAATGTTAAAATTGAAAATCTCCACATCCACTTTACGGGTGATGTCGGTTAACTCCATCACAATATCCCGGGTTTTGGAGCAGGACGGGCAGTTGCTCTCCCGGGTAAACAGGATCAGTTTAATGTCGGATTCCAGGTCCGAGAAAATCTTTTCCACATCAACCCGGTCTATGTCGGCGTTTTTCATGATACACCTCCTTCTCTATGGGATTTTATCATTGTCAGATAGCTGAATTGGTACGTTATTTCTTATGTTGTTGAGACAACCATACAAGCTAAAGCCTGTTGTACCAGGTGCTGAAATCGATTCGAATATTTTCCGGTTACCCAACCGCCGGATCAGTTCCACACGCTTCGAATTTTCGGGTGCGGGGGTTGAATTTTCTGTAGGCAGTCAGGTCCCCTTCGGAAAAGGTACGAATGATTTCATCCAGATTCGTTAATTTTGTGAGAAAAATCTGGATGCCTTGTTCCGGCAGCAGCTTAAAGGCGTCCTTCCCGATGCGTTGCACCACATAGGCATCGCAATCGTGCAGCAGTTCGGCAATTTTTTTCCCCTTTCCGGAAATTCCATGCCCGGGATAAGGATTCTCCCGGCAGTCCACTGAATACGGTTTTGCCATTAAGATTTCTGCTACACAAAAGTATTTGCTTTCGCCAAAATGGTTCGGGTTAATGCGTTTTTTGTCATGGGTGCCAATGGCGATTTTCATACGTCCCTCCTTACATGATTTTCATGCGCCTGCCTGTTTTCCCGGAACAGACCAAAAAGGCAAGCATCACTGCCTGCCTTTTGATAAGACTCAACCGGGTGCCGGTCGCGGAAGTTCGTCAATTCACCCGTTATTGGAAACGAGTTCCGATTACTCCTGATGGGAGTATAACTCATTTCCGTTTCCATCCACCACCCGAACGCTGACCGGGATCCCGCGCCGGATGGATGCGGTTACCACGCAGTAATCTTCAAAAAGCTCCAGGCAGCGGGAGATGCGGGGCTGCTCGCCTTTCACATCAATGGTGATGGTTACCTCAAAACTTCCCAGGCGCAGTCTTCCTTTCTCATTCCGGGTCATGTGACCGATAACATCCGTTTTTAATGACCGAACTTCCGCTTTGCCTTTTTGCAGGCAGAAGAGCAGGCTGGCGCTTAAACAATTTCCCACCGCCGCCCCCACCATCCGGGAGGCATTGGGTCCTTTCTGTTCTCCCAGCGGTTCCGGCTCATCCAGGGTAATTGGCGGCAGATGTTCCCAATCAAACCGGGTTTGGAATTCATAGTTCTGCACCCTCTCCAGATGCAACGAGAAAGTTCCGTGTTCCGACATGTTTCACTCCATCTTTTTTGAACGATCCACTTTCACAGCAGCTACCGGTTCACCGGCTCTCTCAAACGCGGTAACCGGCGGTTTCACAAGTTTAATTCTTCTGTAGTAACGGCATCAGGCGTTCCATCAGCATGTCCTCGGGCATGGCGCCTTCTGCCAGGTCCTGATCGTTTACCACTGTCTTGGGCACCCCCATCACATGGTATTTTTGGGAGAGATGGGGAAACTCAATGGCTTCCACCATATCGGATACAATATGCTCGTTTTCCAATGCCAGTTGATGCGCTAAAAAGACTGCCCGCGGGCAATAGGGGCAGGTGGGCGTTACAAACACCTGAAAGTGGAGCGGGGAGGTGATGGTGGCAAGTTTCTCCCGGGTTTTGGGAGACAATCCCGAATCCCGATGCGATACCATGATGATATCCTCAATCAGGGTGCTGAATTCATAGCCGGAGGGAATTCCGAAAAAACGAATCCCGTAATCTTTATCCCCCATAATCACGGTGGCAGGGATTTTATCGATATTGTATTGTTCCACCTTCTCTTTATCATTCACAAAATTGTATACTTCCAGGGATATTTTATCTGACAATTGCGAAATTTCTTCCAGCAGTTGACGGGTTTCCCGGCAGTAGTCGCATTCCAGTTCCTGGGTGAAGTTAATGAGTTTCACCGGGTTGGGTAAATCCTGCAGTCGTTTCTGAATTTCAACTTTGTCTTTTTCCTGTAAAATCGCCATGGGTTTTCTCCTTATGGTTTCAAATTTCTTGTTTTGTAGTTCCGATGAAAAAAGTTATGAAAATCAATGCCCACCTTTTTGAATCTAAACAATTTCCTGATGTTACGATGGGGCGCATGACGAATTGTACAAATCAAAAAAAATCAGGGGATTCCTGCCCCAATGACGACGTCACCACGAAGTGGCTCCGTTGGAGGAATCTTCTAACAGGCGCCCGTTACCGATGTTG
>CAYYGL010000265.1:0-4241 GCA_964471235.1 uncultured Calditrichaceae bacterium
CGCCGCCATGCCGCGCCATGCCGCCATACGTATCCACAATAATCTTTCGACCGGTGACGCCGGTATCGGAGACCGGACCGCCAATCGTCCAAATTCCGGTACCATTGACAATGTAGCTGTCACGGGTCATCTCAAACGGCACATTGTAATGTTTGATTAGCGGGGCTACCAGTTCCGTGTAGAGCGTTTCTTTCACTTCGTCAATGCTCACTTCCGGGTGATGGGGGACCGCCAGCACAATTTTTTCGATTTCCACCGGTTTCCAATTTTCATAGCGAACGGTTACCTGGGATTTCCCATCGGGGCGCAGGAAGGGAATTTTTCCGTTCATCCGGGCTTCATCAATCGCCTGGATAAAGCGGTGCGCCAGGGTGATTGGAAACGGCATATATTCTTCGGTTTCATTGGTGGCAAACCCGAACATCATTCCCTGGTCGCCGGCGCCGCCTTTGTCCACCCCCACGGCTATCTCCGGGGACTGGCTGTGAATCCGGTTGATGATTTCGCAATGGCTGTCAAATTTATATGCCGGGTCGGTGTAACCGATTTCCGCAATGGTGTTGCGGGCTAATTCTTCATAAGGAATGGTTTGATCATCCGGCACCGAAACTTCCCCGGCAAGCACGGTCAGGTTTTCCGTCACCAGGGTCTCAATGGCGGCGCGATTGTGGGAGACATCGCCCGGCAGTTGGTAAATGGCGTCCACTATGGTATCGGATACGGAATCGCAAATTTTATCGGGATGCCCCGCTGAGACGGACTCCGAGGTAAACAAAAAACTACTCTTCATTAACTTTCCTCCGGTTAATAGGGTAAACAGAGTTAAAGGGAAAAGGCTCTTCGTGTTTTATGGAAAGGACAAAACGTTTCCTGTGTGTCATCGGAATTGCGGGAGTGATTCGTTCTGTGGAATCCCTGTGTTTTTCCAAATCCAAACCCTTTGTTATGTTAGGTTTTTAAGCTGCCAATTCTCAGTAGTTATCGATTAAAAAATATCACACATTAACATTTACCGAAATCGGATGGTGAAGTGCGGTTCATCCGGAATGTGGAATATCAATATCAAGTATAAAATTTAAGTGCCGCCGGTCATTGCTCCAAGAGTAAAAATTTAAATCGTCAGATTTTTTGGCTTAAAGTTTTAGTGGGTAATGTTGTTTACGACTTTTTTGGAGGTTTTATCTCTCGTCACCAAACTCCTGTTTGGTGAGGCTTTAGTAAACAAAACTCTGTTTTGTTTGAGTGTAAAGATGAGATTCAACATAATAGAAAACAGAGTATTCAGAGCTACGACATTCCAAAACAAGAGTTTTGGAACGAGGGAAAAACTTTGCGCCTTCGTTACGTTTTTAGCGGTTACAAAGAAGAACCGTAACGGGCGCAAAGGAGACGCAAATGACGCTAAGACACCAGGCAAGCCTTAGCATTCAGGGTGGGTACGAAAAAATCACTTCTCACAACCGCACAAACATTTTCCCGGAAAGCTGCTTGACCACGCCCATCAGTTCTAAAGTGAGCAACCGGGCAAGGATAACCGAGGGAGATTCCTGTAACTCCAGCACCAATTTATCGATGTGCTTGGGTTCGTTGCTGAGATGATCCAGCAATTTTAGCTCCAGCTCGTTCAGGTTGGGCGGCAGCGGCCTGGTGAATGCCTCCTTACGTCTCAGTTTGCTGCTGATTTCTTCCAGAACATCATCCACCCCGGCAACTAATTTGGCGCCCTGCTGGATCAATCGATTGGTGCCGACGCTTTTGGGGCTGGTAATATTCCCGGGGATGGCAAACACTTCCCGGTTCTGTTCCACGGCATAGGCTGCGGTAATCAGGGCACCGCTTTTCCGACCGGCTTCCACCACCACCACTCCCAGGCTCATCCCGCTGATAATCCGGTTTCGCCTGGGAAAATTTACCGCATCCGGCTGGGTGCCGATAAAATATTCCGAGAAGATTGCGCCTTCCTGTTCTATCTGTTCAAACAAGCGGCTGTTTTCCGGGGGATAGATGCAATCCACCCCACAGCCCAGCACCGCATAAGTAACGCCGCCCCGTTTCAACGCCGTCCGGTGGGCAATCGTATCCACCCCGCGGGCTAACCCGCTAACAATAGCAATTCCTTCATTCACCAGTTCGGAAACCAACTTTTCGGTAGCCATACGACCATAGGCGGTCGGCATACGGGTGCCCACTACCGCCAGGGTGGGCGGCCATTCTTCCGGAAGCTTCCCGCGGTAAAACAACGCCACCGGCGGGTCAATACTGTTTTTTAACAATTCCGGGTAAGGGGCATCCCAGATGGTCACGCACTGGATGCCCAACTGTTCCATCAAATCGAGTTGATAAGCTACCGCTTCCCGGTCGCCGCCGGATTTTATCTGCCGGGCTAACTTTTCGTCAATGCCATCGATTTGCCGCAACCGGCGCAACGGGGCATGCAATATCTCATCCACCGATTCAAACACCGAGAGCAGGCGGCGCACCCGCCCGGCACCGATCATCGGGATGGTCAGCAGCAACAGAATATCTTGAAGCTGGATACGTCGTTCCGTCATGATGTGCTTAAGGTAAAAGGTAAAGGGTAAAAGGCAAAAGGTTATGGTATATCAAAATTAATAGCTGTCAACCTTCGGCTTTCAGCAACTGAACACTGATTACTGAACAAGGAATTGTTTAGCTTTCAGCATCGATTGTCAGTTCTTCTTTCTTCAAAGTTTCCAGCATTTCCCAGACAGTGTGTTTAAATTCTTCCAATCCTTCCCCGGTTACAGCAGAAATACTCAACACCGGGTGAGGAAATTTTTCAGCCAATTTTTCTACCCAATCTATATCTTGCCAGATGTCTTTCTTGGTCAGCACTATTAACGCCGGTTTATCCAGTAATACCGGGGAATACGCTTCCAGTTCACAGCGTAATGATTGGAATGTTTTCAGCGGCGCCTGCTCATCGGAATTGTCCATTGCCTCTCCGGTGGGGTCAATCAAATAGACAATCACCCGGTTGCGTTCAATATGACGCAGGAATTGCAATCCCAGCCCTTTGCCCTCATGAGCCCCTTCAATCAAGCCGGGGATATCTGCCATCACAAAGCTTTTTAGCTCCCGGTATTGCACAATACCCAGATTAGGCTGGAGGGTGGTAAAGGGGTAGTCGGCGATTTTGGGGCGTGCTGCGGAAATCGCTGCCAGCAGGGTGGACTTCCCGGCATTGGGTTTACCCACCAGTCCCACATCGGCAATCAGTTTAAGTTCCAGGATAATGGTGCGTTCCTCGCCGGGTTCTCCCACCTCCCATTCCCGCGGGGCGCGGTGGGTAGGGGTGGCAAAACGGGCATTTCCCCGTCCTCCCTTTCCGCCCCGGGCAGCCACAAACTGTTGACCGGGTTCAGTTAAATCCGTCAGCACCTCGCCGGTGTCGGCATCCTTAACCACCGTCCCGGCCGGCACCTGCAAAAGAACGTCTTTCCCCTTTTTGCCATGACGATCACTCCCCTTCCCATGTTCGCCACGCGGCGCCCGGTAATGGGAGTGGTATTTGTAATCTATCAGGGTCTGCAATTGGGGATTCACCTGCAGGATAATACTGCCGCCGTCTCCCCCATCGCCGCCATCCGGCCCTCCCTTGGGAATGAATTTTTCCCGGCGGAAGCTCATGCAGCCGCTGCCACCCTGACCGGCTTTGAGGTGTATTTTCACGTAATCTAAAAAAACCATGGATTTTCTCAATTCTTAATAACTTGATTTTGTGCCAAACAGTTTAAAAAGAATGCATCTGCAAATCAAGGGGATTGTGGGGAAGAGGATGGTAAGGAAAAGGGAAAAAGGGGGGAAATCGTAAAAAGTTGTGAATCTCCTGGTTTTGAGTCTTTTCGCTTTTTAAAACATAAACATGAAATGGCATGAGAGTTATTCCCCCATTCCATCAGGGAGAAGGCACTTGTGGGCGCTGCCGGATTCGAACCAGGGACCTTTCCGACAAGGCAATGTCGGAACGCTCTAGACCAACAGAGCGAAGCGCCAGGAGAAGACACTTGTGGGCGCTGCAGGATTCGAGAAAGCGACCTTTCCGACAAGGCAATGTCGGAACGCTCTAGACCAACGGAGCGAAGCGCCGGGAGAAGACACTTGTGGGCGCTGCTGGATTCGAACCAGCGACCTTTCCGACAAGACAATGTCGGAACCTCTAGCCCAACAGAGCGAAGCGCCGGGAGAAGACACTTGTGGGCGCTGCTGGATTCGAACCA
>CAYYGL010000266.1:0-4193 GCA_964471235.1 uncultured Calditrichaceae bacterium
CTTTATGTTGTCTAAATAATTCTAAGCAACATGATACTTAACCCTGCCGGGCGGGAGATATATTGCCGCAATAAAAACATGCCTCGGATAAAACCGCTTCACAGGTAAACAGTGGGGGCTGTATTCTCCCAAACTGTTCAATCGTTCAGCTATGGTAGGAATTATTTTTGTTAAAGAAAGCCACTAACGGACCGGTATCTACTATAATTTTTTCCGACCCCATGCGTCATATTCTTTAAAATGATCCTCATTAATTGAAAGATCTTCCGGAGCGGAAAGGGTCCCATCCAAATCCCTGGTTAAATCCAGAAAAGAACCCCTGTCTTCAATATCCATATTCGAGAAATAATAAATAATCGCCCGACGAATAATTTCGGATTTACTCACCCTGGTCTTTTTCGCCACAGATTCCAGATGAGCTTCCAATGTTGTCGGCAATTTCAATGTTATTGTCTTCATGCTCTCAGTCTTATTTTTGTATTACCAAATCACCCACAAGGCAATACTGCTCGGTTCAAAAATCAATCCAATAATCGCTTCTTGAATTCGTTTTCTTTTCGACCTGCCCCATTTCTCCTCAGCATTCGGTATTCGCCCAGGAACTTACATGTTAATGCTTGAGCAGCTTAACCGAGATAAACCACTCCCAATTATTACCGCTGCGGGACCAGGCGCGGGCAGCTCCCACTGAGACGGTTGATTGCAAGTTGAACCAATGATTAAACACAAAATTCAGTTGGGCACCCAGGTCGCCCCATAGATCGGCTTGCGGGGAGTGAATCCATAGTCCCTGGCTGTACCAGGAAAAATTGATGTTACTGAGATAATGCTCTCCTAAAAACAGTTTCCCCGGTCTGAAGGGCGGCAGATTGTGTTCAATCATCAGTTTTACAAACCGGTCCCCGGGCAGACTGTAAATCGGAATCCCCGGGAAACGAAACACCTTACGGTACTGCTTCACATTTGCCCGGTCCACAATCCGGTTACCAAAACCGCCGAAATAAAACTTGCCGATGGACAGGTACGGTTTGGTGTAACGGTACCCGGTGCTGAGCTTGATATGGAAAATATTATGGGGAACCCAGAAGGGCTTATAATACCCGACAGCGGCATGGAATCCACCCACCACCGTCACCCGGCGCGGTTCAACCCCGAAAAACATACCGGTAACGGCCCACTCACTGCCGGATTCGTGATCAATGCTGCCAATAGCTCGGCGAACATTATTGGATTTAAGCGCACTTTGCAACACGATAAAATCCGGTCGGGTTACTTTCACCAGGTTATCGTTAATCGCTTCGATGCCGGTATACAATGCGGCTTCGGATGCCAACTCAATTTTATGGGGAATATCATATTTAAAAAATTTTCGGTACCCGGCAGTAATCTTATTTCCGATCATCCCCTGTTTCCGATCATTTAGCAAGTCGTAAAAATTGGGCGCATTGTGGGAAAAACTGAAGATATATTTCCGCATATATTCATACTTAACTTTCAGATGGAAGCGGGGTTGGAGAAAATTCTCTCGCTTGGGGGTAACGGCTGCCTCTACCGTAAAAAAATTGCTTAACAGGGGATCGGAAATTTGGGCATAAACACCTACTGCCACCTGCGATTGAAATCCGGTAACCACCGGAATAAAAGATTGAATTCGCAGATGTTTTAACGGTTGAAAGGGGGAAACACCGTCAAGGGTATCCTTTGTTGATTGAATCGGTTGGGGGACAGGCAAAGCCCATTGGGTTACCTCGGAATTCTTATCCACCACCTGTTGCCCAAAATATTCAATAGCGGATAACCGCTCCGCCGGTTGATTGGGAATGATAACCGGGTGAAACCCGTGGCTGGTGAATTCAAAAGCAAATAAAGAGTCGTCATTTAGATACAACGGTTTGAAAAGCCCCCGAATGGTGTTGCTAAAGGGGAGGATTTCACCGCTATTGGTATCGTAGCGATAAATATTGGAGACGCCATTGATGTAAGCATTCCAGTAAATATAAGCCTCATCCGGACTCCAGGAGGGATTCCCCGGTGAGCCCTCCTGGGAAATCACTTTAAAGCTAAAATTTTTGCCATCCCGGATTTGCTGTAAATCTGACACAATCAATGCCTGCCGCCCGCTTGCCTGGTGAAGAATTGCCGCCAGGTACCTGCCGGAAGGGCTGACCGATAGCTGCTGCAAATTATCCCCTACATTAAATCCAACCACCGGAATCAACTCCCGATAGGGATAGGCTGAATAGACCAGGGTGGATTTGCCCGCGTAATGCTGGATGCCCCACAACTCATGGGTTGTAGGAGAAACGGTAATTTGCCCCACCCGGCAATCGGGGAACAGGAGTTTGTTCTTTTTGGAAGCAGTGCTCAACACATAAATATCCCGAAATAGCTTGTTGTTGTTGGCAGTATAAAACAGAAGTTTCAGATTGTTGTCATAAGCAGTGGAAGCAATTTGCAAAATCGATGGTGAGGGCAGGGACCCCAGGTGTTCGATAGCTCCGGTGTTTAGGTTTAACCGGGCGATAGCCGTTAAATGATGCGCCTGATGGTACCCAAACACCATTGCGTGCTGCCCGGGTTCCGGATAAGCAGATGTCACCCATCCCGAGGGGGTATCCGGGATGGCATCTATACGGGTAAGAGGACTTTTCTTCAACCGCTGAATATTTTTTTGTTGGAAAGCGATTTCATTTTCAATAAACCCCTGCCAGCCTTCCCCGAACGAAATACCAAAAATTTTCTTAAACTTCTTTTCAAACCCCCGGTAAAAATCTCCCGGTGCGGCACGATACCAGTCAATTAATTTTTGATAACCGTATTGGGAAGCCAGGTAGGCGTCAAACCGGGCGCCGTAGAGATAGAACAACGTTTCCACCAGGAATGACTCATAACTTACTTTCGCATCCAATATTTTCTCAGAGGGAATCGGTTGCTGCTCATACACCAAGGAGCGAAAATACATTTCATCAAAATTGCCCAACACCCGACCGAAGCCGCCGTTCAGCCAGGTTTCCATAAACACGGCAATCCCTTCCTGATGCCAGCGGGGACTGTAGCGGGTGCGATTGGTAAGCAGGCTGTAAAAAATGGACAGGGGTTGGATATTTTGCGGCGGCACTTTTGAAAACAGGGAACGAAAAAATTTTTCCGCCCGGGTGGCTTTGTCGTTCACCACAATATGCACCAATTCATGACTGATTAACCACTGGAACCGCTCCTGAAAGGGCATGCTCTCATACCCCAGTTCTATCGGTTCAATTTGCAAACGAATGTAATTCTCCGGAACCGTGGTGGTACCGGCACTCCCGTAATCACTAAAATCATAGGTATTGATATAAATTTTTTCGGATGGTTGATAATCAAAAATTTGTTGCAGCTTTTCCAGAGATGCCTCTGCCGCCGTTATAATATGCGGCACCAGGTAAGCATGCGCGGGCTTATAAATGACCACAAAATGCTCACTTTCTTTCTGCAGCCACTTTGCAGAGAACAACGGAGAATACAATAGCAAAAGGGAAAGAATGATAAAAAATGGCTGGAGGCTGTGAGAATTCTTGTAACAATTCATACTATTTTCACACCCTATTTCGGCTTAAATATTTTTGATTAGTAACTATTCCACAAGTGAACACAAAAAAAGAGATGATCAGTTGATAGTTGTTTATCCACATAATCCGATAAAATGGGATTTATTTTGCTGTAAGCGGCGGGTGCGCTTACCCGTTCGACATAAACGTATGTTTTTTCGTATTTGTACTGGCATCCGTGTTAATTCGTGGATACATACCTGAATAGTTACGTTGATTATGGATTTTCCCCTTCAACCCAATTTTATCCCGGTATGGACAGCATCCATTAAAAGCAATTGATGTGGAAAAGTTAAAAGCCCCCATTGGAAGAGGGCTTTCTAAAATAAGAAAAAAGATGGTGAATCGCAAATTTATGCGATGGGGAGATGGGAATCAATTACTGATTTTTTACTTGTGCGGCATTGGAACGACCCAACGCATAACGGCTGCCCAACTCTTCCAGTTGTGCGGCATTGGAACGACCCAGTGCATACCGGCTGCCCAATTCTTCCAACTGAGCGGCATTGGAACGACCCAACGCATACCGACTACCCAATTCTTCCAGTTGTGCGGCATTGGAACGACCCAGCGCATAACGGCTGCCCAATTCTTCCAGTTGTGCAG
>CAYYGL010000267.1:0-4159 GCA_964471235.1 uncultured Calditrichaceae bacterium
CGAATCGGGATCTTCGACTTCCAAGAGAGGGGGATGAAAGGGGGAGAGTTAAATAGGCAGCCTCAGAAAAAAATTTTCAAAATTTCTACCACCCAACCGGAAATTTTGGACTGGAACATTAAAAACTATCATTGTACCCGGTCAGTAAAAAAGAACATTCGTTGTTGAAGTGAGAAATGTTTGTAAATAATGTTTTCCGTAACATTAACCGAGAAAAAGAATCAAAATAACGAACTCGAAAAAAGGAATGCATTCGCCATTCAATTTTACTACATTAAAATAAGAATGATACTGTTTTTGATTGGCATTTGGGAACATGTCTTAAAAAAGCCGGATCAAAACAGCGTCAGAAACAGAAAACAAGGCAAAAAGGAATAAAGAATGTCAGGATTATTCGGTACCGTAATTAGCAACATCCTTCCCATTGTGATTGTTCTGGGAGTATTGGTCCTGGTTCATGAATTAGGTCATTTTATCGCGGCTAAGATATTTGGCGTACGGGTGGAACGCTTTTCCATTGGATTTCCTCCCCGCTTGTTCGGCATCAAGTTAGGCGATACCGATTATTGCATTTCCGCCATTCCCCTGGGGGGGTATGTGAAAATGAGCGGGATGATTGATGAAAGCATGGACAGCAGTTCACTCACCGGGGCACCTTATGAATTTATGTCCAAACCCACCTATCAAAAGGTTATCATCATTTCTGCCGGCGTCATTATGAATTTTTTGCTGGCAGTAATCATCTTGGGCGGAATTCTCTGGTATAAGGGAGAACCGGTACTGCCCACCACCACTATAGGGGTGGTGGAGGAAGGTGGAATCGCTGACAGCCTGGGGATGAAACCTCACGACAAAATTTTAGCGATTAACCATACTCGGATTGAAAATTGGCAGGACATCAACGATGCCTTCTTGAAGCACCTGGGGAATGATATCACATTTCGCATTGAACGAAATGGCACTGTGCAGGAGATTGTGCTGCACTGGAACAATCATAAACTCACCGATATGGAACGGTTTGGTATTGGGCCCCTGCTTCCTCCGGTAGTGGGCGGTTTGCAACCCGGATTTCCGGCAGTCGAAGCCGGTTTGCAACCCGGCGACCGGATCGTCGCTATTAATGACAGTGCTATCACCAGTTGGAATGACATGACTTCCCTGATTTACAATAGTCCCGGTAAACCCCTTACCTTTACCATTCGCCGGGGAGAAGAAACCCTGGTGAAGGTGATAACGCCAAAACCCCATACCCTTGAAGATAAAAACGGGAAATCGATAACCCGGGGGTTGATCGGCATCAGCTACCAGGTGGCATATCGGAAAGTGTCTTTTTTCCCGGCAATCGCGGAAGGATTTCAGAGGGCGGTGTTGTTCGGAGAACTCAATATCAAAGGGTTTGCTCGCTTAATCACCGGGCAGGAGTCTACCCGGGATATGCTGATGGGGCCCATCGGGATTGCCCAGGTAGCCAAAGATTACGCCCAGCAAGGCTACAGCAATTTGATTCTGTTGATAGCCTATCTCAGCGTGGTGCTGGCGATCATCAATATTCTGCCCATTCCGGCGTTAGACGGCGGCCACCTGGTCATCATCTTAATTGAAGGCATCCGTAAAAAACCCCTGCCGGTGAGAGCCAAAATGATTGTTCAGCAAATCGGGATGGTCTTTCTACTGATGTTGATTTTCTTTGTCATTTTCAATGATCTCGCCAGAATTTTTTCCGGTAACTAAACTGTATAGCCGTCGAACAATGAAATCCGCATTGGCTAAATTTGAGCGACTACGGGAAATCCTTTCCACCTATCCGAATCTATTGGTAGCGTATTCCGGGGGAGTGGATTCCACTTTTTTGTTAAAAACCGCGGTGGAGGTGTTGCATGATAAGGCAATGGGGGTGGTGGGCATTTCTCCTTCCCTACCGCAAGCAGAGTTAAAGGAAGCCCTGCAAATTGCTCAGGATTTTCACCTCCCGGTAGAGACCATCACAACCCATGAGATGGAAGACACCCGTTATACTGCCAATCCCACCAACCGTTGTTATTTTTGCAAAAAAGAATTGTTCGGCGAAATATATGACTATGCCCGGCGCTACGGTTTTCAGTTCATTGCCGATGGAACCAACCGGGATGATAGCAGTGACTTTCGCCCCGGTATGCAAGCGGCAAGTGAGTTCTCAGTGAAAAGCCCTTTAAAAGAGGCTCGATTACATAAGACGGAAATTCGCTGGCTTTCCCGTCGAATGGGATTACCCACCTGGAATAAACCGGAAATGGCATGTTTATCTTCCCGTTTCCCTACCGGTACCCCTATTACTGTAGAACGACTGAAGCAGGTGGAGCATGCCGAGGCGTTCTTGAAACAACTCGGTTTTACTCAGGTGCGGGTACGTTATCTTGGTAGCCAGGCACGGATAGAGTTGGATAAAACAGAAATTCCCCGATTACTGAAACCGAAAACCCGTGAGCAAGTCCATCAGTATCTGAAAACGTTAGGGTTTAAACAAGTGATGGTGGATTTGGCAGGCTACCGTCGGGGAAGTGTTCACATCAAATCAAATACCTCAACGGTTCATACAAACCAATATCTGCTGCTTTAATTAAACAGCCGTTTCATGCCGTTTCTTCCGGAGAAAATTTACCGAAATCATCTCCCGAATTATTGGCCGGTATTGTTCCTGAGGAATTTATAACACTCACCTAATTCGATTAGGGTCGTTTACGATAACAACGGAGTGGAAGCCTCCCTCCTCCCGGGGCTTTCCGTCCCCCGGATGCCCCGGTAAATCCTTCGCTATGCCTCAAATTAACCAACTTAGTAATCGGTTTTTTGTAGATTCCGCTCCGAAATATTTCTAATTTCCATTTGCATTTAAGCCTTAAGTTTGGCAATTTCAGATTGCATACCAATTGGCTTAAATTCGAGGAGCATCGCCATGAAACGGCCGGTAAACCTTGATGTTCTCATCGAAGCATTGGAGTTTGTGTCCGACCAAACCGAAGTTTATCTGAATACCCGTACCGGTGAAATCTTCACCATTCCCGGCCAGGTGAAAGCTGCAGATGAGCAGGAACAACTGGATGAAGATTTCCGAGAACTGCAAAACGAGATTTGGGAGAAAGCCCGGGCAGAGCTTTCATCCGATGAATATATTCAACTACCGGATTACCTGGAAATTGATGAATATCGCATCATGGAAGAATTTTGCTTAACGCTGCCGGATAAGGAATTAAGTTTGGTGATGTGCAGCTCTATTCAGGGCAAAGGTGCATTTAAACGGTTTAAAGAAAATCTTGACCGGTATGGGTTAACGGATAAGTGGTATCAGTTTAAACAAAATATGTTACGGGAAAAAGCCCGGAAATGGTGCGATGATATGGGGATTCTTTATTTTGAACCCCAGGGCACCACTCCCTGAGGGATTGTCGGGAAGCCCCCACCCGGTTTGTTGACGGTGCTCCCCGACTTCACACTCGTATGAGCCGAATCCTGCCGAAGTGACACAATTCCTTACGCTATTGTTGGGTCGCCATTACAATTTTATGAATCCAGTCCCCAATGGTTTTCAACGCAACGGGGGAGATGGTCTCTTCTATTTTGGGATACTCTTCCGGCAGCCCGGTCTGTGCTGTTTGAAAGAGATGATTTAAACCCGCTAATTCCTTCATCATGTATTGGGCGTTACCCCCCTTTGTTAACGCCGCTTCAATTCGTTTCAGGTTGGTGCCCGGCGGCACCTGCAAATCTTTTTCCCCGTTTAGTGCCAGTACCGGACATTTTACCTTCTCCAGATAGGGAAATGGATCGTAGGTTAAAAGCTGCCGGAACCACGGGGAGACCAGCATGGGCAACCGGGATTCGAATAACTCATCAGAACCGCCGAAGTTGTGGTATGCCTTTTTTTCTTCTTCGGATAAACTTTCCATAAACCTATGATGAATCTGCCCCAATTTTTCCCTGGCAAGCTTGTTGTCTGCTGTGCTTTTAATCACCTCAAACATTTCCTGCGATGACCTGGTACCCTTGGCTATCAACGCCGGGTCAACACCGTCGGCTTCCATGATCGCTTTGCTCTGTTGAATCAGCAGTTCCTCTCCGGTGACCCCCGGGGCTGCCATCAGCACCATGAATGCCACATCACCGGAACGAACTGCCACTTCCG
>CAYYGL010000268.1:0-4132 GCA_964471235.1 uncultured Calditrichaceae bacterium
GCCGCAACGAAGTGGCTCCGTTGGAGGAATCTTCTAACATGCAATTTGTCATGTGCCCTTGAAAAGGTTTGGCTGATTTCTCCATAGTTTATTTACCTCACCACCTGTTTCCCCCTTTCAAAGAGATGGAGATGAAGAGGGTGGGTTCTAAATATATTCTATTATCGGGTAACGTTTTTTTACAGAGCTAAACTGTTATAAACAGGTAAATTCCCTCCGTACACTGAAAACGAATTGTAGTCCACCCATCTTATCTCCCGGATAGTCAGACAATTCCTCAAAATATTTTTGGAAGGCTTTGAAATATGCGCCCATGATTTTAACTTAAGTGATGTGTAAACTAATGGTCGTTAACACAAACTTAAGAGAGAGGTCTATAATGAAATGGATTAAAACCGTCATTTTTATGTTAACAGGAGTTATGATGGTAATGTGCACGCAGCAGTCGGAACAGCCGAAAGAAGAATTTAAGTACCAGACCGAGCAATTTGCGGATTTGCGAATTCAGCGCTACCAGGTGCCGGGTTTCGATACCCTGAGCTTGCAGCGTAAAAAACTGGCTTACTATCTTTACCAGGCAGCATTGTCCGGCAGGGATATCATCTGGGATCAACACTATAAACACAATCTTTACATCCGCCGCACCCTGGAAGCCATTGTAAAGAACTATAAAGGCGACCGCACGACCGATGATTTCCAGAAATTTATGGTCTATACCAAACGAGTCTGGTTCTCCAACGGCATCCATCATCATTATTCCAGCATCAAAATTATGCCCGGATTTTCATCCACATATTTTGCCGAACTGGTGAAGAATTCCCCGGGCGGCGATTTTCCGTTACAAAAAGGCGAAACCCTGGATGATTTGATTCGCAAACTGACTCCCATCCTGTTTGACCCAACGGTCGATGCCAAGCGCGTCAATCTGGATCCCAATGTGGATATGATTGCCACTTCTGCCAACAATTTTTATGAAGGCGTGACCCAGCGGGAAGTGGAAAAATACTACAAGCGAATCATCAATCCCGGGGATCCCCATCCCATTTCCTACGGGCTGAATTCCAAGATGATGAAAAAGGATGGGAAGATTGTCGAGCGGGTCTGGAAAGTTGGTGGGATGTATAGCCCGGCGATTGAAAAGATTGTCTATTGGTTGGAGAAAGCCAGCCAGGTTGCGGAGAATGATAAGCAGAAGAAAGCACTGGATTTGTTGATCAAATACTACAAAACCGGCGATTTGAAAGTGTTCGATGAATACAACATCGCCTGGGTGCAGGATACCAATTCGCTAATAGATGTGGTGAATGGGTTTATCGAGGTGTATGGCGATCCCCTGGGATACCGGGGTTCCTTTGAATCGGTGGTATCGGTAAAGGACATGGAAGCCACCAGGCGCATCGCCACCATCAGCAATAATGCCCAGTGGTTTGAGGACCATTCACCGATCATGGATGCCCATAAGAAGAAAAATGTGAAGGGTGTCTCGGCGAAAGTGATTACCGTTGTAGTGGAATCCGGTGATGCCTCGCCCTCGACGCCCATCGGCATTAATTTACCCAATTCCAACTGGATTCGCGCTGAATACGGCTCCAAATCCGTCAGTCTGGGCAACATCATCCATTCTTACAATAAAGTATCCGAAGGCAGCGGGATGCTGGAAGAATTCTGGTATTCTCAAAAGGATATCGAGTTAGCGAAAAAATACGGCACCATCGCCAATGATTTGCATACCGATATGCACGAGGTAATCGGTCATGCTTCGGGAAAATTGGAGCCGGGTGTGGGCACCCCGAAAGAAACGCTAAAGAATTATGCATCCACCCTGGAAGAAGCCCGGGCGGATCTGGTGGCATTGTATTATATCCTCGATCCCAAGCTGGTGGAAATTGGTGTGATGCCGACTACCGATGTGGGCAAAGTGGCTTACCTGCGTTATATCCTGAACGGTTTAATGCTGCAATTACGTCGCTTACAGCCGGGAGAAAATCTGGAAGAAGCCCACATGCGGAATCGCCAATTAATTGCCAAATGGGCTTACGAGATGGGGAAACCGGACAATGTGATCGAAGAAGTTCATAAAGACGGAAAAACTTATTTTGTCATCAATGATTATCAAAAACTGCGGGTTCTGTTTGGGCGTCTGCTGCGGGAAATCCAACGGATTAAATCCCAGGGCGACTACGATGCCGCCCAAAAATTAGTGGAAACTTATGGAGTAAAAGTTGATCCGAAGTTGCATGAAGAAGTGCTGAAGCGCTTTGAGAAATTGAATATTGCACCGTACGGCGGATTTATTAATCCCCGGCTGGTGCCGGTGATGAAGGGTGATCAGATTGTTGATGTGAAAGTGGAATATCCGGACGATTTCACGGAACAGATGTTGGAATATGCCCGGGATTATTCCTTTTTGCCTACCTATAATTAACACCTGTGGCTACTCTGCCTTAAACTCCATACTGTCAATCCCGTCTTCAGCGGCGGGATTGACAGTTTCAGGTTTTCCCATTCTTTAATCTTGATATTTAACACTTCCGGAAATAGAGGTAATGACAATATTATAGACTTGTGAAAGGAGCAGTTCTGCAGGGATGCTTTCGGTCTGAATTTGAAAGATGAATAATGAGTGAGACGGTGAAACGAAAGATGCGATGGGCGGGGTTACGCTACCTGATAGCAACCGGTATGATAATACTTTTGTTTACCCACTGCGGCGGCGGTCTTAAAACTGGTTCAAAATTCCGGGGGAACGCATGGAATACCGGCACTTATCCAACCCAACCTTTACAACATTCCCCGCAAGTGAAATGGAAATTTGCCGCCGAAGGATGGGTTCGCTCCTCGGCGGCTATCGGAAAGCAGACGGTTTACTTCGGATGCACCCGGGGCTTTCTCTATGCGGTTGACATCCTTACCGGGGAATTGAAGTGGAAGTTTAAAACCGGGGGCGAAATCGGAGCGACTCCATTGGTAACCGGCGACCGGGTGTTCATCGGGAGCTATGATGGGAATGTGTATTCACTCGATGCATTAACCGGCGAGGAGGTGTGGCGATTTGCCACCGAGGGGAAAATATTTTCCTCCCCGGTGGTGTCGGGCGGAACCGTTTATGCGGGCAACCTGGATGGGGAATTGTTCGCCATCTCAAAGAAAAACGGCAAACTCCTATGGCAACAACAGATCGGCACCGGGTTTAGTTCTTCCCCGGCAATTGCGAACGGCTCTCTTTTTATTGGCAGTTGGGATGGCAATTTATATGCAATTACCCGCAAAGATGGCTCAGAACGCTGGCACTTTGAGACTCAAAACTTAATCTTTTCCTCCCCGGCATTCTGGCATGATGTGGTGTATGTGGGCAGCCTGGATGGCAATTTTTATGCGGTTAATGCTAAAACCGGGAAAGAAATCTGGAAATTTACCACGGGTGACCAGATTACCGCTTCCCCGGCTGTTACTGAACGAAGTGTTTATTTTGGCAGCAAAGACGGCTATTTTTATGCGCTGGATGCCCTGAGCGGGGAACTTCGGTGGAAATACGACGCCAATGCCGAAATCGAATCTTCCCCGGCAGTGGCCGGTGACATGGTGTATTTCGGTACCGAAGCGGGCATGTTGATAGGGGTAAACCGGAGAACTGGCGAACCGGTCTGGAATTTCTCCACCGGTGGGAGAATTTTTTCCTCCCCGGTGGTGTACGAAGGGCAAATCTTCTTTGGCAGCAAAGACGGTTCTTTTTATGCGTTACAGTGAGTTGGTACGGGTATGGATTTTGCCTTTTTCACCCATTATCGTTACAAAAACGTGGAATCAAGCTATCGCATGGCTCCATCCCTTTTTTAAAAATATTCTTTATATAATTTTGTAACGACTCAGGTAGTAGCTATTTAGGACGTAGAGAAGAAAGCGTTCCTGTAGAAATCTGTTTTTGTCATCAAAACTTTTTCTTTACCGCAATGATCGCAGCGGATACGCGACGGGCCACAACGTGAAGGGCGCATGACAAATTGCACAAATCAAAAAAAATTAGTAACTATTCAGCTATCCCTGCAAATTTGATGTTTTATATTTCATTCGTTCTTATTCATGGTTCAGTGGTTGTTTTTTCACCTCACCCAACCCCTCCCGCCCCAAAAAA
>CAYYGL010000269.1:0-4101 GCA_964471235.1 uncultured Calditrichaceae bacterium
AAAAAAACATCCCGGGCAAGCGCGTGCCCCCAGGCATATACCAATCGGGAGCTGAATCCGCCATCCAGCTCCAATGCAATCGGTTGGGAATCGAATCGGGCAAAATACGCTGCCAGTGCCTGGTGGAACATTTCCCCGGCATCCGTCATCAGGGCAATGCGATGCTTCACCGGCTTGAATTCATACACTGCCGGTGGAGAAATCCGGAATTGATTGCGTGCCAAATCCAGGTCAATTCGCTGCCCGGGCAAAAGACGATCCACATTCAAATACAGGGAAGCCGAATAGGGAAGATAGCCATACCGCAGGAACTCCACCACTGCCGCATCGAACAGGGAGGCGATTTTCCGAAACGAAAATTGATTGCCGCTGAAATGGACATTGTCATCCCGCTTGATCATATACAGCGGCATACTCCCCCATCGATCCCCAATAACCACCATCCGCTTCTTTTCTTTATCAATGATAAACAGGTTAAACATCCCGCCGGCAATTTCCTCAACCGCCCGGTCTATAGAAGTGACGGTGATGCGTTCCAGCAATTCACCGGCATTCTGATGGGGATCCATCCGTTTTGAACTGCGGAGATAGAGATGCCCATCCACCACCAGGGTAAAATAGGGGTTTTCCACCACCTGCCAGGAGTGCGAATCGGTTTGATAATTGCTTTCCACCAGCACATTTTTAAACACATATCGATGCGGCGATTTTTCAGCGGAAGCCTGAAACGGAGTAGGCGCCACGGTAATCGTATATGAGTTGGGGAATGAGTTATCCAGGAGAGAGATAGCCGACGGTATCGAATCCCGGGGCGCTCCGGATGCGGCGGAAGTCATGGGGAAGCGATGTTTCCATGGAGAAGCTGAATATGAACGCCGGAACGCGTCCGAAGATGAGGATCTCAGCATTTTCAGTAAAACCTCTCTTTCTTCCGGGAAAAAGATTGTTAAACGGAACAATATCTTTTCATAGCTTTTCTTGAAGCCGACATCAATCAAATTTGCTGCCGCTTTTTAGACACTCTTAGAGTCGGATGAACAATAGGATACACAAGTTTTCCCGGGATTTATTCTGAAAGATTTTGATCGAATTTTGTCCTGATAACCGGGGTTTTCGATTCGCAATACCCCGGATTATGAAATCAGCTCGTAAGATTTCACACCCGCAACAGGCTCAAGTGAATCATTTTATCCAAATTATCCGGATTCTTTAATAAAAACTATATATCGGCGAATTTTTGGAATGGGTAAGGTGATTTTGGCTATTTTTTTCCGTTTTTGGACAACAAATAGGATACGGAAAAAGAGCTTCCCGGGGTAAATGAACAAGAGAAGCTTAAAAATTTAATAGGGGAAAAGATAAAAAAGTTGAGGGGAGATAGGTGAGTGCGGTTGACAGGACGTCGCTAATCAGTAGGTCAGTAGGTCAGTAGGTCAGTAGGTCAGTAATCAATGTAAGAAGGTGGTCAGCATAAAGGCTAAATAAAAAATTCGGCAATTGGGAAAATTTCCGCTGAAACAAAAAGCGCGGCAATAAAATGCCAACGGCCAATAGCTAACAGCAGTACATAAATGGATTGGTAGTCATTCGTTCCTCATCACTCATCACGTGTCACTCTTTGCGCCCCCCTCCCCGTAATGCGCTTTCATCCAGCGCAGGTATTCACCGCTCCGTACTCGCTCCACCCACTCGTCATGGTTCAGGTACCAGCGGATGGTTTTATCGATGCCGGTTTGAAAGGATTCTGCCGGAGTCCAGCCCAGTTCGTTGCGAATTTTAGAGAAATCGATGGCATAGCGCCAGTCGTGCCCGGGGCGGTCTTTAACAAATGTAATTAACTCCCGGCGCGTTTTGCCTTCTTCCGGGGGAAGGATGGCATCCAGCCGGTCGCAAATCGTTTCCACCACTTCAAGATTGGCTAACTCACTGTTGCCGCCGATGTTATAGGTGTCGCCCCGCCGGCCTCTGTTCATAATCAGCCAGATGGCGCGGCAGTGATCTGTCACATACAGCCAATCCCGCACATTACTGCCGTCACCATAAACCGGAAGCGGCTTCCAATCCCGGGCATTTAAAATCATCAGTGGAATGAGTTTCTCCGGAAATTGATAGGGTCCGTAATTGTTGGAGCAGTTAGAGATGGTTACCGGAATCCCGTAGGTGTGATGATAAGCCCGCACAAGATGATCGGAGGCGGCTTTGGAAGCGGAGTAGGGGCTGTTGGGCTGATAGGGGGAAGTTTCGGTAAAATAGCCGGTTTTCCCCAGACTGCCGAAAACCTCATCAGTGCTGACGTGGTGAAATAAAACCATCTGCTTCTGGTATTTGCGCGCCAATTCCAGCAGATTGAAGGTGCCCACCACATTGGTTTGAATAAAGGCATCCGGAGAGACGATAGAGCGGTCCACATGGGATTCTGCGGCAAAGTGCACCACGGTATCCACTGCGTAGGTTTCGAAAACCATTTGCAGCGCCTCCCGGTCACAAATATCCACCCGTTCAAAAATGTAGCGGTCGGGAAACTTTTCCCGGATCTCGGAAAGATTTTCCGGATTCCCGGCATAGGTCAATTTATCCACATTAATAATGCGCCCTTCAAAATCAGTCTCTTCGAACAGGTAGCGGATAAAATTGGAACCGATAAATCCACACCCGCCGGTGACCAGGATGTTTTTCATAACGACCTGTGTAGTTTAATTTTTTTATTTCTTGTACCGATTCAGATATATACCCGTTGTGGTCATTCCGGCATTCTTCCGTGGTAGGAGATTTTCCGAAGAAGCCTATGACCGGTATTTTTCCGCGTATTGCCGTCATCATCTGAAACGAACCTCCCCCATTCCCCACCCCTTATCTTCTTCATCCTCCCCTTTCTTCCTCCGTACCAGTGGTCTCCAACCGGGCAATTTTTTGTCGGAGTTGCTTTAACTCCTCCTCCTGACTGTAAAAATTGGCTTTCCAGATTTTCTCCAGGTAAGCGATATCCCGCTTTTTATAATATCCTTTTAAAAGCCAGCCGGTGGTAAAACCCAGGGAAGCCGCTAAGACCAGGTATACTGAAATCTCGCCAACAAGATACCACATGGTTATTGATCCTCCAAGACGATAAATTCAACACGACGATTTTTTTTCCTGCCTTCCGGAGTGGCGTTGGATGCCACGGGTTGAGAAGCCCCGTATCCCCGGGCAATCAGCCGGTCGGGGGAAATTCCTTTCGCAATCAGGTACTGTCTGACGGCATCCGCCCGGTGCTGGCTGAGGTTCAGATTGAAAACGGCACTGCCGGTCGCATCGGTATGCCCGCGTATTTCGATGTGCGTCCGAGGATATCGCTGCAATATCTCCACAATTTGCTCCAGTAACGAGTCGCTTTCCGAAAGTATTCGGTCGCTTTGAGATTGAAATTCGATCCCTCGATTCATCAACAACTTGTTTAAAGACTGCTGCACTGTTGACAGTTTGGATACCGGGGGAACCACCCGAAACTCATATTCCACCCGGCGAACACCTGGAACCGATCCCGCCAGTTGAATGGCGTTCTCTAAACCTGCTGAATCCGGTAGTGTTCCGCTCAGAAAAACATCCCTGCCGGAAACCCGGATAGTGTCAAGGGAATACGACTGCATCTCCAATGTTTGCCTCACCTTCCGGGAAATATCCGCCGGAATCCGAACCACACTATCCAGGATGCACCAGAGGGAAATGAGCAAAAAACCGATGACTCCGAAAAATTTGATGGTCAGGTCATTCATGATCTACACCCTACATCTCATTTGGAATCCGGTGCCCCTGGATTCGTTTATAAACAAAATGTATGCCGTGGCTGAAAGTTCCATACGATTATGGAGTGAATCTCCCGGGATTGGGGGAAATGGCACGACTGTTCGCCATCTCCTGTGTGAAATAGCACACCGGAGTGGAAGGTATGGAAGCCTGGTTTCAGGGGCACTTTGGTTAAACATTTTCATTTCCGGAATAATTGAATCGAAACACGGTTACCGGTTCATTTACCGATAAATGTTTTGCCAACCGTGTTGAACGCCTCTGGGCGCATGACAAATTGCATGTTAGAAGATTCCTCCAACGGAGCCACTTCGTGGC
>CAYYGL010000270.1:0-4053 GCA_964471235.1 uncultured Calditrichaceae bacterium
CCCGGGTCTTCCAGTTTCATCGCTGCCTGTAAACTTTCTCCTTCCGAAATCCCGGGCGGCTTCTTTGAAGTACATCCTGCCAGCAACATCAACATTATCCAGCCTACAAGGATTACTTGAACTGAAGTACGATTCATTGTAATTCTCCCTTTTGATTCATGCGCACCAGATTCATTATAAACAGCATAAAGTTAGGGGTTAATCTAATGGTTGGGAAATTAATTTCAAAAAAGTTATCACATTTGCCGGATGGCGCTTACCTGCCGGGGATGATTCAACATCAATTTCCCACTTGCGGTATCCCCCCTGCCAAAATTGGTTTTGTTTATTTTGTGAAAAACACGTATTTTTATTTTTTACGTAACTATTCAGCTTTACCTGAAAATTTGACGTTTTATATTTCATTCGTTCTTTTTCATGGTTCAGTGGTTGTTTTTTCACCTCACCCAACCCCTCCCGCCCCAAAAAGCGGGTTGGGGTGGGGATGGGTGAGGTTCGTTTCAGATAATTACGGTAATACGCTAAAAATACCGATCATAGATCCTTTCGGAGAATCTCCTCCCCCGGAAGAATGCCGGAATGACTCAAACGGGCATATAGCTGAATAGTTAACGTTTTACAATACAGGCTAATCCATTTAAAATGAGGAGCCTTATGGACCCGAAGATAGCCAAAAAATTTCAAGCATTGGAAAATCAAAGGAACGATTTGCTGAATGAACTCAACCAATTGACTCCGGAGCAGCTTTCTTTTTCCCCGGTGCCCGACAGATGGTCAATTGAACAGGTGCTATACCACTTAATCCAGTCGGAGCAGGGAACGATGCAATACCTGGGGAAAAAGATTCAGGCGGAAGCGCTTCCCCGGGCAGGATTGGTGTCAGCGGTCAAGTCCCTGTCACTGACCATCGCCCTCCGGTCTCCATTGAAATTTAAAGCGCCCCAACGGATTGCCCCTCCTCAACAGCCGCCACATTACGGGGAATTGGTTCGAGAATGGGAAAATATCCGGCAATCCCTGGGTGAATTTTTGGAAGTTCTACCCCGGGAGCGCAACCATTCCGTCATTTTTCGTCATCCAGTCATCGGCTACATCAACATTTTCCAGACCTTAAGGTTCTTACAAGAACACATTGCCCATCACATCAAACAAATACAACGTATTCGCAGTGCACCCAATTTCCCATCAGGTGGATAAGAGGATTAGCAAGATGAAAAAAATCACCGTATTAGGCTGTGGGTTGGTGGGCAGGGCAATCGCCATTGACCTGAGCAACGATTATGAAGTTACTTCAGTGGATATTGATGAAACCGCGTTACAGCAACTTGCTGCATTTCGCCCGGTTCACACGTTATGCGCTGATGTCACCCAACCGGGGGCGCTAAAAAAAGCAGTGCAAAATGCTGACCTGGTGATTGGCGCTGTACCGGGATTTATGGGGTTTACCGTGCTGCAGCAGGTTATTGAAAACGGAAAAAACGTGGTGGATATTTCCTTTTTCGAGGAAGACCCCTTTGAACTGGATGCCCTTGCCCAAAAACACAATGTTACTGCGGTCGTGGATTGCGGAGTGGCGCCGGGGATGAGTAACATGATTGCAGGATACCATCACGCCCGGATGAAGGTGGAAAAATTCGAGTGTTATGTAGGTGGTTTACCGGTAGAACGCACCCTGCCCTATCAATACAAAGCCCCCTTTTCCCCGGGTGATGTGATTGAAGAATATACCCGCCCGGCGCGGTTGGTGGAAAATGGAAATATCGTTACCCGGGAAGCGCTCTCGGAAGCGGAATTTCTGGAGTTCGAAGGAGTCGGCACCCTGGAGGCAGTAAACACCGACGGCTTGCGCACTCTTTTAAAAACCATGAACATCCCTGATATGAAAGAAAAGACCCTCCGCTATCCCGGTCATATACATTTGATGAAAATTTTCCGGGAGAGCGGCTTTTTTGATAAGACGCCAATTCAAGTGAAGGGAACGACGATTCGTCCGCTGGATGTCATCAGCCAATTGCTGTTCCGCCAGTGGAAGCTGAATGCCGGGGACCAGGATATTACCGTGATGCGGGTTGTGGTAGAGGGAGAAGAACATGGCATTCGCAAACGCTATCGCTATTCTCTTTTCGATCGATTTGATGTGGAGACGGGAACGCACTCCATGGCACGCACCACCGGGTACACTTGCACCGCTACCGCCAACCTGGTGCTGACAGGGCTGTTTTCGGAAACGGGCATTTTTCCGCCGGAAACCGTGGCAAACCGGAAGGAATGTTTTGAGTTTGTTCTGAAATACCTGAAAGACCGGGGTGTCAATTACGAGCGAAAGGAAGAAATTATTGACACGTAAGCTGATTCATTCATCCCGATGTGATCCCATCTCCAACGGAGCCACGGTAGCCAAGGACAACGTCACTCCCGGGGGGATCACGTTGTTACGGCATCCTGTTGCTGATATTGATTGTTCCCTATGGCGTGGGTTCGTTTTCAGGGACTATCGGAATGGTCGTGTTTATGCAGGTTCAACCACCATTTTACCCGGTAAAAAATGGAATCCAGTTCCGCTACTGGAATACCAAACTGACGAGCAACGTTTTCTTTAATGGGTTTCACTTTTTTGGTATTGATGTCAGAGAATTCTTGATGAGCAAACAGGCTATCCAGCAAGGTATTGTAGATAAACTTATCTTCCGGGCGGGGGCGATAGTGAAGAATACTGGTATCCGGCTGCCAGTCTCGCATATCCCACAAAAATCCCTTCCCGGGAATATAAACGCCGCCGGTTTTAGAGGTGGCATTCTCGGGCACATCTTCTTTAAATACATAGACCACGGTTTTCTTTTTCGGGAGCGGATCGCCAGGCCAGTGCACCACCAAACGAACTTGACGCATCACTTCCCGGGTATTCAAATATGGCGGAACTTTGATCTTGAATACATTCTTGTCCTGGTTATAATAGCTGTTCACCAGCCGATATTGGATGTTCAGGGAATCCCAGATAGCTTGTTGGGCGGATGAAGATGCTCCCAAAAGAATGAAGCACAAACCGAGTAAAGATATATAGCGTTGTTTTCTCATCTCTCTCTCCTCCGAGTAGAGATTGACTATTTTGAACTTAACAAAATACAAAGCGGATTTCAATTGATGATTCCAGGAATGGATAATTTGTTTCCCGGATTTGCTTTCACCACGTAAGGTATATCCTCATGGCCCGGAACAGACAGAGAGAAACCATTCGTATTGCCATGATGATGGCTGCCGGATATGGCACCCGGATGGGTAACCTGACCCGACAACTTCCCAAGCCGCTGCTCCCCCTTAATGGCTGGCGGATCATCGATGTGATTTTGAAAAAATTGGAACGCCAGGGTTTTAAACGGGTGGTGATTAATCTTCACTACCTGCCGGAATTGGTTCGCTCCCATATCAAGAGCAAACAGTGGAAAATGGAAATTTGTTTTAGCGAAGAAGCAGAGTTGTTAGGCACCGGCGGCGGCATCGCCAAAGCCGAACCTTTTTTTGAGGGTGAGACCATCCTAACAGTGAACGCCGATGTGCTATGTGATATTGATTTACAGGAATTCATCAGTTACCATAATCGGTTTCATCCCCTGGCAACAATGGCGGTATTGCCGTCGGGAAACAATTGGGATTATAGCCTGGTGGTATTTGACGAGGAAAATAATTTACACGGATTTTTAGCAAAAAATGAAAAAATTCCTCCATCGCTTCACAGCGGTATCTTCATCGGATATCAACTCTTAACGCCGGAAGCCCGCAGATATTTATCGCAGACGCCCCAATCGATTATCACGGAATTTTATTCCCGGGCATTGCAAGGAGATAAACCATTAAAAATCTATCCGTTCAACGGGAGGTGGATTGATGTGGGTACTGAAGCGTTTTATCTTTCCCTTCGAAAAAAAATACAGAACGGGGAAATCAACCTGGAAACATTTACTTAGCAGCACAGGCATCGGGCGCATGACCAATTGCACAAATCAAAAAAGATCAGGGGATTCCTGCCCCAATGACGACGTCACCACGTTGTGGCGG
>CAYYGL010000271.1:0-4021 GCA_964471235.1 uncultured Calditrichaceae bacterium
ATCGATTCTTCCAAATGGGAAGTGATTGAAGCGGGGTTGAAATGTACCCAGGGCAAATGCATCGTCAATTCCATTAGCATGAAAGAGGGAGAAAAAGCCTTCAAACAACACGCCCGGTTGGCGCACCGCTACGGCGCTGCAATGGTGGTGATGGCATTTGATGAGCAGGGGCAGGCGGATACCACGGAACGAAAAGTGGATATCTGCCGGCGCGCCTATCGCATTCTCACCGAAGAATTGGGCATCCCTGCCCAGGACATTATTTTTGATCCCAACATCTTTGCCGTGGCGACCGGCATGGAGGAGCACAACAACTACGCCATCAATTTCATCGAAGCCACCCGGCAAATTAAAGCCACCCTCCCGGGCGTGCTGGTTAGCGGTGGGGTGAGCAATCTCTCCTTTTCCTTCCGGGGAAACAACACGGTGCGGGAAGCCATGCACTCCGCTTTTCTCTACCACGCCATTCAGGCGGGGATGGATATGGGCATTGTCAATGCCGGGCAGATTACGGTTTATGAGGAAATCCCCAAAGAGCTTCTGACCCTTGTGGAAGATGTGCTGTTTAACCGTCGCCCGGATGCCACGGAGCGCCTGGTTGCGTATGCGGAGACGGTTAAGGGGAAGGCGAAGACCGAGGTGGAAGATGCTGCCTGGCGCAAGGCTCCCGTGGAAGAACGATTGAAACACGCCCTGGTGAAAGGGATTGTTCAATACATCGAGGAGGATGCCGAAGAAGCCCTGCAGAAGTACGGCTCCCCTCTTCAGGTAATCGAAGGACCGTTGATGGCGGGGATGAATGTGGTGGGCGACCTGTTCGGTTCCGGTAAGATGTTTCTTCCCCAGGTGGTAAAAAGCGCCCGGGTGATGAAAAAAGCGGTTTCGTACCTGGTGCCGTTTTTGGAGGAAGAAAAAAAAGCGTCCGGCGCCCGGAAAAACGCCGGAAAAGTGCTGCTGGCAACGGTCAAGGGCGATGTGCACGACATCGGCAAGAACATTGTGGGGGTGGTATTATCCTGTAATAATTATGAGATCATTGATTTAGGGGTGATGGTGCCGGCAGAAAAAATTCTCCGCACGGCGGTGGAAAAGCAGGTGGATATCATCGGTTTGAGCGGTTTGATTACGCCTTCCCTGGATGAGATGGTGCATGTGGCGCAGGAGATGTCCCGTCGGGAATTTGATGTGCCGCTGTTGATTGGCGGCGCCACCACTTCCCCCACCCATACTGCGGTCAAAATTGCCCCGGCATATTCGCAGCCGGTGGTGCATGTGCTGGACGCCTCCCGCTGCGTGGGGGTGGTCAGCGCTTTGTTAAATCCTGCCCAGCGGGCTCAATTTATTCGCGAGACCCAAACCCGCTATCAAAAGCTGCGGGAAACGCATCGGCAGAAGCAGGGGGATAAGCAACTGCTTCCCATTCAGACCGCCCGGCAGCATCGCTTTGTCATCGAGTGGCAGCAGGAGGATATTACCCCGCCCACATTCCTGGGGAAAAAGGTCTTCAGCGATTACCCGTTGTCCGATCTGGTAGAGCGAATTGACTGGTCGCCATTTTTACCGCCTGGGAGTTGAAGGGCAAATACCCGGATATTTTCGACCATCCCCAATACGGGGAGGAGGCGCGCAAACTGTATCACGATGCCCGGGAGCTGTTAGAACGCATTGTTTCGGAGAAGCGGCTTCGGGCAAAAGCGGTGATTGGCTTTTTCCCCGCTAACAGCATCGGCGACGACATTGAAGTGTATCGGGATGAAAAACGGGATACGGTTCTCACCGTTATCCACACCCTTCGACAGCAAATGAAGAAAAAGGACGGCCGATTTAACCTCGCTTTAGCCGACTTTATTGCCCCGAAGGAAAGCGGCATCAAAGATTACATCGGCGCCTTTGCGGTTACCGCGGGAATCGGCAGCGAGGAACTGGTTGCCGCCTTTGAAGCCGACCATGATGATTACCACGCCATTCTCACCAAAGCCCTGGCAGACCGCCTGGCGGAAGCCTTTGCGGAACGCCTGCATGAGTTAACCCGCAAGGAATTCTGGGGCTACGCCCCGGATGAAGCGCTCAGCAATGAAGAGATCATCCGGGAGAAATACCGGGGGATTCGCCCGGCGCCCGGTTACCCCGCCTGCCCGGACCATACCGAAAAAGCAACCTTGTTCGAGCTGCTGGGGGTCACTGAAAGCACCGGCATCCGGTTGACAGAGTCGTATGCCATGCTGCCGCCGGCATCGGTATCGGGGTATTATTTCGCGCATCCGCAGGCGCAGTATTTCGGGGTCGGGAAAATCGGGCGGGACCAGGTAATGGATTACGCCCGCCGGAAAGGAATGGAAATCTCCCAGATGGAACGCTGGTTAGCGCCGGTGCTGGGGTACTGAGGAGCAGAGCTCGCTCAATAGCCCTGTTTGTTGTGTTTCCGGGAATTATGTGTTAATTTTTGTTCAATTAGAGGTGACCAAAATATTAGGGGTAAACCATAAATCAAAGATTGAAAAACCTGCTAAAGAAAGAATTGATTAAAAGCCTGAGTTCAGAAAAAGAAATAAAAAAAATTATTCTTTTTGGCTCCTATCTTCATTCCGAATCCCCCAACGATATTGATGTGGCTATCATTCAGGACAGTAATGAAGGTTATTTACAGTTAGCAATGAAGTATCGAAAATTAACCCGGGCAATTGCAAAGAAAATTCCGTTGGATATAATCCCAATCAGAGTGGATACACCTCATAACTTTTTCCTTTCCGAGATAGAAGCCGGAGAAACAATTTATGAAAGATGATACAAAAATGTGGTTGGAGTATTCAGAAGAGAATCTGAAATCCGCAAAGATTTTATTAGAAAGTAATTTATTTAATCCATGTTTGCAGAATGCACAACAAAGCGTTGAAAAGCCCTGAAAGCAATTGTTATAGAAAAATCTTTGCCGTTTAAAAAACACATAGTATCACTGAATCAAAGAATATCCTGGAAGCAGAAGGTGTTACTCCTGACTTGAGTGATGAAAATTGTGAATTACTCGATTCTATATACCTTCCCTCCAAGTATCCGGTTGGTAATATCTTACCTTTTTATGAACCGAATTGTAGCATTTGTGGTGAAATAATCACAATAGCGGAATCCGTGTTAAACCGAACACGGAAGATATTACAGTAATTTTTTCTTCGGAGTGGTTGGAACGATGAAATCACAGGGTGGGATTCTATTGCTGTCGGAACATGTCCGATAGCGCGAGCGTTGGTGATTCACTTCATCTACTCCCTTACCGCACCATCCGTCTTACCCCCTCTTCCCCCGCCACAATCACCTCAGTGGCTAAATCCAGGAACAAGCCGTGCTCCACAATACCGGCACGTCCGTTTAGTTGTTCTGCCAGTTTTTCCGGGTCTTCCATCGCCCCAAAATTGGCATCCAGGATCAAATTTCCCTGGTCGGTACTGTAGGGCTTTTCATCCGCCTGCATCCGTAGCCGAACATCAGCGCCTAATGACGTTAAAAAATTCTCCTCGGTGCGTCTGGCAAAGGGAATCACCTCCACCGGCAGGGGCCATTTACTGCCCAACTGTGGTGAGAGTTTGCTCTCATCCACGATGATGATCAGTTGCCGGCTTGCCTGCGCCAACACTTTCTCCCGCAGCAAGGCGCCGCCCCCGCCTTTGATCAAATTCAGCACCGGATCAACCTCATCCGCCCCGTCGATGGTCAAATCAATTGCCGGATGCTCATCCAGGGTGGTAAGGGGGATGTTCAGGGATGTGGCAAGCTGCTCCGTTTGTACGGAACTGGGGATGCCGACGATATCCGTTAGTTGACCGCTGTTCAACAACCCGGCAATGCGTTCCAGGGCAAACCGGGTGGTGCTGCCGGTGCCCAGCCCCAGCACCATCCCACTATGTACGGATTCTACCGCCTTATGGGCAGCCTGCTGTTTCAAACGATCCTGAGGAGTCATGTTTTTTCCTCCCTGTAAACCGGTGAAAATTTATTCAGTCACTCTTCCATCCACACTTTTTTCAGC
>CAYYGL010000272.1:0-3893 GCA_964471235.1 uncultured Calditrichaceae bacterium
ACTGCATACATGCCTTTTTGGCGCGCTTTTTCGAACATCATCCGGCGAGTTGGCAGACTGAAAAAATCCAGGGCATCCAAAAAAATGTCCGCCCCATCCAGAAACCGATCCACATTGGTTTCATCAATGGCTTCATTAAACACCGTAATCTGTACTCCCGGGTTCATATCCCGGGCAATCTCCGCCATCACCTCTGCTTTGTTGCGACCGAGGGTGCTGCACATGGCTCCATATTGGCGATTGGTATTTACCACTTCAAACGAATCGAAATCGGCAATCCGGAAGTGGCCGATGCCGGTTCTGACCAGGGTGGCAAGATGAGTACCGCCCATTCCGCCCATGCCGGGAATGGCAATACAGGCATCCCGCAATCGTTCCTGTTCTGCGGGACGAATGATTCCCTCGTTGCGGGAAAATGCTTCCCGGTAGTAGTACTGCCAATCGGGGGTAGACCGATAGGCGGGAGATGAAAGAGTGCTAACTCTCTCCTCGGCTTCTACGACTTCATTCCAGCCTTCCATGGTACCTCCTGTATCCCTCCTGATGAACATCCTGTTCCTTACCGATCCGGGTAGGAAGATTTATTGTGAAGCAACCATTTTCATCTTTTCTTCAGCCATCTCCGGTGGGGTGAGGAATTCGCGAACTTCCCGTCGGAGTAATTTTCCCAGGAAACTGCGCGGCAGCTCTTCAAACAATACAAAGCGGTCCGGTAACTCCCAGTAAGGGAGTCGATCCGAAAGGTAGCGGCGCAGTGCCACCTGCAGATTTTCCCAGGAGGTGGTCTCTCGATAACGGTGCCGCAACGATAGGCAGAGAACCAATTCCCCCGGCTCGCCCACGGCAACCAAACAGGCTTCTTTTACGGTGGGATGTTCATGAATCACTTCCTCAATTTTTCGGGGATATATCACTCTCTCGTCCCGGTCAATCACATCTGCCAGACGGTTTAAAATGTGCAGATATCCGTTGGTATCCAGATACCCCAGGTCTCCGGTGTGATACCACCCATGCCTCAACACCCTGGTGGTCAATTCCGGCTGCTGCCAGTAACCGCTGAAAACGGTGGGGCTTTTGATCGCCACCTCTCCTACCACATTTGCCGCCACCGGGTTGTCGTTGGTATCCACAATTTTCACCTCAGCCTGGGGAACCGGCTTGCCTACCGAATGCAGCACCTCGCGGGATGCCGGTTTGCCATCTGAGACATGATCTTCCGGGCGAAGGATGCTCACCGGGGGCAGCACTTCGGCCATTCCATACCCATGTTGAAAAATCGGTCCGAAACGCCGAATGGCTTCTTCCAATTTGGCAGCCGGGGTCAGTTCCGTGCCGTAAATGATGTTTTGCATAGAGGTCAGGTCGTAACGGTCACGTTGTGGAAAATCCAGTAAATCGATTAACAGGCTGGGGGTTATGAACATGCTGTTCGCCCGGTAGCGTGAAATTAACGGCAGTATTTCCGCAATGGAATAGCCCCGGGGAATAATGAGGGTGCCGCCGCTTAACAAGGTGGGAAGAACCACACCGCTCCCGGCGCCGATTAAAGGAATACCCAGTACCAACCGGGGCGGTTCATTCCCGGCGCTCAACTTCACATTCTCCATTACCAATCGAAGGCTGTTTAAGATAGTGTGATGATCATGAAAGATCACCTTGGGAATACCGGTGGTGCCGGAAGTAAATCCGAACCCGGCTGGCATGGCACGATCAAAAAAGTGTTCATTGAGTTCAGCCTTACCCTGGTTAATCATTCGCTCGTAGGTATCGTCTTTTCCGGTTCGCAACACCCTGCCGAAGGGTAAATGGCTGGTGAAAAACTCCCCGGCTGTTCTACCCAGACGAGGATCATATAGGAATGCATTGGGAAAGATAAGCTGGCTGGCTCCTATCACCATTTCCACCGGGTGACTTTTATGAAAAGAAACCAGGGCAGCACCCAGTTCGTAGGCTGCCAGGCGAATCTCAACCTGTTCCCTACCATCGGCTAACCAGGTGAAGATGCAATCTCCCGCACCAATACCGGTTGCTTTCAGGCGTTCCCCTAATTTATAAGTACGTTCACCCAATTCCTGGTAGGTCAGACTGCCCTCCGGGGTAATCAATGCTATCCGTTCCGGGAACTTCGATGCGGCATAGCGAAACACATCCCGGGGAAGCGAAAAATGGTTTAATACCTCTCGTAATTCTGCCGTTTGCGGGTTCATTGCATCCATCGGATCCTCCTTGCTTGGGTTTTAGCTGCACATCCTGATTCGCTCATTCGCTTAGCAACTACAGGTTAATATTTTTCCAGATTTCGAACCGTAAAAAGCTTATCCGGTATATTTCGATTATATTCAACCCTGGTTAAAGTGAGCAGGGTTGAATGGTGCCTCAACACATCTTTCATCAGCACCCTGGTTGCGGTCCAAATGCCATCGATCTTTCTGATTTCCTGTACTTCAAAATGCTTTGCCAGTCGCCCTTTTTTATCATAGAATTCTGCCTTCAGTACCAGGGAACTCTCCCGGTCCACCCAACTGAGGATGTTTCGGTAGTGACTGTCATCGGGATTTTTGGAAATGCTCTCGATTACCCAGCAGTCGCGGTTTAATGCCTGCCCGGATTTAAAAAAACGGTGCATACTCCGGCCGGGATGGCGCCGTTCCATATCCTCATAAGTAAAATCGGTGTTCACAAAACGGGCATTGCGCCGGGAGGCGGCAATCCGTCGGCTGCGGCGCAATTCAGGCAGAAAGAGGAATTGCTCATCACTCCCCTTCTCTTTCTCAATATTCAAAAAGCCGGTGCCAGCGATGGATGCCGGGGCAGTAAACCGAAGCAGCCGTTTTTTCAAATCACCGTAATCCTTTTCCCAGACCTCCAGGCGTCGTTCTGTTTGCTTCCCGTTTTTATCAATGAGCGTCATCACCATTTGCTGGTGACGATCGGTGCCGTCGTCCCGGTAATATGCCATATCCGCCACTTCATCCCCGGTGGGATTTTGCTGGGCATAGACAATCACCTGAACGATCCCAAAAAGAAACAAAAATGTGGCGACTTGTTGGTGTTTACAAAATGCTTCCCAAAGCATTAGCCAAACCTCTTTGTCAAACAAGACCGGCAAAAATTCACTCGCCGAACAACCTCTTCGGGAATTGGCTGTATCCCATACCACGATGGAAACATTGCCGAGTCTATCGGTTTTTGCCCGATGTCAATTGAGAGTTAAAAGAGCAGCAATACGGTATGAAGGCATATCCACAGAAAGAATCGGATACGGTTCATCGTATGATATAAGATCCGATTCCGAAGTTTTTTCGGAAGTTTTACCCTCCCGGATTAGATATGCACCCTGTGTAACCAAACAGCAACGACGATGCCAAGAAAATACTTTTTGAGAAAAACACAGGTGTCTCCTTAAAGAAGGGGATATGTTTTCAGGAATAATGGATATTTTACATTATCTATTCAAAAAAATGACAAAATACCCACCATCTTAATGGATATAGTTTCTGTTCAGGAGATGATGAATAACCGGAGGGGAATGAGATGCCAGGCAGATTGTGAAAAGATTTTACATAAGTTTCGGAAATTCTGAAAGTTATAACTAACATTTCTCATTTCGAACCGGTGAAGTTGCTGTTCAAAGTGACGAAGGAAAACATGTCATAAATTCTTGAAAGATTTATGAGCACCTGTTTCTATCCGCTCATTCCCTCGAACTCACCCCCTCTTTCCCCCTCTCTTCCAAGAGAGGGGGATGAAAGGGGGAGAGTTGAACATACCGCTTCAAACATCATAAGGATTTATGGATGGGAGGATTCTCCATATCCTTTTTTTTAACTCTGCTATTCTTTGAGCAGAATCTGTTTTTTACCGCAACGGTCGCAACGATATAACCTATCATC
>CAYYGL010000273.1:0-3747 GCA_964471235.1 uncultured Calditrichaceae bacterium
GTTCTGGAAAATATAGACATTAATACGGCTGCTGTCACTCTCGATCAGGGTCGGGTAGGACGGACGATTGGGAAAGCGCAGGACAATCCACAGGTTCTCACCATCACTGCGGAGGAAAAGATAGTCCAGCAGGGGGTGAGCAAAGGTAATATTGCGATATCCCAGGGCAGACCGGGTATGGGGGAGTTCCACAATCAGATGATCGGCATTATGAAAACGGAATTTCCAGTTTGCGGCGGCAACCACCGGGCGGTTCATTTCGAAGGTGAGTTTCAAAATCCGTTCGGTTTTTTTCCCGTCAATGCGGCGGAGTTCGTTCATTTGGTTTGGCAGTCGCTGCCCGGTGGTTATCTCCTCTCTCCCCGGTGAGGATGAATCCCCGGCATACAACACCATAGTGCCAAGGAGGAGGAGGAGGAGCCAATATCTAATCACTAACATTTCTCACTTCGAACCGGTGAATTTGTTATTCAAAGGGAATATGGAAAACATTTCATAAATTCTTGTCTTGAAAGATTGATAACTACCTGCTTCTATCCGCTCACTCCCTCGAACTCACCCCCTCTTTCCCCCTCTTCCCGACCAATCGGGATCTTCGACTTTCCAGGAGAGGAGGATGAAAGGGGTGAGTTAAATAGGCAGCCTCAGAAAAAATTATCAAAATTTTTACAACCCAACCGGAATTTTTTGGACTGGAACCCTAAAAACTATCATGTACCCTGTCAGTAAAAAAAGAACAACCATTGCTGAAGCGAGAAATGTTTGTAATCCGGTAAGAAACATTTCGATTTTGCAACGGTCATTCGGAAGTTGTTGTAAAACAAACGCATCAGTTTAGCCCGCGGTGACCATTCGAAGAAATGGGAAACATTTTTAGCGTATTATGTTTCGTCCCCCCTACCCTGCTCAACGGAAACGGCTTGCACATTTAATGCACCTTCCAATTCCGTTGAGGGTTGAGAAGGCAACAAGCCGGGAAACAATTCTGGCGTAGCTACCGGCTGTGCCATCGGCTTTAGCCATGCCAGCAGGGATGGCAGCACCACCAGATCCCCTACCAGGGCATTCACCATGGTGAGGGCGGTTAATAAGCCGAAATTGGATACCGGCGCAAAATTTGAAGTCAGCAAAATGCTGAACCCCAGGGTAATTACCAGGGTGGTAAACAACATAGCAGGTCCTTTGGCAGCAAAGGTATTTCGGATAGCTTCCGGGGTTGAGATACTTTTTTGCATCTCTTCTTTATAATGATACAAAAAATGGATGGTATCATCCACCGCAATGCCGAGTGCCACAGTGGAAATGACCGCAGTAGAGGCATCCAATGGAATATCCAGCCATGCCATCATGCCCAGATTCAGGGCAATGGGGAAGAGGTTGGGCACAATGCTAATCAATCCCAATGAGGAAGATCGCAGCACCATGAACATGATGGCAAATATAAACAAGGCTGCCAATCCCAGGCTTTGAATTTGGCCACTCACCAGCTCATGGAGCATTTTCAATTCAATTAAGGATCTGCCGGTTACCCGGATATCCAGGTCGGAGTCGGCAAAGTTATTGGCAACAAATGCCTGCACCTTGCGAACCTTTTCCCGCAATTCCCGGGAGCCGGTTTCGGAAAACCGCGCGGTAATCCGCGCCCAGGATTCACTTTCATCTATGTAATCAGCAATATCATCGCCGTTGAATAACAACAGATACTGGGATGCCATATTTTGAGATGCCGGCAGCCGGTAGAAATCCGGCGATTCATTATGAAACGACTTGTTCATCTCTTTTAAAAAGTCATTTACCGAGAGCACTTTATCCGCACCAAGGGTTTGGTACAAAAATGCGGATAGTTTTTCAATGCTCTTCAAATGTGCCGGTTCGAGAATCGCCTCTTCTTCCTTCCCCCGCACCGAAATTTCGATAGCACTGACCCCGGCAAGATGTTCTTCCATAAATTCGAACGCCTGGTAAACGGGTGTGTCGTGATGAAACATTTCCCGGTTATCGGTTTCCACCCGGATATTGCGAGCAGACCACAGGGAGCCGGCAATTACCAGGATAGTCACCGGCAACGTCACCCGGTAATATCGCACATTCATCTCTGCCAGGCGACTCATCAGGCGTTCCGGTAGCGTGGGATACCGGCGGCGGCGAGGAAGGGGTGTCGGGAGCAGTGATAACGCTGCCGGCAGGAACACCAGGGGAATAAAAAAGCAGAACAACATCCCCACCGGGGCAATCGTACCAAAATAGCGGATGGGGATGATCCGGCTGATAATCACTGACCCGAATCCGATAGCCGTGGTGAAACTGGTCAGGAACGTCGGGGTTACCAGGCTTTGGAAGGTAGATTTCAAAATTTCCTTTTGGGTGGCAGCATCCAACCGCCGGCGGGAGAGCGGTTTATCCTGCACTGCCAGGTTTACCCGGCGGCGGTACCAACTCAGGATGTGAATGACCACTGCGGTTGCCAGGGCGGCGATTAAGGGTGGGATAATCGACGTGGTGACGTTCATGGTGACCCCGAGGGGAGCAAACATGCCCATTGTCCAGACCATGCACATCAGGATGTTCAGGGCGGCTAACAGGGTAAAACGCAGATTCCGGAATAACAGATAGACAATCAATGTCATCAAGGCAAAGGTGATGGGCAAAAATTTTCCCAGGTCGCGGTTCATGTAATTTGCGATTTCAAAATTACTGACCGCGGTTCCGGCAAGATAGAAGGTTTCCCGGGGAATCTCCCGGAGTAGAGATTTTACTTTCGTTAACAGGCGTTCCCGGTAGCGATCATCTCCCGGTCGGTCATAAATTCGTACCACAATAGCAGTGGCGGTTCCATCTTCGGAAACCAACAGTTTCCGGTAAAGGGGGTTGGTTACCGCGGCATGTTTCAGGCTGTCCAGGCGAGAGCGGGATTGGGGAATTCGGGGTATGAACGGGGTTACACTGAAATCCATCTCTCCACCGGTAATATCTTCCACGTTGGTCAGGCTGATCACATCCTGCACCTCTTCCATCCCCTCTAACTGAGATGTCAGGTGTTGGATAAGATGGAGGATGGGGGGATAGAAGAGCTGGTCATCCCGGAACGCAATGACAAAAAACTCATCGTTACCGAACTGCCGGGTGAATTCCTCCCGAAACATATTATCCGGGTCGTCCCGTTGAAAAAATTTATCCATGGAATGGTCTTGCTGCAAGCGGGGCAGGGTTCCCGCCAGAAAACCGAGGGTCACCATTGCCATCCCAATCAGGATTGGAACCGGGTGCTCAACAATGAAACCGGCGATGTGCTGTATCCGGGTGTTCAGATGCCGGGAAAAATTTTTCATATTGGTGCGGAACTCCTATTCAAAAAGGTTTTAATCCGGTGATTTTCCGGCTGACAACAATCCTTTTAACAAGAACCGCCGCAGGTACCAAAGTTTGATTTGTTGCAATGGGTTTTTATTTCCGAGCCACAGGTAGCCTTTTTTGTATTTCATCCGGTACGGGTCGAATTGGAAAAAATGGGGAGCGGCTTTAACCGGGCGTCGCTGTAAAAGGATATTCATAATTTCAGTGGCTGCCATACTGCTGGCAATTTGACAGGCTAAGCCCAGGGAGGGTCCGGCGCCGCTTTCCAGATCGATTTTTCCGGGGTTCATGTAGCGAAGATGGGTGCCCGCCGGGGCGATCCCCACCGCAAATGAGAGCAATTGTTCCACCGGGGTCATGTCAGGTCGGAAGCCAAAATATGCGTCAAAACTC
>CAYYGL010000274.1:0-3742 GCA_964471235.1 uncultured Calditrichaceae bacterium
CATTCAGTGCCACCAGGTATTCACCGGAAGGATGCACCAGACGATAGCTCAGCAACAACGAATCATCGCTCGCCATAAACTGAAACTGCTCCGGACGCGCCTGCCGAAATGCCGGATTTTGCTTCCGTAGCCGAATCAATCCCCGGTAATAATCGACTAAAGACCGATTGATTTCAGCATGTCGGAAATTCAGCCAGTTGGTGGGGTTATCTTTTTCGTAGCTGTTATGGTCAATTCTGCCCCAGTTGGTATCCGGCACCGCGGTTCTGGCAATGACCTTGCTGCGGGCAAATTCCTGTCCTTCATGAATCATGACTGCTCCCTGAGAAGTGAGAAGGGATAGGGCAGCCAGTTTATTCACTTTCAGTTGGCGGGGCGTCAATTGAACATGGCGGTCAATATCGGTAATCCGCTGGCTTTCGGTGACATCGCCCAGCGCCAGACGGATGAAATCTCCCAGGGTGTGATCATCGTGAGATGCCAGATAATTTACCGAATGGCTGACTTCGCGGTATTGCCCGCCAAACTCCCGCAGCGATCCCATCACGTAGCGCTGTAAGGATTGCCGATTGTTCTGCCCCTGCCATTCCCCGAAAATGAATCCCCGGTCGTTGTGAGGATTCCATCCTTTAAACCCGTTACGGATTTGATCATTCCAGGATGCCCAGTCGATATCGGAAAATCCATCCGGGGAATATCCGCCCCCCCACGGCTCGGCGATGAGGATCACATCCGGATTTAGCTTGCGTGCCGCCTGCAAAATCTCCCGACAGGTGCGTTTATCGATCAGATTCGCCAGGTCAAACCGAAACCCGTCGATGTGATATTCCTGCATCCAGAACAATACGCTTTCGATGATCAACCGCCGCACCATGGGACGCTCCGTCTTCAAATCGTTACCGCACCCGCTAACGCTCTCAAACTCACCATCCGGCTTCAATCGAAAATAATAAAACTTATCGATGTATTTGAGAGGATTGTAATCGTATTGGGAGACATGATTATAAACCACATCCATGAACACCGCAATGCTATCCCGGTGAAAAGCTTTGACCATCTCCTTAAATTCCCGGATTTGTCTGCCATCCGCCCCATTATACTTCCCCCGCTTCATGGTGCCGCCGCTGGCGTAGTAGGATTCCGGGGCAAAGAAGTAACTGGTCATATAGCCCCAGTGATTGCGTTCATAAGGGTTCCAGGTGTTAAAAATCCAGGTGGTGGAATCCCGGTAGGGAATTTCGATATTGGCGAAATCCTGGGGTGGAAGCAACTCCACTGCATTTACTCCCAGGCGACGAATATAAGGCAATCCTCCCTGTTGCTGTTCATCGATTAAGCCCGGGTATGTCCCCCGTAATGTTTCCGGTAAACCGGAGGAGGAATCGGCAGTCATATCCCGGATATGCATCTCGTAGATGATTAAATCCCGGGGAGGAATTTTCACCCCGTTGTCGTCCTGCCAGTCAAATGTATCTGCCGGCAGAATCAATGTTTTAGCCGGATGGGTGTAATGGTTTCGGGTGACTACCGCCCGGCTGTAGGGATCGGCTACCACAACAGTGGAATCGAAAAACTCTCCTTCTCTGGTGGGTCCCCATAGCCGGTATCCGTAAAATTTGCCGGTAAGATTTTCCCGATAGGAAAATTCCCACACACCGACCGAATCCCTCTCCATCACAAACTCCCGGCCCTGCTCGCTGCGATAGTCATCATACAACACCAGCCGCACCCATCTGGCTCTCGGGGCAAATACCCGGAAGATATGGGCTCCCTTCTCAATGCGGCACCCCAGGGGCTTATCGATATAGAGGGAATCGAGGATGCCGTCCGGCAGCAAAAACCGTTTGCCGGCTCCCGGCACTTTCAGGTAATAATGGATGTCAAGACGAAAGGGCTTACCGGTATGGATTTCCAGAATGCCGTCTTTAAGAGAAGCTGATTTTATCTCGGGATTCGGAAAGATTTGAATGTGGTGCAACGCATCATCGGAAAGCGGTCCCTGAACCGCCGCCTGCACCAGGCGGGGACCCTGAATTTTCGCCCATTGGATGGTAACATCGTCTGCCCGGATGTAACCGGGAATCAAGTAAAGCAAAAGAGCCGTTAAACTCAATTGCCGGAAGAATGTTTTCATCACCCTTTTCCTTGCTGACCTTTGCAATGTGATATTGCAGGAGTTGTGGTATATTCCTTATCGTTTCGGATTACGAGCCTGACTTCCCGGATAAATTCTGGCACTCCGAAGCGCTAAATATAATCATCCCATTAACATTCCGGGAATAAAAAATAAAGACTCCCAACCCGAGGATCGGTTAAAAAGTGTTCGGTGCCGGGTAAAGTGAGGCAACAGGCAATCCACGCGGTGGGATTCCGTTGCCATTAGAGGAATCTCAACCAGGTACTCGATGAGCAACACCGATCCACACCTTCGCAGCAGCGGTTATGATATAACGTGCCTGCCATTCCAGGGGGGCTGAGAGGCAAATAATTTCGTTTTGAATATCCGGCAAAAACTTCGTAAAATTGCTTTATGATGAACGGGAAATAAAACAGGAGAAATATTGTGGCAAGAGTAGAGTTGAGAGATGTGACCAAGGTTTACGACAATTCCGTCACCGCGGTAAAGGATGCCAGTTTGATGGTAGAAGACAAACAGTTTGTGGTGCTGGTGGGACCGTCCGGCTGCGGCAAATCCACATTGCTGCGCATGATCGCCGGGCTGGAGGAAATCACCTCGGGCGACTTGCTAATTGACGGCAAACGGGTAAATGATGTTCCCCCCAAGGACCGTGACATTGCCATGGTATTTCAGAATTATGCCTTATATCCGCACATGACCGTATTTGACAACATGGCATTCGGTTTAAAACCGCGCAAATTTCCCAAAAAGGAGATAGCAGAGCGAGTCACTGAAGCAGCGGAAATTCTGGGCATTAATGATTTTTTAAACCGCAAGCCGAAAGCGCTTTCCGGCGGTCAACGGCAGCGGGTGGCAATCGGACGCGCCATTGTGCGTAAACCCAAAGTATTCCTGTTCGATGAGCCGCTGTCTAACTTAGATGCCAAACTCCGGGTGCAGATGCGCATCGAATTAAACCGGCTCCATAAGCGGCTCCAATCCACCATGATTTACGTCACCCACGACCAGGTGGAAGCCATGACCATGGGCGATAAGATTGTGGTGTTAAAAGACGGCATCATCCAGCAGGTGGATAACCCCATGAATCTGTATAACAACCCCCGGAACCTGTTTGTCGCAGGGTTTATTGGCAGCCCGGCAATGAACATGATACCCGGAGAATTCGTAAAAAATGAAACGTTTTATTTCCAGTCGGATGGATTCCGTTTTCCCCTGCCCGCAGAGATGGCGCATTCATTGGAGAAAGCGGGCACCCGGGAAGTCATCCTTGGGGTGCGCCCGGAGAACATTCACGATATCGCCACCGGGGAAGGCAAAACCCTTTCTCAGGCCCACGAAATCACCATCGATGTGGTGGAACCGATTGGCAACGAGATGTTTCTGTATTTTCAAAAAGGGGACAACAGCCTGTGCATGCGCACTTTTCCTGACAGGAGTTATCAAAACGGGGAAAAGATTCAGATTGGATTCGATCTGAAGAAAGTCTATTTCTTTGATCCCAAAACCGAAAAACGGGTTTTGTAACCGGAAGTTTTTAGTAACTATTGCCCACGGTTCGGTCATTTTCTTTCGAGTTCAACATTTTCTGTTGCTCGCTTCCCG
>CAYYGL010000275.1:0-3530 GCA_964471235.1 uncultured Calditrichaceae bacterium
CCCCAACTTCTGTTAATTTATCTTTTTTGAAGTAATACATCAGCCACAGGGGCGGGGCAAGCACGACGCTCAACAGTAAAAGAATTGCCGGATTATACATTGCAATACCGGTCAAAATAAAAAAGAAGACCAGGGCTTCGGAGAAAAGGGTGATAGCGGCGAGCAGGATGTAAACGGAAAATTCGATGGGCAGCATCAGAATGTTGCGTGCCGGCACGGAAGATGAGTCAGCGGTGTGGTCCAGGTAATCTTGCTGAAAGTAACGGATAAATTCCCGCTCCGCTACTTCCGTGGCAACATCATAAATAAACCGGGATTGGTAATAGGTAATGGCAACCGCAACGATATTTTTAAGAATAAATAGAAACAGAATAGCAATCAGGAGTGCACTGATGAAGGAGGTATCCGAGGAGAATCCCAATGTGGCAAACAAGTTTGCCAGAAGCGAATTGCGATGGATGACCGAGCCGTCTAAAATTACCAGCAGCAAAGGAATGATAGCCGCCAGGCTGAAAACGTCCAACAAGGCATTTAAAATAACCCAGATGATGGTGAAAATAAATTTTTTTCGATGACGGGGAGACAAAATTGATTTGGCATGGGCTATATCGTCAAAAAGCATGAGTACGGTGGGTTGGAAAGAGTCGTTAAGCGGTAACTTTTTTCAACAGGCTGTTAAAATCGATCTTCAGATCGGCGGCATATAGTTTGAGCAGTTCGGATGAAATTACCGCGTTGTTCGGCAGGGTAATCCGCTGGAAAGGGAATTCCAGATTACGCAGTACCGTCACCGAGTTGGAGATAAAATCTTCGGCGTAACCGAGTTCCCGGAATGCCCGCATTACTCGCTCTCGATTAAACTTAACCAACTTCCGTGCCGAGCGTTCAGTTTTCTTGTGATTTAACAGGGATTTTTTCATGACGTTGTTTATAGCTCATCACATAAGCATTAATGGCGGCTTTTAGCATCTTCTTTGCCCGTTCTTCGGTGGATGCTTCCACATGGCACCCCTCCAGATTGGGACAGCTCCCAATGTAGAGGTTGTCATCTACTTTCCGTATGATGATTCTCAATTTCATGGAATAGCCTTTAACATGTTTGCAACAGCTAATATATGCGTATTTCAGGTGTATATCAATAACAATTTGTGGTTCCTGTTTTAATTGAACTGTAAATTATATTACTTTACCGATATTAAATTGTGATGCAGTTGGGAAGTTCCGATTATCCGGGATAAATAAGTGTTGATGGGATAACCTGATGAAGATTAATCGAGAAAATGTATCCTTTGTGCTGGTAGCGCCGAATCATCCCGGGAATGTGGGAGCCGCGGCACGGGCGCTTAAGACCATGGGTTTCCGGAATTTGATTCTGGTAAACCCCTGCGATCACCTTTCCCCGGAAGCCCGCTGGCTGGCGCACGCTTCCGAAGATATCCTGGAGAATGCCCGTGTCTATTCGAATTTGAAAGAGGCGCTGGGGGAGTTTAATTTCGTAGTTGCCACAACCCAGCGCCCACGCAGTTATCACTTCCCGTTTTATACCCCCCGGGAACTGGGAGAAAAGTTTATCCCCATTACCCGGGAACACCGGGTTGCCCTGGTGTTTGGCAGGGAAGCCTCCGGTTTAACCAATGAGGAAATCCGCTGCTGCCATGCCATTACCACCATCCCGGCAGCACAAACTCATCCCTCGCTCAACCTGGCGCAAGCGGTGATGTTATACTGCTATGAACTGTTCCAGGCATCCTATGCCGGGGAGAAAGAGTTTCACTGGCAACTCGCCGGGTATGAGGAATTGGAGGGGTTGTTTCGTCATCTGGAGGATAGTTTGCGGCGGGTAGAATTTGTACCGCGGGATAGCTGGGAGAGTTTTTTAATGCGCTTTCGCCGTTTTTTTGCCCGCGCCAACCCGGAAGTGCGCGATGTGAACCTGATGCATAAAATTCTGCAAGCCTTTGAACAGTATATCGACCGGATAGAAAAGAAACAGTAGGCGGGACGGGGATAGATTGTTTCCTTCATCATATTATGTACGGCGGAGACCACTTGTACGACAGGATTTCGATTCTTCTATTTTCTCACATTCCCGCGTTAATCATCCAGTACCGCTTGTTTTAATTGGGAAAGGCGAATCGGCACCACGCCCACTTCTTCACACACCACCCCGGCAGCAAAATTTGCCAGGGAAGCGGCTTCTTCCAGGGTGGCGCCGGCGCTGAGAGCACAGGTCAGGGTGGCAATGACAGTATCCCCGGCGCCGGAAACATCCGCTACCTGGCGCGCCCGGGTTTCGCTAAAGGATACAGCGCCATCCTCCCGAAACAATGCCATCCCGTTTTCTCCCAGGGTAATCAGTACCGACTGTGCCCGTAGCTTTTTCAACAATAGCATCCCGGCTTTCCGGATATCCGTTTTGGTCGCCAGACGCATTGCCAGCGCTTCCTCGGTTTCCTTTTTATTCGGTTTGAAAAGGGTCACATTGCGGTAAGAAAGAAAATTGTCAAACTTGGGGTCCACGGTGATGATTTTGTCATGCCGGTTGGCAAGGGCAATAACGTCCTTCACCAGAGAGGGAATTAACACGCCCTTGTTGTAATCCTCCAGAATCACGGCATCCACTTCGGAAATCACCGAGTGGATAAATGTTAGAATTCGTTCCCGGGTTTCCGGCGAAATGCGGAACGCTTTCTCCCGATCCACCCGGGCAATATGCTGATTGTTCCCAATGATCCGGGTTTTGATGGTGGTCGGTCGCCGGGGATCCGTCACCAGCCCCTCCGCCACCAACGATTGTTGATGCAGCATCTCCCGGAAGACCTCCCCCCAGTGATCATCTCCCACCGTGCCCACCAACAGGGGTTCGGCTTCCAGACCGATCAGGTTGTTTGCCACATTGGCTGCCCCTCCAAAGCGAATTTCTTCATCTTCAATATTGATGATCGGCACCGGCGCTTCGGGCGATATCCGGGTGACATTACCCCACAAATAGCGATCGATCATCAAATCCCCTAATACCAGGATGCGCTTTCCCTTTCCACCTCCCAGTATTTTTTCCACCCGATCTTTGGACAAACTTTTCACCGCTTGCCTTCCCCGGACGTTTTGCGATTCTCTCCGGAAGCCTTCGGCTCAAAGCGACGCTTCATAAAATCCAACAGGGAATCCCGTACCCCGCTGACCACCAGCAGCAGGAATAATAACGGGAATCCGGTAAAGTAGATAAACTTAACAAATGGTGCTACCCAACTATATTCCAGCAGGGGAATCACGGTAATCAATAAAAAGCATAAAAAGATATAATACTCCACAATGCGGGTAATCCGCTTGTAATACTGTTCAACCATTGATGTTTGCCTTTCCTGTTTGTCTTTTTTCTTTCTCATGCGACCATCTTCATTACGGGTGTCATCAATTTTTATTTGTTACTAACATTTCTCACTTCGAACCGGTGAAGTTGCTGTTCAAAGTGACCAAGGAAAACATTTCATAAATTCTTGAAAGATTTATGAGCACCTGTTTCTATCCGC
>CAYYGL010000276.1:0-3522 GCA_964471235.1 uncultured Calditrichaceae bacterium
TCCTTAGTCCCTTTGAATAGCAAATTCACCAGTTCAAAGTGAGAAATGTTACTTATTTATTGGTACCGTTTCATCTCCATGCTCATTTTACTCTTACCGGCTCCGGCAATCTTTAAAATAAGGTAAAATTTACACCACCGCTGAACGAAACAAATTCTCCCAGAACGATATTGGTGGTGAGGGTCAAAAGATGATTTAAATGGTATTGCACACCGCCGCTGAATTTAAAAAATGTAATTATCCGGGTATCCCGAAAGTCTCTGCTTCCCCTCCCTTCTTTTTTCAGGTGCAAAATATACCAACTACGGGTTATCCCCGGAGAGATATAGACATTGATTTTGGGAGGACCCCCTCCCAGGTAAGCGTTGACTAAAAGGGAACGCACACTAAAGTCTGTCATTTGCGCTAAGGATTCAAACATGGCGATAACACCGGCATGAATGTTTGATTCTTTCTTTTGATGCAGCATGACATAGCGTACGCCCACCCCCCAGAGAAGCGCTTTTTCTCTACCGGTTTTGCCGAGATGAAATCTCATCCCCCGGGCAATGAGATGGATATCCGACGGGAAACCTACTTCCAGTTGAAGAACCGGAAACCCGAAACCGGAACTGTTTGCCAGCGGTCCCTGTCGCTCATCCGGGCTGATGTGGATCCAAACTTGATGAATAGAAAGGTTAATGTTAAATGGAGATTGTGTCTCAATACGCTGCAGGATGGAACTGTTCAACCCGCTGTTCAAAGCGGCATTGAGATTGTTTACGTCCGTTCGCAGGGAATCATTGATAAAACGGTTCAGATCGACGTTTTGTGAAAAGACGGTTGAGGATAAGAATATGGCGAGTATCATGGTGGTGCGAATTGCGATCCCAAAGGCTGCCATCTCTTCACATTCCTCGATAATTTTAATCTGGCGATGGCGCCGGGAAGGTTCCGGTTCCAGCCGCACGAAAGTACATCAAATAATACGGGTATCGCCCATTTCGAAGGATTCCACCCTACGCTGCTACCCTCGAATGATACCTCGTTCACTGCTTTCCACAAATTGAACAAGACTTTCGATCTCCGGGATACCCGGGAATTCTTCCCTGATTTTTTTAAGAGCGTCCTTTTGCAGCAAATTGCTGCGATAGAGAATCCGATACGCTTTTTTCAAGATGTTGATAATGTCTTCACTGTATCCGCTGCGCAGCATTCCGATGCGATTTACTCCCCCATACTGAAGCGGCTCTCCCATCGCTAACACAAATGGCGGAACATCCTTCGCGACCCGGTAGCCACCACCAATAAAACTGTGCTGACCGATTTTGACAAACTGATGGATGCCGCTTAAACCGCCCACACCAACGTGATCTTCAATCACCACATGCCCTGCCATATTCACCGCATTGGAAATAATGACATGATTCCCGATAACACAGTCGTGTGCGATGTGGCTGTAAGCCATTAAAAAACAATTTTTACCAACCACGGTTTTATAACTATAAGTGGTGCCCCGGTTCAGGGTGGCATATTCACGAATTCGGGTATCGTCGCCTACTTCCAGATACGTTTTCTCATTGGCATATTTTAAATCCTGTGGAGGGGAGCCCAGCACCGCGCCGGTAAAAATTTCCACCCGGCTGCCCAAACGAGTGCCGGAATCGATCATCACATGAGAATGGATTTTGCAGCGATCCCCGATAATTACATCCGAGGCAACTATTGAGAAAGGTCCGATTTCAACACTTTCACCCAGCTCAGCTTCGGGGTGCACGACCGCCGTAGGATGTATTTGCGTCAATACTTCTCTCCGTTTCCCATTGCTAACATTTTTTTGAACACGGCTGCTGTCAAAGGGAATTGATTCCCCATCACCGGTTCAGGATTGCCGCCATCAGTTCGGCTTCTGCCACCAGTTCGCCGTTAACGTATGCTTTTCCTGCCATTTTGCAGGCAGTGGGACGTTTTCGAATCAGTTCTAATTCAAAGACTAATTGAGAACCGGGGAAGACCGGCTTCCGAAAACGCACATTATCCATCCCCATAAAATAAACAATTTTATCTTCCGGGCTATCTTCCTCGTTCAGCAGCATGATGCCGCCGGTTTGTGCCATGGCTTCAATTATCAATACGCCGGGCATAATGGGATGACCGGGAAAATGCCCCTGGAAGAACTCCTCGTTTCCGCTGACACTCTTCACCCCCACAATGCGTTTTCCCGCTTCAAATTCAATAATTCGGTCTACAAACAGGAAGGGGTAGCGATGGGGCAGTATCCGCTGGATGGCGGTAAAATCAAAAACCACTCCCTTGCGCACCACATCCTGGTAGCGGCGGGTTAACTGCTGATTTTTGTAATATTCCCGCAATTGCCTGGCGAACTCGATGTTGCTTTGATGCCCCGGGCGGGCGGCTAAAATTTGCCCTTTAATTGGAGCCCCCACCAGAAAGAGATCGCCAAGCAGATCTAACAATTTATGGCGCGCCGGCTCGTTCTTAAACCGCAACGTTCGATTATTCAGGATCCCGTTTTCCCCAATAAATACCTTACCATCTATCTTTAGGGTTTCTTTAACTTTCTGAGTATTAATCTCTTTCAGATCTCTGTCACAAATGACAATGGCATTATTCAAGGTTCCTCCCTTGATCAACCCCTGTTCGATAAGCATCTCCACTTCATGCAAGAAGCAAAAGGTGCGTGCCGGAGCAAATTCGGTGACAAATTCTTTTTCCATGGAAAACAACCCCGAGTGCTGGCTTCCCAACGCCGGGTTTTGATAGTCGATCATTACAGTGATCCGGAAATCATCCAATGGGAGCGCGACGATGTCAATCCCACGCTGTTCATTATGAAAATGAAGGGTGTCATCAATCACCAGATAATTTTTGAGGGCTTCCTGTTTGATAATCTCCGCCTCCAACAACACGTTTACATAGGGCATGGCACTACCATCCCCCACCGGCGGTTCCGGAGCGGAAAGTTCGATCAGCAGGTTGTCAATCTGCAATCCTGCCACTGCCGCCAACACATGCTCCACGGTGTAAATCATACACCCGTCTTTTTGCAGGTTAGTGCCCCGCAGGCTATCGATGTTGTTATCCTGCACCACGTAATCCACCAGGGCGGGCACCTCGACAATCTCATCGCAATCGGTGCGGGTAAACACAATTCCATAATTCTCCGGCGCAGGTTTAAACGTAATAGTAGAACTTTCACCGGTATGCAAACCGATTCCGGTGAAGGACGCCGGGGCTTTTATCGTTTGTTGATGTTGATTCATCCATCATTCCTCAGTATTCGATTCTGGGTTCTGATCCATTCCTATTTTTCCACCTGTTTGCATCCATTCATGGTAATGGAATCCGAACAGTATCCTCAGTTTATTCCCCAAACACTCATCCATCTTCTCAACATCGCTGAAGACTCATTATCCATTTTATATCATCGGGGTTCATCCAGGCGTTTGACAATTTCTTCCAGTTTCCGCATCCGTTTCAGGAGTTCCGGGAGATTGTTCAGGGCTGCTTCAATCCGTTTGG
>CAYYGL010000277.1:0-3440 GCA_964471235.1 uncultured Calditrichaceae bacterium
TTCAGGGAGAACTCACCTGCCGGGTCCGCCTGGAAAAGTGGTGCGGTATTGTCGGCATACCAGGGGTCTAACGCGGTGCCGATTTCCGAACCGGCGCCTCCGCTGATGATATCGAACTCGGCGCCTATATCCTGGGAGCCGTCTGCTTCTTCCAGATCCACCCCGCGGTGATTGGGATCGGCATTGATGCGGTTTTCCGCCCGGTTGGCGTCAATAATGGTCTCATCAATGTGCCAGATCAAAATGCCGCCGCCGGGCAGCCCCCGGTCCGGGTTATCGATATCCAGCAGCACCCCGGTGGAATCGCTAAACACCACGGCGTCCGGTAAGTTCGTCTCCAGCACCTCCCGCATGCTCACCAGCTCATTGCGATCCTGGGACATCTCAAATTGCAAGCTATCCAGACTGATATTACCGGCATAGCGGTTTTCCACCAGAAAATACTCCCGTTCGTTTATCGGCACTTTATAAACGTGAGGAACATTACCGGATAGAGGATGATAGACCGTAAACTGATCCGCCTGCGCCTGGTAGATGGTGACCGGTGTTTCCCATCCTGCCAGGATGCGTGTCCAGGCGGTGGGAAGGGCGGGCAGCAGCCCATCGCCATTGAACAGCCCGGCATCCATCAATCCGAACCTGCCCACGCCGCTGCGACGGGTATCCGGACTAAAGAGGTCCAGCCATCCCAAAAAAGAACCGATGTTGGAGACCAGCATGCCGTTTAACGCCAACTGCAAGCCCTCCTGGCTTTCGGTTTCCGGCAGGATAATACCGCTGGTGATGCGCGTGGCACCGTTATCTACCGGAATGCCGTCAACCCCCAGGTTGGTTTGCAAAAATCGTGAGGTGATAAACAGGGAGGGAATGTCCTGTGGGGTGTTATCCAGCCCCAGGTCAATATCCCTGCCCACCCCGGCATGAAAAATCACCGCGGCATCATAGCGGGAGAAATCAACTGCGGGGTCTTCATCCGCCTTCTGGAGGGCGTGCTGCAGTAAAGTTGCCAGTCCCTGGTTAATAGCTTCCGGCGAGGTGTTGGGATTGTAAAAAGCCATCGGCTGGTCTAATTGATAAGAGCTATCCGATTGGGTGGGAAAGACATCCCCGGTAACCACCAGGGCGCCCTGGCTGACTTTGTAAAAATAATTCCGTACAAATTTCAGATGATCCTGAAAGTAGGAACGATTATGAGGGGGGGGATCAATCCGAAATGGATCAGAATTGTTGCTTAAATCGAATTGACCATTTCCGGTAGTAGCAGGATTTTCCTCCGGTTGAAATTCCACCCGGAGAGCTAAAACTCGAATGGTATCTGCATTGCTAACCGGGGTAGCAAATAAGGCGTTCAGGTGGAAAATGACCACTGCACTGGTAACCCACAAAAGAAAAACCTTTTTCATAAGCCTCTTCCAAATCGTCGTATGCGCGCTATTATTTCCGTATCAACTCTATATGGTAACTCTCCTGAACCGGTTATATAAATAAGGGATTGGGGGATGGGTCGTTGTGACGAGTAATGAGTAACGAGTGAAACGTAAAAAGCCAATAGGGCGGGCTGTGAAACGTACAGAATTAGTACGGTGCTGATTATTGAATACCCCTCTTTACCAAACGGCCACTTGCCGGTTCCCTGTCTGTCCATTTACTCATCACCAATATCCCACCATACATCCGCCCATCTTCTCCATTCGTTCATTTGTCATTCTGGAATTAAGAACCCCTAACAACTGGTTAACCTTCATTTATAGAAAAGGCTATCCCGGATCACTACCGGAATAGCCCGTAAGTTGGTTTGGTTCGATTGTTAAAATTTGGCTAACAGAGAGAATCGCATGGTGTTCGCCAGGGGGTGGTCATCAACAGAGGCGAGGATGTAGCTGAAGTCTACCCCGAAGAAAGAGATGTACACCCCGCCGCCGAAAGTCCAGAATTTTCTGCCGCCGAAATTGGGGTCTTCGTAAAAGTAGCCGCTTCGTAAGGCAATTAAGTTGGTATACCAATATTCCAGTCCAAAAGAATGGGTAAAGCGTTTAAATTGATCGGAAACGGAACCGTCGCCCCAGGTGGAGAGGAAAAAGGTCATAAAGCTTTCCACCCGTTTTTCTTCATCCCGGGGGACCAGGAGGCGGTTGGCATCATACACAAACGTAAGTTTGTTGAATTCCGAATTCATAATCTTATAAGCAAAACCCAGGCGCAGGTTGGTGGGAATGGGGTCTGCCTGCTCTTTATCGATGTAGGTGATTTTCGGACCGATATTGGAGATGTTGGCACCCAGACTCAATCGTTTGGCAAAGCCGGGATGGTAAAGAATGCCAAGGTCTAAGGCAAAGGTAGACCCGATACCTTTTCCTTTTTCTGCAGAAACTCCGACCGTGGGGGACAACCGTGAATAAACGAATTTTAAATTGACGCCCATTGCCAGGTTATCTTTTAGCTTCAGGGAATAGCTGCCGGTAAACGCCATTTCGTTGCTGGTGAAGAAGTCAACGGGGTCAGGACTCTGGTCGGTCGTAACGGCAATTTCTCCGTAATTCATATATTGAATCCCGAACCCGACGGTACCGACACCGGGCAAGTAGTAGCGGGCAGCGGCAAAATCGTAATACAGGTCGTTTAAATTGAACTGCGGAAGCCAGTTAACATGCATGATGGTTGCTTCACCGCGGGATTGAGTCTCCGGATTTTCATACTGAAATGCCAGACCGGCAGGATTCCAGTACAGAGCATTCACATCATTCGCCAGAGCCACACCGGCTTCACCCATCCCCCCCTGCCGGGCGCCGGGATTAATTAATAAAAATAAGCCAGTTGCCTCACCCTGGGCGAAGATGGGCAAAGACACGCTAAACAATAGCATACTGACCGTTACAATCATAAATCGTTTCATAAAAAGCACCTCCTGCTTGATAAATAAAAAAACCGAACAGATGGAATCATTCCATTACCATTCGGTTGTGTAAAATGGTCGTCTCCACATTTGTTAAGGACACCAACAGCTTTGTTAAAAAAAGATTCATGATAAACCAATCTATTTACTTCTAATAAAGTTCCTTAACAAATACTCGATAGAGACCCTCCTGCTGTTTTGTCGGTAAATTGTTTAGCGAAAAACAATTTATTCGTAAGTCATAATTAATGCAAGCACTTTTTTCGGAACAATTTTAAAAAACATGAGCAAAAGGATGGGCGGGAGGGAATCAGAATATAGATTGTTGGGATTGTGGGGGATTCGGGCCTCGGAGTTTGCCGTTTCATCATGGCTCCGGTAACGAATTGCCTGACGGTGTGGTGCTTGTTTCCACCTTCTCAATGAGAAGCCGAGGTCATACGGCTGCCCCAACAGTGGAAAGAGTTTCTTTCCGTTAATTAATTGAGGGGGCGCGGCGTTTTTAGACTCTGAGCACCTCTGATTTTATTTTCCAGGTTGATTTATT
>CAYYGL010000278.1:0-3347 GCA_964471235.1 uncultured Calditrichaceae bacterium
GACGGTGGGGGCTAAGGTGGCGATATATAACCCGAAACTCACCGAAAAGGAGAGGAAGAGGGTAAGAGCTAACAAAATGCGTTCCCGCTTTTTGATGAGGGTATCGGAGGGAGCGGGGATACTATGGATGTGCCGGGGTTTCTTTCTCATTGACATAATGGCGGTTTTGTGTCCAGAACGTTCCCATGTTAGAAAATTGTGTTGAAAAAAGCAAGTTCCGGGCATTAAAAGAAACGCCTGAATCAGCCGTTGCCGATTCAGGCGCAGGAACAAAACATCCCCCCAATCTATTTATTGGGGTAATGCCGGCGACATCTCCTCTTTCTTATCCAGCACATTTCCATTCAGATCAATTAAATGAACTTCCCCAATACCCAACTCCTTTAATCCCGATTCGATTTTTTCCCGATCACCCACCACAATCCATACCAGGCTATTGGGATGGAGCACGGTTTGAGCCGCTTTTGTTACCTCTTCCAGGTTTACGGAACGCACTCGCTCGGAATAGGTCTGGTAATAATCATCCGGGTAGCCAAAGCGAACCATTTCGGCTATGGCACCGGCGATCTCATTACTGGTTTCCCAACTGCCGGGCAGTTTCAACACAGCATTCTTTTTTACCCGTTTTAATTCATCTTCTGTTGGCGGTCGGGAGCTCAGGATATCCGTTAATTCTGTTTGCAGTTCCGCGATGGATTCTTTTGTCTTATCGGTCTGTACCGGGGCATATACCAGAAAAGGGCGCTGCCCGCGGGCATCAATGATAAAGGTATACGCTCCATACGCCCAGTGCTTATCTTCCCGAAGGTTCATATTCACCCGGGCGATGAACTGACCGCCTAAAATCTGGTTCATCATTTCAATGGCGATTTCATCCGGGTTGGATTTGGGAGGCGCAATGTGACCGGCTAAAATAAGTGATTGGGGAGAACCGGGACGATCCATGATATAAATTGTCGGTTTGGGGGGCAGCGTAACCCGGGCTATGTTTTTTTGCGGTGTTTCCCCCGGTTTCCACCCTTTAAACCGTTTTTCCAGCCGGGAGGTTAACTCCGGCATGGTAATATCTCCCACCACAACAAGTGTCGCATTGTTGGGTTTAAACCAGGTTCGGTGGAATTTGATCAAGTCCTGACGGGTGATTTGTTTTACCGATTCCGCTGTTCCGGAACCGGTTAGCGGGGTACCGTAGGCGTGCCCTTTCCCGTAGAGCAACGCCGGGAACAGTCGTAATGCCAGGGGAACCGGGGACGCCTGTTCCTGTTGGATGCGGGATAGCTGTTCTTTTTGGAGTCGTTTAAATTCCTTTTCCGGGAATGTGGGTTTCAGGATGACATCGGCGTAAATGTCAAGGGAGGCGTCGAGATTCCGTTTGAGGGCGGAGAGGAAAACGGATGACATATCCAGGTTGGAACGGGTGTTTAAATTAGCGCCGAGAGATGCCAATGCCTCACTGATTTCCAGAGCGGTACGTTTTCCGGCGCCCTCATCGAGCATATTCATTGCCAGACTGGCGGTGCCGGGCAAAGCAAACTGGTCTGCGGCATAACCGGCATTGACCAGCAGATTGAAATTCACCACCGGCACGGCATGCCGTTCTGCCAGAATAATCGACAGCCCGTTCGATAAAGTGGTTTTCTGAAGTTCCGGAAAACGAACTGTCGGCGGAGTACCTTCGTCCGGCAATTTGGATCGATCGGCACCGTTCTCCGCAGTGGTGTAATCCGGGAATGGGGTAACTTCCAATACATAGACGCCATCGGATAGCCAGCGGGATACCGCTTTTTGCACCTCTGCCGGACTGGCGGTTTGAATCCAACGATGATAGGTTTGGTAATAATCCGGTGACCCGCCAAATACCTGGTTAATGGCAAGGATGTCCGACTTCCCGCCAAACCCGCCAATTCGTTCGATTCCCCGGATGAAATCTGCCATATATTGCGTTTTTACCCGTTGAAGCTCTTTCTCGCCGGGGCCGCTCTCGATTAACCTTGATAACTCTTCATCAATCGCCTTTTCAATAGGCGCCAGGTCCTGCCCGGGTTTGGCAGTCACCACAATATTGAATTGGCTGGCAATTTCTCGAGCATCCACATATACCTGAACCGAACTGGCAATCTGTTCATCATAAATCAGACGTTTATAAAGACGAGAATTTTTTCCTCTCCCCAGTATTCTGGCTGCCAATTCCAGATAGGCGGTTTCCTGTGCGCCCCAGCGAGGTACATTCCACACTTTATAAATTCGGGCTGCCGGCACCCGGTCTTCCACCTGTTGACGCTGTTCTCCGCTACGTTTCGCTATCCATTCCTGATAATGAGACACCGGTGGTCCCGGCGGAATATCCCCGAAATAATATTTTACTTTCTCCAAAGCGGTCTGCGGGTCGATATCCCCGGCAATTACCACCACGGCATTGGCGGCACCGTAGTATGTTTTGAACCACTCCTTCACATCATCCACTGAAGCGGCATTTAAGTCCTCCATCGACCCAATGACTGTCCAGGAATAAGGATGCCCCTTGGGCCAGGTGCTTTTGGTCATCAACTCATAAGCCACACTGTAGGGCTGGTTTTCTCCCTGCCGTTTTTCATTTTGTACCACCCCTCGCTGTTCATCCAGTTTATCCTGGGAAATCGCCCCCAACAAATGCCCCATCCGGTCCGATTCCATCCAGAGCGCAATATCCAGGGCATTGGTCGGCACATTCTCAAAATAATTGGTGCGGTCTTCGTTGGTGGTGCCGTTTAAATCGGTTGCTCCAATACTCTCCATAATCCGGAAATAATCATCATCGTAGTTTTCACTGCCGTTGAACATCAGGTGTTCGAACAGGTGTGCAAACCCGCTTTTACCCGGTTTTTCATTTTTTGACCCCACGTGATACCAGACATTTACTGCCACAATGGGCGCTTTGTGGTCTTCATGCACAATCAAAGTCAAACCGTTATCCAGTACGAATTTCTGAAAAGGAATATCAATCCCCATCTTGCCCGGTTCGGAAGATTGCGCCCGAACAATTTGGACTGCATATAAAAACACGATATTTACGATTAACAACAGGGAAATGCGTCTCATAAAACTCCTCCAGTATTTGATGAAAGGGAGATATTTATTCAGGCAATCTTTTGTCGGGGTGAAATTTCACGAGGTTCGTTTTCAAAGATTGCTCAGCTTAAATGAACGTCCGTTCGACGTCACTTGAAATAGAACACCGATGTAACTGATAACGCTGATTTACACGGATGATTGGTCATCATATTAAAAAATCTGCGAAAAATCCGTGTCATCCGGGTACATCCGCGTTCTATTTTTCGTATGTCGAACTCACGTTAAATTAATAAAAA
>CAYYGL010000279.1:0-3146 GCA_964471235.1 uncultured Calditrichaceae bacterium
TGGTGTAGTAAATGTTGTTGGCATCGGAATAGACCAGGTGCCAGGTGCCGTCATTGGTTTGTACCAGGCGGCGACCGTTGTTGAATGAAGTGACAATCGTGGTATCACTGGCAAGATGACCTTTATACCGGGCACGTACTTCAGAGTTGTTGGCTTTAAATACTACGCCTGTTTGTAACTGGTTGGGATACTGAATGGAAACATGACTCCCGCTCCAGCCCTCAAAATACCAGGTAATATCCTGCCCGTGGAAAGGGATGGTCTGAGTCTGCCGGGCGCGAACGGAGTAGAAGGGTTTTAGCTCCCCGGGTTCGGTTGGTGGATATTGATCCAAGAACACGCCGCGGTATTTATAACCTTCCTGGCCGAATGGGGTGTCATAGTCCGGGTTGAAGGGAGAGCTTCGTGTCCAGAAACGCAGGGAATCCGGCCCGCTGTCTTTCATACCACGGTTGCGCAGGTTGCCTCCATAAACAGGATCGGGGTAGTCAATAAACCAGGGGTCTTTGAAGTCGATCACGTCATTGGCAGGGTCAGTTCCCGGTGGCGCGCTGAGGAAGTCGTTTTTGAGAATGATGCCAGGTTTAGTGGGGGTGAATTCCGATGTTAAGTTATTGGGAAAGTCACTACTAATCAAAAATTCCCGATGATTGGTGACCGTATCATCCTTGCTCCACTTATGGTATTTTTCGTTGGCAATAATTTTCTGCGCCCCTCGAAGCGCTTCCCTTGAACCGACGACAAAAGAGAATGTTTCCGGAACTGGATAAGGAACAAAATCCGCTCCTCCTTCCCAGTGACCGACCGAATCCACTGTGGTTCCGTCTGAGAGTTGTTGGTCCACAGTGACGTCGATAGAAATTTCGAACGGTGATACATATGTCAGGGGATTTTCGGTTCGGTTGTCGGTCCAAACCGGGTAAACCTTGCTTCCTCGGGATGATATCCCCAGGTAATCACTAAAGTAACCAACAGCCATTCCCGGGATGGGAGAAGGGGTAAAGGCCACATCGCTCACCTTAAAATCTTCCCAGCTATTTCCACCATCCAGGGAAACTGCCACAAAAGTTTCACATTGGGTCGAACTGACATTGCGGTCATCATAAAAAATCACACTCAACACCCCGGTAACCGGGTCACAGGTAATCCAGGGGAAGTAATGTTCTTTCCCTTGACCGCTCGGGTCTTGATTCACTCGAATTGGGGAAGACCAGGTACTGCCGCCATCGGTGGAGCGGATCAGGTAAACATCAATATCCGGACCCTGGTTGACACCCGGTACACCGTAATTTGCCCAGACCACATAAATCCAGCCATTGCGGGCTCCACCGGAGATATCTACCGCCATCACCGGAAAGGAGTTTACCCGCATATTCTTAGAAGTTCCGGTAATGCGAATTCCCCGGATATTGGAAATGATTCGGGTTGCCGGCTGCCAGGTGGCGCCGCCGTTGGTGGATTTGGCAAATCCCAGGGCATTCTCATCTGCCGGCCAACTGTCATAAATCGCCCACACCGCATAAACCTCTCCATTGGGTCCGCTCTGAATATTGACGCCCTGGTTGTGGCTGCCGGCGCCCACGGCGGAACTGATATTTATGGATGAAGACCAACTTAGCCCTCCTGTGGTAGACCGGGCAAGTTCAATTTCTCCATAATTGGGATTCCCACCCTGCAAATTTGTCCAGGCGCTATATAAATTTCCTTCATAAGGGCTGGGGAGACTGTTGTCCACCCAGAGATGGTTTTTGTCCAGTAAATCAGGGTATCCTCCCGGAGGTCCCGGTGCAACTTGTACATGGGTCCAGGTATTGCCTTCATTCGTAGAATAAGCGCAACCCTGACCCCAATCCAATGCTATGTATCCAACATAGTATCTTCCATTTAAATCAATCGCTGTGGCAGGGTCACCATTGTTGGAACCGCCGGTGCCCTGCACCGAACCGTTCCAGGTAGCGCCGGCGTCGCTGGTGAAGAAACCGCTTGTGCCATAGAACAATGAATAGGGATAGTTCGTCGAGTTGTTGGAATTGAGCACTTTGTTGTTGTCTAACGGATTAACAAACACCGAATTTTCACTCTGGGTGACATTGCTAACGTTAATAATCGGCACGTCCGGTGAATTCCCGGTGAAGACCATCGATGCATTGATGGTGCTACCGGTATAAACAGCCGGAGCAACCGGAACGGGTTTGGCAACCTCTACCAGACCCTTCTTTGCCATCTCCTGCCAGTAGGCAATGCTCCACACCCGGGTGTCTACCTTTTGCTCCTGGCAGAAGCCATTGAGAACTAAAAGTAATGAAAACACAAAAGTCAAAAACCATCGATAATAGCGATTCATGATGTTCTCCTTCCTGATTTTTAAGTGGAAAAGATGAATCAATCATCTTATATTCTCCACGCAAACAAAAACAGCCCGGCCCTGATCCGTTCAGGGGAAAAGAGAAGAGTAGGAGTTTTTGTTTGCGCATACCGGGCGGCGGTGTGGCAGCACCGCCGCTCATCTATTATGAGAGGCTATCAACGGGGGAGCGCGTTGATGAGTGAATGGATTCATGGTTATTTCTACCCGGCGCTTAGCGCCACATTTTTGTGATATAAGCCTTTCTCACCCCACCCACCGCAACCATTAAGTTATTTTTGTAGTCGCAGGAAAAGTATAGGATTGCGGGATTGGGCTGAATTACCTTGAAATCCATGCCATTATAATGGGCGATATGCCCAAAATCGCTGACAATAAAAATATCATTACAAGCCACTCCTCGCAGCCTTTCCGTATTTGCCGGAATCACATCCACCCCGCCAATTTCCTCCCATTTTTCCAATGGCGTTCTCCGCAGAATACCGCTTCCGCTGGTATAAATGAGCGACGGCTTATTAAACCATACCGACCGGGCGGCCCGACCGGAAACCCAGGGGATTACCTCCACTGTTTGATTTTTATTAATTTTAAGGATACCGGGATTGGATATCCCGTACCCCGGCGACACTGCACATAGAATTACCCACTCACCGGTATTTGGATCCTGCGCCCCCCAGATATCCTGTATCGGCAACTCCGTGCCACTCTCTATCCGCCGCCAACCGTTGCCGTCGTAGTGGGCGATGAATCCATTTCCACTTACCACATATAAATCGTTTCT
>CAYYGL010000280.1:0-3100 GCA_964471235.1 uncultured Calditrichaceae bacterium
ACATTTTCCGTCTCTATCGTACCTTCTTAAAGTTAAATGATTAAAGAAAATAAAACAATAATTTTCAAGATATACCGATTCTTAACGATATCCATCGATGTTGTGAAGTGCTGTCATCAATAACCAAAGACCGTTCACTGTCGGGAATAATCTGCCGGAGTATTGGAAAAACTGCAATTCAACTTGCTTTAAAAATTGAAACTTCTGATATTGATAACTTACGTGATATTGAGACCGGTACAGGAAAAATCCTGACTGAATGCCGCCAGCGGAGAATTGTTGATGAAAAAACTGTCTGTTATAATGGCAACCTTTCTGTTGCTCACATCCTGTAGTCTTCAGAAAATTGCTTTGAACACCACAGCAGGATTGTTTTCCTACGGAATGGAAGCGTTATATGCGGAACCGGATTTGCAAATTGCTGAAACTGCAATTGCCTCTAATCTCAAGTTATTGGAAGGATTTCATCGGGCAGACCCCAAAAACAAAAAACTGCTCCTGTTTTTAACCCAGGGTTTCGCCAGTTACAGCCTCACCTTTCTGGAAGACCGGGAACCGAGCCGTGCCAGCCGTTTTTATCTACGGGCAAAAGAATATGGTATGCAACTGCTTAAGCAGACCAGGGCATTTAAAAACGGGGTACCGACCACCGAAGCGGAGTTTGTAAAACGACTCCCCTTTATCAAAAAGAAAGATGTCCCGGCATTGTTCTGGACCGCTTTTGCCTGGGCAGGCTGGATAAATCTCAACCGGGATAATCCCCGGGCAGTATTTGAACTGAATATGGTCAAAGCAATGATGTCCAGGGTGGTGGAGTTGGATGAAGCATTCTTTTTCGGTAGCGCTCATTTGTTCTGGGGAAGCATCTATGGGTCCATCCCACCCATGTTGGGCGGTAGCCCGGAAAAAGCCAAAGCGCATTTTGAACGGGTGATTCAGCTAACCGATGGCAAATTTATCCTTGCTTACGTGTATTATGCCCGATTTTACGCGGTCACAACGCTCAATGAGGAACTTTTTGACAGCTTGTTAGATAAAGTCGAACAGGCTCCGGATGATGTGTTGCCCGGCTATGAGTTAATAACGGCTTTCGCAAAGCAAAAAGCCAAACGATTGCGGCAGCAAAAAGACGAATTGCTGTAATTCATATTTCCGGCTGTGAGGTGTTCACGGGTATGGCTGTTTATAAAATTTCATCGAAACATAATGAAAAGGGGAACTTCCGTGTTACAAAAAGTAATCTGGTTTGCATTGCTATTCTTGTTTACGGCGGCCGGTTTTGCGCAGCAAATTAAATTTGCGACCGTTGCCCCGGAAGGCTCGACTTACTTGAAAGTGTTAAGAGAACTGGATCAGGAAATGCGGCGCCTGACCGACGGCAAGGTGAAGTTCAAAATTTATCCCAGCCAAATTCAGGGGGATGAAAAAGATGTGCTACGGAAAATTCGCCTCGGTCAATTACATAGCGCCGGCTTTACCGGCGTGGGATTGGGTGAAATTCTTCCCGAAGAACGAATTCTGGAATTGCCGATGCTATTCCGCAACACTGCCGAAGTGGATTACATCACGTCCCTGTTGTATGATGACTTCAACCGAAAATTTGAAGAAAAGGGGTTTATCATTCTCGGCTGGGCGGATGTGGGCTTTGCCTATTTGTATGCCCAAAAACCAATCACATCGGTTAACGATTTGAAAGGAATTAAAATGTGGATGTGGGAAGGCGACCCGGTTGCCGAAGCCACCTTTAAAGCCCTGGGCGTCAGTGCTATTCCCCTTTCCTTAACAGATGTTCTCACCTCCCTTCAAACCGGGTTGATCCAGTCGGTTTATGTGCCTCCCCTGCCCTGCGTTACCCTCCAATGGTACACCCGGGTGAAAACCATCATGGATGTGCCGCTGGCTTATGTGAGCGGTGCCGTGCTGATCTCCAGGAAACGGTTCAACAAGCTTTCACCGGAACATCAGCAATTATTACGTGAAAAGGGGCGGGAATACATGGCGAAACTGGTAAAATTAAGCCGGGAAGACAATCAGAAAGCCTTGCAAATTATGCAGGAAAACGGTCTTCAGATGGTTCATGTTCCGGAAGAAAACTTGGAGGAGTTTTACCGTGCCGCCAAAAAAGCCCGGGAATCGCTGGTGGGAAAACTTTACAGCCGGGAACTGTTAGAACGGGTCGAAACTGCCCTGGCGGAATTCCGGGAAAAAGAAGAGCAGTCTAAATAGTGGAGACGGACATCAGGGATGCGGAAACTTATCACAGCTATTGACACAATTCTGAATCATACCGAAACCGCCCTGATTGTGCTCATTCTCACCGTGATGGTGGTGATGGCATTTCTTCAGGTCGTTTTGCGGAATCTGTTCTCCAGCGGCATTTTATGGGCGGATATCTTTTTGCGGCACCTGGTATTGTGGGTCGGGTTTATCGGTGCATCAATTGCGACCCGGGAAAATAAACACATCAACATTGATGTGTTAACCCGCCTGGCGCCGGAAAAAGCCCGGGTTTATATTCTCATGATCACGAATGTCATTACCATGGGTATAAGCATTGTTCTGGCGATAGCCGGATATCATTTTCTTGCCATGGAAATGAAATTCAAAACCATCCTGTTCGAAAATGTTCCTGCCTGGATTTTCGAACTTATCATACCGATAGGTTTCGGAATGATTGCATTTCGCTATCTTTTACACATTCTTACATGTATTCTGGATATCTCAGAAGGTAAAATAGAGCCGATTCACCCACCGGCTCCCCATTGATACGGCTCAACCACAAAAAAGCTTCGGTTTCACATGACTATTGTAATCTTCGGATTGATCCTGCTTCTGTTAGCGCTCTATGGCACACCGTTATTTGCCATCATCAGTTCCATCGCCCTGCTGGCATTCTATTATGCGGATATCGAATTAGCTACGGTCATCGGAGAGTTGTATCGATTGGCAGGTCAACCGATATTATTGGCAATTCCCCTGTTCACCTTTGCCGGATATATGCTGGCGGAAAGCAACGCGCCGCGCCGGTTAATCAATTTATCCCGGGCATTCTTCGGCTGGATACCGGGCGGATTATCCATTGTTGCCCTGGTTTCCTGCG
>CAYYGL010000281.1:0-3075 GCA_964471235.1 uncultured Calditrichaceae bacterium
TCCAAACACTTGGAGCACCTTCTTTATTTTTTTATTGCAGATTTAGGGAAATAAATATTCCTTTGAACAAAAAGACGGGATGTTAGCCGGTTCATTTTATTCCCCCGCTTGTTAAGTATGCTAAGGTATTGACATCGCACTTCGCTCTCTCTCTACCTTCGCTGGATGAATAACGGGATTGAGAAATTTCAGAATTAGAGCACCATTTGGAGAAGAGATTGATCAAATCCACTCAGAATATTGGCGCAGGTTACTGGCACGGTGAAGAATCAATTTTTATAATGAAGTCGGTATTAATTTACGAATCCCGATTCCCGAAAAACAACCTGAAAACCGAAAAAAAATTGTTTTCATATCCAAACAAAATACCCCCTTGCCCTTGAAAAACAGATTAAGGAGGTAAGCAAAAGAAAAATTCGGGAATTAAGGGTTATCCGGTGGGATTCATACGCCTCTGAAGATACCAATTTCCGAATCAAGTCAATTCTTTCCAAATCATGTAAAACCTGACCAACGGGACCTCAACAAACGCTTTTAAACGATCATTTTTTTTCATATCTTTTGCCGTTATTCGTGAAATAAACCTTGAGTGAAACTTTACCGGATACATAAAGCGTATGGCAAAAGCATCTTCAAAAACACCACGGACCGCGAAAACCACTCCGTTGATGGAGCAGTATCTTTCCATCAAAGCGCAATACCAGGATATGATCCTGCTCTACCGGATGGGGGATTTTTACGAGACCTTTTACGAGGATGCCAAAACCATCTCCAAAGTGCTGGGAATTGCCCTAACCAAACGGTCGCACGGCAAGACCGCGGATGTGCCCCTGGCGGGGTTTCCCTATCATGCCCTGGATACTTACCTGCCCAAACTGGTGCAAGCCGGGCACCGGGTGGCAATTTGCGAACAGGTGGAAGACCCCAGGTTAGCCAAAACCGTGGTGAAGCGGGAGGTGGTGGAAATTATCACCCCGGGCACCGCTCTCTCGGAAAAATTGCTCGATCATAAGACCAGCAATTACCTGGCAGCGGTGTTTTTAAAACAGGACCGGGCAGGAATCAGTTACGGGGATTTCTCCACCGGAGAATTTTATCTCAGTGAACTGGACACGGAAAACCTGGTGAATTACCTCCAGGAAATTGCCCCGCGGGAAATTCTGCTGCCGGCAAATCTTTATGACTCCCTGCAAGCCATGTTCGACCGAAAAATACCGGCGGTGTTCACTCGGTTGGATGACTGGGTGTTTACCTACAACTTTGCTTACGAAACCCTGACAACCCATTTTAACACCCCCAATCTGAAGGGATTCGGTGCGGAGGAGTATCCCCTGGGGATTGTGGCTGCCGGGGCAATCCTCCATTATACCAAAGAAAATTTCCAGAATGACCTGGAACATGTGCGCAAACTGGCGGTAATTTCTCCCGGCGATTACATGATTTTAGATGCTTCCACCCGCCGCAACCTGGAAATTACTCATTCGATTTTGCAGCACAGCAAAGAGGGAACCCTGCTTTCTGTTATTGATCGTACCATTACCCCCATGGGCGGTCGCTTGCTGCGCCACATGCTAACCCACCCGCTGATTCCCCTGAAACGCATTCAAACCCGCTTAAACCGGGTGGAAGTTTTTGTGCAGAATTCCCAACTCCGCCAGCAAATTCGCTCCTACCTGGAGAATATCAGCGACCTGGAGCGCTTGTTAGCCCGGATTGCCACCGGCAGAGCCGCCCCGCGGGACCTGGTCAGTTTAAAGCACGCCTTAACCTACATCGCCCCCATCCGGGAAACCTTACAGAAGATAGACGCACCGCCGTTGAAATATTACCGGGATAACCTGACAGATGTAAACGACGTGGTGGAATTGATTGACCGGGCGATTGTTGATAATCCTCCCCAAACGCTTACCGAAGGGGGGATCGTCAAGGAAGGGTACCATGAGGAACTGGATGAACTGCGCACCATCAGCCGGGAGGGGAAGAACTGGATTGTTCAGTTGCAGCAAAAGGAAAAAGAAGCCACCGGCATTCCTTCTTTGAAAATCGGTTACAATAAGGTTTTTGGATATTATTTCGAAGTGACCAAGACCCATCTGGATAAGGTGCCGGAATATTTTATCCGCAAACAGACCCTGGTGAATGCCGAGCGTTACATCACCCCGGAATTGAAAGAGTTTGAAGAGAAAGTGCTGGGCGCCGAAGAAAAGATGGCAAAATTGGAATACGAGCTTTTCCAGGAAATCCGTCGGCAGGTTGCCGGTTGGGGGGAGGTGATTCAGAAGAATGCCCGGCTGGTAGCGGAACTGGATACTCTCACTGCCCTGGCAGAGGTGGCAGTGCGCTATCATTATGTAAAACCAGTGGTCGATGAAAGTGACGAAATCGATATCAAAGGTGGGCGCCATCCGGTGGTGGAGCAACTGCTGCCGCCGGATCAACCCTTTATTGCCAATGACACCCGGCTTAATAATCACGACACCCAGATCATGATCATCACCGGACCGAACATGTCCGGGAAATCCACTTATTTGCGCCAGGTGGGTTTGATAGTGCTGCTGGCACAAATCGGTTCTTATGTGCCGGCAAAGAGCGCCCGAATCGGTCTGGTGGACCGTATCTTTACCCGGGTGGGGGCGTCGGACAGCCTGGCGTTCGGGGAAAGCACTTTTATGGTGGAAATGCTGGAGACCGCAAACATCCTCAATAATGCCACGCCTAAGAGTTTAATTTTATTGGATGAAATCGGGCGCGGCACCAGCACGTTTGATGGTCTTTCCATCGCCTGGGCGGTTAGTGAATACCTGCATCATCATAAACAGGTAGCGGCAAAAACCCTTTTCGCCACTCATTATCATGAATTGACCGAGCTTGCCATGCTCTATCCGCGCATTAAAAATTTTCGGGTGGCGGTGCAGGAGGATGAGGACCGGGTGGTGTTTCTGCATAAAATTGAGCCGGGCGGGATGGACAATTCTTATGGCATTTATGTGGCGCAAATGGCAGGTATGCCCCGCGGGGTGGTGGAACGGGCGCGGGAAGTGTTGCATAACTTAGAAGCCAATGAACTGACCCCCA
>CAYYGL010000282.1:0-2795 GCA_964471235.1 uncultured Calditrichaceae bacterium
AAATCCCATTGAACAGGAAGGCACCTACCGGCTCCCGGAAGCCCAATTGGACCGGTTTTTGTTCAAAATTGAAGTCCCCTACCCCACGCTATCGGAAGAGGAAAAAATCTTACAGGAATTTAACAAACGCCCGGATCATCTGGATTTGTCTTTTATTCGACCGGTGCTTCAGGCAAAGCAAATTGCAACTTTTAAAGAAAAAGTCAAATCAATTCATATCGAACCAAATTTAATCCGTTATATTGCCCGGTTGATCCACCATACCCGAAATCATAATGCCCTTTACCTTGGCGGTTCTCCCCGTGCTTCGCTGGCAATTATGAATGGCGCCAAAGCCTTGGCGGCGCTCCAGGGACGTGATTTTGTAACCCCGGAGGATGTCAAGGATATTATTTTCCCGGTGTTGCGCCATCGGATTTTGCTAACACCGGAAAAGGAGATGGAGGGTGCCACACCGGACGAAGTCATTCAAAGTCTGGTAGAACAGGTGGAAGTGCCGCGCTAACACCGCAGTATTTTTTTGATTCTAAAGATATGATTTGCAGTAACATAAAAACCTTCAGTTTGTGACAGGGGAATCCAGCCGTCCGATTAAGGAACAAAAAGTCTGTTTCGGAACCATAATAATTATCCTGCATGTTTCATTACCGGGAAAAATGAGAATACAATGGTTTGAAAATTCGGAAGGAAAGTAACCATGAGTCATCTCGTCCGTTTCTGCCTTAACGATCAGGAGATTGAAACCACGGTTCCACCGGGGATGCTGGTGCTGGATTTTTTGCGCCACCGGGTTGAGTTAACCGGCACCAAGGAGGGGTGCAAAGAAGGAGATTGCGGCGCCTGCACGGTATTGATCGGGGAGCTGGCAGGGGAGAATGTGCACTATCGCCCGGTGACCTCCTGCCTGATGCCGGTAGGTGAGCTGCACGGCAAGCACCTGGTCACCGTGGAGGGGCTGAATATGGATCACCTGACCGTGGTGCAGGATGCCATCGTCACCGAGGGTGCCAGCCAGTGCGGCTTTTGTACGCCGGGAATTGTGGTTTCCCTGACATACGGCTTGATGGAAAAAGGTCCCGATTTTAGCGATGCGGATGTCAAATATGTGCTGAGCGGTCACCTGTGCCGCTGCACCGGGTATGCCTCGCTGCTGCGCGCCGGAAAGTTCATTCAACAGCAGGCGGTAAAATTAAATGACGGGGAAGGACAAGCGGCACACATTCAGGCTATGATCGAACAGGGGATGCTGCCAGCCTATTTTGCCGACATCCCGGAAAAACTACGGCGTATACCCCCTCGCAGCGCCCGTGATGGCAAACATGCTTCCGCGGTGTTCATTGCCGGAGGAACGGATATATACGTTCAGCGCGGGGAGGAACTCCCGGAAACAAATGTCTTCCTGCTCAACCTTCATCCGGAGATGAAAGGTATTTCCCGAAAAGGTGAGAACATCCATGTGGGCGCCCTGACCACTTTTGAGGAATTTTCCAGGAACGAGCTTATTCAGCAAGTGATTCCCCGCATTAACGAATACATGCGGCTGAATGCTTCCTTGCAAATCCGCAATCGCGCTACCATCGGCGGGAACATTGTCAATGCCTCGCCCATCGCCGATATGGTGATCTTCCTGTTAGCCCTGGATGCCGAGGTGATATTAAACAAAGGGAAAAATCAACGCCGGGTAGGGCTGAAGAATTTTTACAAAGGCTATAAGCAGTTGGATAAATCCCCCACGGAGGTTGTTACCCAGGTTGTTTTCTCGGTGCCGGCGGATGACGAACGCATCCATTTTGAAAAGGTCTCCAAACGCCGACATCTGGACATCGCCAGCGTAAACAGCGCCATCCGGATTCGGGTGACCAACGGCGTCATCGAGCAAGTACACCTCTCAATGGGAGGAGTGGCACCGGTGCCGCTTTATATGCGCCGTACCTGTGAATATCTCACCGGGAAGCCGCTGAATACCGATATACTAACCGCAGCGCTGGATACGGCTCAGCAGGAAATTTCCCCCATCTCCGACATCCGCGGTTCCGCCGATTACAAACGCCTGCTAACCCGAAATTTGATCATTGCTCATTTTACGGAGTTGTTCCCGGAAATATTTTCGCTGAAAGAGTTTCTGGCGGAAATGAGATGAGTGAAACGGAAAGCTGCACGACAAAAGTATGAAGTTTGATTAAATAATTGTGCCATTCGTTTGAGATGGCATTGGTAGCCGCATGCTTTTGCTTTCGATGATCGAACGCAGACATTGCCGAAGGCATTCCTATGGGAAAAGCCTGCGGCTATCAGGATTCGGATGTGGCACGGTTTATTTTTTAACCGGAATTTTTTTTGGCAGAAAATTGCATGTTATGTGGTTGGTGTACCGATTTTTCAACGGGGTACACCCCATCATAAATTAACATGAATTCGATGTCACTTGAAATCGAACACAGATAAAACAGATAACGCTGATTGACACGGATGATTGGTCATCATTTAAAAAAATCGTAACTATTGGAGCTTTACTTGCAAATATGATGTTTTATGTGTCAGTTGTTTTTATTCATCGTTAAGTGGTTGTTTTTTCACCTCACCCAACCCCTCCCGCCCCAAAAACGGGGTTGGGATGGGGATGGGTGAGGTTCGCTTCAGATGATTACGGTAATACGCTGAAAATACCGGTCATAGACTCCGTTGGAGAATTTCCTACCACGGATAATGCGAAATATGAGATTCGCCGAAGGGGTCTATGACCGGCATTCCGACGGTCTAACGAAAGTTGACCGTCGGAACCCGGAATGACACAA
>CAYYGL010000283.1:0-2726 GCA_964471235.1 uncultured Calditrichaceae bacterium
CCTGCAAATTCACCGCTGCTTATGGAGCCGAAATGAGAGCCCAACCGGCCGGTACCGCCCCCTTTACCAATGGATACATAGGCAACGTTGGTCAGCAGAAAATTGTTGGATATGTTCCAGTACCAGTTAAGATTGAACTGGGGTTTATGGTAGTAGTTTTCCCGTTCCATTAACACACTGGCACCGCTGACTTTGTTGCCGTCCATATACGGAGTGCGATCGGAAAAATCATGAACACTGCCATTGAAATACTCTTTTAAATCTTCGGGTTTGAAATTGAAGATGGGACCCCAGTTGGGGTTGTAGTTCCGACCATAGTTTGGGGCATTGTCCAGGCTGGCGATCACATCTTCCGGGAGATTGTCTTTCTCATAGATATCCCGGGCAAACGCCGCATCAAATGTGGCAATACTCTTGGTATACAATCGATGCCCATGTTTTTGGGGCGCACCGATGGCAAACAGATCAAACCGATGGTTTTTGTTGACAGTCCAACTCAGGGTGCCGAAATATGCCCAGGCGTCTGTCCAGGTCTGGTCTACCACCCCATGCCCGGTTTTGCGAACCACGGCGAGAGATGCAGCCAGACCATTATCCATTAAGCCGGTGCTGGCGGAGAAGGTTTCTTTCAAGAAGTTACCGGAGCCGTATTCCTGTTTGTATTGCAGCCCGGGCTTGGCGGCTGCGGCATCGGTCAGAATGTTCAACGTACCGCCCACCGAGGCAATGGCTAAGTTGGAAGCCCCCAGACCACGTTGTACCTGAATAGAAGAGGTCACATCGCCCAGACCGTCCCAGTTTGACCAATAAACCCATCCGTTTTCCATATCATTCACCGGTACCCCGTTAATCATCACGGCGACATTGCGTTGGTTGAATCCGCGCACGTTGATCCGGGCATCCCCGGCGCCACCGCCTTGTTCCGTGGCATATACACCGGGAGTCGTGTTCAAGACCAATGGCACATCGCGGGAACCGAGATTCTTCACAATCTCTTCTTTTTCCAGGTCAGTAAATGCCACCGGGGTTTCACGGAACCGTGCCCGGTTCGCGACGATGGTGATGGCATCACCAGTTAGGGCGACCGGGGTTAATTCTACCGTCAGGGTCACTTCTTCCGCTCCAACCGTTACCATCTTCTCCACTTGTTGATATCCCAGATAACTGATTTCGATCTTGTATTCTCCTTCCGGTACATCCAGAATGACAAATGCGCCATCCTCATCCGTGGTTGAACCCATCGAAGTACCCACAAGAACAACATTGGCACCCACCAGGGGCTCATGAGACTGGGCATCCTTGACCACCCCTTTAATGGTGCCTGCCATTGCCAGCGAAATGCCAAACAATAACATGAGAGCACTGGTAACTACATACCGCATAACTCCTCCTACATGTTAGTTTATGAATGGATTAATTAAAAAACCCTCCTTCCCTGGAGGGAAATTCAGCGGATATACTATCCACAAACTTCAAACTCTTTTCCACCCTCTGCACCGAATAAGCGGTTCCATTTCTGTAAGTTAAAAGAAATATCCACTTTTAAATCCTTTCCTCACAATGAGTGATTAAGTTATGATGCTGAAATGACATTTTCAAGAAAAAATCAATTTTAGTTCTCAAATTATGGGGTTGTCCAAAATTCGGAATATGATCACTTATATCCGAAATACCAGCTGCCATACATGGGATTGGGCAGCAGGAAGAAGCGGGTTCCCCATTCCGGCATCGTCAGGATTTCCGAGCGTTTTTGCAAAATGTTCCCCTCCTTTGGGTAATCAATAAAATCGCCTAATTGGTCGCCCACCAGGACAATAATTTTGCGTTTTCCCATATTCGCACAGCGATGTGTTCCTTCCATCACCTCCCGGCGGCGCTTGCCCTTGGTATCCGAACGGTCGGTACGGCACAGGAGCACATCTCCCTCCTGCCACAATCCCACCTTCTTCAGGTTTTCTTTGGTTGCGGTTTGGTATTTGCTTTTTCGATTGGTAATATATGCAATATGAGCATGTTCGCCCAGGGAGCGCACACTGTCGATAAATGCCCGAACTCCAGGAACCGGGGGGGCTTCCGCTTTTCGCACCCACTCTTCCCAGTAATAAGGAAATTTTTTCTGCTGCTCGAACAAAATTTCCTGATAGCGGGAATTGTCCAAAACCGTTTCATCTATATCCAGCACGACCGCCCAGTCTTCCTGCAAATTTGCCGCTCGCCGTTTTACCTGCTGCCAGGCATTCCGATACACACTTACATAGATTGCAGACCATTCCACGGAGTAGCGGACCCATTTCACATCTTTGGGCATTTTCCGGGTCGGCGGCGGCCCGGCCAGTGCATTGGGATGATAAACGAAGGGAATAAGTAAACAGATGATTCCCGATAACATTGCCAGTCTTTTTAATGTCTTACGCATTGCGATCCTCACCATTTGCTATTTACGGATGTGCCAGCGGTTGATTGGTTGCTGCTCTCTTTTCCGGGAAATCCTTCATTCCGATTGTGTTGGCAACCATACGCGGAATTTCGGTATTATCATGAACGCCCATGAATTGGAGGCTGTGGGGACCAAAGGCAAAAACCGGCACAGGAACCCCGGTATGGTGCTTGGTGGTCCAACCGACTTCCAGCTCCTTACCGTCAAAACTGCCGCCGTTAATTGCCAACCCCCCGGTCTCATGATCAGCGGTTACCAGAACCAGGGTGTGGCGGTCCTTCAGTGCAAA
>CAYYGL010000284.1:0-2660 GCA_964471235.1 uncultured Calditrichaceae bacterium
CGGTAATAGAGATCCTCCCGGAATTTATTCTTTTTAACCAATTCCTGTAAGGGTTGATTGGTGGCGGATATTAACCGGAAATCCACCCGGATTTCCTTTTCCCCACCCAGACGGTAAAAGCGTTTCGACTCCAGTACCCTCAACAGTTTCACCTGCAATTCCAGGGGCATATCACCAATTTCATCCAGAAACAGGGTGCCGTTATTGGCTAACTCCAGCTTCCCGCGGGTGGTTTTCATGGCGCCGGTAAAGGCTCCCCGTTCATATCCGAACAATTCACTCTCTAACAGATTCGGCGGCAGGGCACTGCAATTAATGGCGATAAAGCTATCCTTTAAACGAGTGCTTTGTTTAAAAATATGACGGGCAATTACTTCTTTACCAACACCGGATTCCCCCATAATCAGTATCGGTTCGGTGCTGTTTTTAATCCGCTCGATGGTTGAGAGCACTTCCTGCATTTGTTTGCTGACGGCAACAATATCGGCAAAGCGGATATTTTGTTTTAACTTGGAACGCAGTTCTTTATTTTCGCGTTCCAGGCGCTGCATCCGAAGCGCTTGTTTTATTAAAAACGGCAACTCATCTGCCAGATTATCATCTCCCTTGGAAAAGTAGGAATAGGCACCCCTGCGCTGCGCTTCCAGAGCATACTCATGCTCCTGGTAAGAAGTCACCACAATAATCTGGTAATCCTGCCCACTGCTGATCAGGTCATCTAACAGCTCCAGCCCATCTGTTGTCTGCGGGAGTCCCAGATCAAGGATAATCAGGTCCGGCTCGAAATGCTCACATAGCAACAGGGCCTGTCGTTTATCGATTGCCACTTCAATTTCGAATTGTTCCCCAATCCATCGTTTAAATTGCTCACTCCAAATTTCATTGTCTTCGACAATCAAGATTTTATTATTTCCACTTACCATAACCCAACCTGCTGTTTTTGTTTTTAAACCACTTGATACGGCAATCGAATGTTAAACACCGTTCCTTTGCCCGGCTTACTGGCAACATCAATAAAACCGGAATGCCGGGTAATAATTTGCCGAACTATTGCCAGCCCCAAACCGTTTCCCCCATCTTTTTTATGGGTCGTAAAGAACGGGTCAAAAATCCGGTCCAAAAATTCCTCGGGAATCCCCAGCCCTTCGTCTAAAATTTCAATATAAATCCAGGGGGAGGTACTCCGCTTGCTAAGGGGGCGTAACGTACGGGTGGAAATTTTCAGTCGGGTGCCTTCATTTAAAATCATGGCACGAATACTATTGGCAATCAAATTGGTGAAGACCCGGCGCATCTGATCGATATCCACCGGAATTTTAGGGAGATTGTCAGCATAATTCTTCTCGAGCTGAATATAAGGCGGGATCCGAATCAGGTCCAGGCTCATGTCAATCAACTGGTTAATATTGACCGGGGAAAGTTTGAGTTCCTGCGGTCGGGCATAGTTCAATAAATCCTGAACCATCTTCTCCATATAAGCGGCATGTTTAATTAGCGAGGTATTTTCCTCATTGCTCATCTTTACCAGTGTGATGAAAGAGCGGAAGTCATGCGCCAGTTGAGAAGCAAACATCCCGATTTCCGCCATTTTTTGGGATTGAACAATATTTTGAATGGTTCGGATGTTTTCCATGGCGATTGCCACCTGAGAACTGATCAGCTTCATGAGATGAATATAGCGATGGGGTACCTGGCGATTGGGCTGTTGGTCTCCCAAAAACACCATACCGATCAGTTCATGCTGTTTTATCAGGGGAAATGCCACGGAAATTCCATAGCGCGCCATCTCATCGTGAAGTGCACTTTTTTCCGACAGATCAAACTTGTTTACCACCTCATGCCCATTCTCCAGGTTATCCATCAATGGGGAATTGCTATTGGCAAGCAATGCCTGAAGTTCTTTTTCGGAGAAACTTTCCGTATAGGCGATCTGATAGGGACGAATATCATAACGGGAGGTAATAATGGCAACGTTTGAAAACTGAAGGGTCTCTTTACAAAATTTTGCCAGCATTTCCCACAATTGCTCTACTTCAATCACTTTGCCTATATCATGAGAAAACTGTTCGATTTTTTTATCCAGAAATTCATCGTAATCCGACTGTACCCGTTGGAAGGTGTGTTTGAAGTAAATCAAGATGTAATTTCCCAGGAAGGTGGTAAACATAACACCGGGAATGCTTAGCAGCACCACCCATAACTGGGTGGAGGTATTCAAGTCTACCGTAAAATAAAAAATGAGCAAAAAGAACGCCGATACCCCTGCCTGGGGCAACAGATAACGATTGTTCTCAGTCACTTCCAGAATATGAAATCGGAGCGCATTATAAAACAACAGTACGGTAAGAAGAATGTAACCGATAAAGAGGAAATCGAACCGGTTGACAAAAAACGGGAGAACGCTGATCAGAAGAAGAGAAAACATTGTTAACGGGAAGACAATGGTAAGAATGTATTGTCGCAGGAAAAATTGGCCGTTTTCAAATAACAACTGGAGCCGGGAGCGGAGACTGATCATGATTGAGATAGCGACCAGCGCAAAATATCCGATCCATCCCCAATAAAAGGAGGTAAATGCCAGAGAAGAGTACCCGGCATCGGGATTCAGCGGCTTCACCATCAGATTAAAAAAAGTCGCCAGGGAGATCAGCCCTGCCAGG
>CAYYGL010000285.1:0-2531 GCA_964471235.1 uncultured Calditrichaceae bacterium
AATTGCACAACTCAAAAAAGATCAGGGGATTCCTGCCCCAATGACGACGTCACCACGTTGTGGCGGGGTCACTTCGTGGCATTCGGAGCAACGCCCCCCGTCGGGGCAGGAATGACAGCCAGGGTGCTAATTTTTATGTCATTCCGGCTGTATCCCGCCGCGGCGGTAAAAAAATTTTATTCGGACTCAATATTCAGTAAATTCGTGAGTCAGCCGCAATGCAGTCCCGTGGAGATAAGCCTTGATTCGGTGGTTACAAAAGGCGCATAATTTACTTCCCATCTCCCACAGTGGAATATAAAGAAAATGACCACATTTCTACAAACCGGGTATTTGTGACAAAAATGAATGAGTTAAAATCACCAAAACCCATTTCAGCAGTTCTGCTGGCTGCCGGGCAGTCTTTGCGGATGGGAAGCCGTAACAAACTGTTGCTCCCGTACCGGAATACCACCATTGTGGAGGTTACCCTCTCGGCTTTCCTGCAGGTGAATTTCTCGGAAATCATGGTGGTGCTGGGATATGAGGCAAAGGCGCTCAAAAGCGTTTTGAGGAGATACCCGGTAAAGACCGTGGTCAATGAGGAATATCGTTCGGGGATGGGCACTTCCGTGGCGACCGGGGTAGCTGCCATGACTCCCCCCTCGCGAGGTATCCTGATAACTCCGGCGGACTTGCCGTTATTAACTTCCGAAACTGTAGAGATCCTTTGCCAGACCTTCCATCATCATCAACCGCCGGTAATTGTTTATCCCACCTATCAAAATCGACAGGGGCACCCGGTGATTTTTTCGGCAGAGTTTCGCCCGGAATTACAAAAACTTTCCGGCGACCGCGGGGCAAAGGGACTGATTCTTGAAAACCGGGAGAGATGTATTGCGGTGGAAGTCAACAGCGAGGAAATCCTGTTTGACCTGGATACGATGGAAAAATATCATGAATTGTTGCGACGAGAGGGATAAGCACTTTTAAACGGTTGGATATGTTCCACTGAAAAGCCCCGGCTTAATAAACTTCTTTTAACCACTTCGGTACTTCAAACCAGGGAATAATTTCGCCCTGCGATCTTTTTTGCCGTTGGTCACCACCATAAATAATGCCGCAGTCGCCGGCAGGACTGCCGCTAATTTGCTGCCAGTAGGTCAATCCTTTAAAAAAATCATTGCCAATCGTTTGGGCAATTTTAATTTCTATCGCTTTCAGACCGGTTCCGTATTCGATTAAAAAATCCACCTCTCTACTGCTCCGATCCCGCCAGAAGTAGAACCCGGGTATTTCCCCCCGGTTATGAAAAAATTTTACTATTTCCGAAATCATTAAATTCTCAAACAGTTCGCCTCTTAAAAAGTGGGTATCCAATTGAGAAAGATCTCGAATTCCGAGAAGGTAAGAGGCTAACCCGGTGTCATAAAAATAAAGTTTGCGCATTTTTACCAGACGCTTATTAAAATTTTTATAATATGGCGGAAGTTGGAAAACAATAAAGCTGGCTTCCAATACGGATAACCAGGAACGGATTGTGTTAACGGCAATACCCAATTCGTTTGCCAGGGAGGTTAAATTCAGCAGTTGACCGATTCTCCCGGCACACAATTTTAAAAACGTGGTGAAGGTATTCAGATCGGTGATATTCTTGATTTGTCGAACATCTCTTTCCACATACGTAAGAATGTAATTGCTGTACCAATTGGGCGGACTAACAGGCTGAGCATAAAGGGGGGGATAGAAGCCCTGATACATATATGTCTGAAAAGTTTCCCGATGAGAAAAATGTTGAAACAGTTCATCGAGGCTAAAGGGAAGTAATTGAAACATCGCCACCCGACCGGCCAAAGTCTGGGAAATTCTTTCATGAAGTAAAAAATGCTGCGAACCGGTAAGGATAATTTGTCCGGGGTTTCGGACAGCATCCACCTGCGTTTGAATATATGAAAAAAGTTCCGGCACCCGTTGGGCTTCATCAATAACCAGACCCTTGGGATGATTCGCCAAAAAAGCACGCGGATCGGTTACTGCAAACAAACGGGTATCCGGTTCTTCGAGATTCGCATAATCTTTTTCCGGAAAAAGATGCCTGACCAGGGTTGTTTTACCGGATTGACGCGGACCAAGGATCGAAATCACCGGGAAAGCGGTGGAAAGTTCAAGGATTTTGGTTGAAATTTCTCTACTTATCATGGTTCAAATTTAACATGTAACCGGCAATCATGCAATCAAAATGCACATTTGGCAGAATTGACAACTATTACGCCACAAGAGGATTTACCCGAACTTCTGAATTTCCCCCTGCTTTTTGAGTTTCCACGACTTAAATTTAGGATAGCGATATTTTAGATGATTTCGTCTACAGCCAACGAGGTGGTCATGTTTTGAGAAGCGCGACGAAACCGTTCCGTTGGAAGTGACTTCGCCATAGGCTGTCAGGCGATAAATATTTAACGTGAGTTCGAGGAACCATGAAATAGAACTCATAATGAAACAGATAACGCTGATTTACTCGGAGGATTGTCATCATATTTTAAAAAAATCGT
>CAYYGL010000286.1:0-2501 GCA_964471235.1 uncultured Calditrichaceae bacterium
AGAAGAACGAATGAAATATAAAACATCAAATTTGCAGGGATAGCTGAATAGTTACGTCAGAAGTAATAATGAATGCCCACGGTAAAAAGCAGGTTGTGGGTTAAGAACGGTGTATTGTTGTTGATCGTTTGTTTAAAGAGTTGATCGCGGATGTCGTAACGAAACCCCAATCGTTTAATATTGGAGAATCTGGCAAACGGGATTTGCTTTCCCAACCCTACCACATAGGCAAATTTATTAACACCGCCCTGCTGCACACCGGCTACCCCGACAAGAAAAAAAGGGAAACTGCCCAGCGGTGCCGGGTCATAACCGAATAAAAACTCGTAGGTAAACAGTTCTTCATTGTCAAATACTTGAAAGTTAGCAATATCTTTCAGTACTTTGGATTTCACACTACTAAACCCGATAATGCCATCTACAAAGTAAGTCCAGCGGCTAAAGTAATGAGTATACCGCATCCCAAAATAGTAGTTGGTGCCAAAACCGGCGGCGGAATACAATCCATTGGTTAGTCCCACGCTGTTTTCATATAGACCGCCGGCTGTCGCTGAAGTACCCAGGCTCATGAACAGCAGAAACCCTGTTATTACCATCTTCCTTCCAAAACCGCTAAAATTCACTCATCCTCCTTGGTTAACAAATTTGTCTTCCCGGAACTCCTTTATCCGGGGATTTAACGAAACATAAAAGTAAATCCGAGACTAAATTCCTGAAAAATCATCAGTTCATCCCGGGAATCCAGAGCATTGGTGACATTGGTAACATATTGTTTCCCTTCCAGGCGAATTCCCACGGTTGGGGTGAAATAGTAGCGCATTCCCCCGCCGAAACTGAGTGCCATTGTGGAAACGGTTTCGGAGCCAATGGCATCCCCGGGTACGGTTACCAACAATCCGGCGCCGATGGTACCGTAAGGAAACAGCCTCCCCCGGGTCGTAAGATTCATCGCCAGATTGAAAAAAAACGGGTAGAGGTTGGCAGTATTCCCAAAAACCTGTTCCGCAGATGCTTCCAGATTGATGGTGCTGTAATTCATGGAGAGCCGCAAGCCCATGAGAGCACTACCGCCCATGGCACCGCTATGGGGAGATATCTCGAATGTTACTCCATTGTTCAAATTTATCAGCGGCAGGAGTTCTTTCTGAGAAACGGTTTCATTCTCCTGCCCGTAAAGTGGAAGTAATAGAAGTATCATCAATCCAATGTGGTTACCATATCGCAATTGCCAGTCCTCCCCTGAAATAGGTATGCCATTGCACCGGTGAAGCAAATGCCGTTTCTATCCCCGGTGATAGTTGAAGTGAAAAGCGATTGATAATATGTTGACGGAACAGGACCCCAACTTCCATGACCGGGTGCCATTCATTTTTCGCCTCAATCGTGTAGGGACCCAGGGTGCCCAGAGACAGGTGATAGGCATCCCGGGCATACCGGATGAATCCACCTCCGCCGCTGAGGTAAATATCGTTGTTGCCGGAAAGGGAAATTGCCTGCCACTGGAGGTTGGCGGTTGCGGTTGTGGCAGATACGGTGATTGTTCCTTCTCCGGCAACAACATTGTCGAAAGTCTGTTGGGTATGGGTGCTCGTAAGCCTTAAATGGAGCTGTACATGCGGGGAGAGTGCATACCCCACGCCGACATGCACGCCGGCTGCTGCGTCAAATTTCACCTCCGGGTCAAAGTGGGTATATGCCATGGAAAAGAGTATGGTCATTTTAGGCGGAACGGTTTGTCCGAAACTGAGGAAGGGAATGAAGAAGACCCACACGAATATGTTAAATCGGGAATGAGAAATAACAAATCCTCCTATGACATTTATAATCTGGTATTTGGCTTTAGGAATCCAGAACCGCCCTTTTGCAAAGACAGTCAAAAGTAACCGGAATGGTTGTTGAGAACGCGATATCACCTGCCATGATGTCCAATGAATATCAAGAAGTGTGCCAGAGAGAATTGCAGGGAGAATTAGCAATGGTAAGTGTTTAAAAATTAAATAAGTAAAGAGAAATGGGAACGGATGAATATTTTAGGAATATTTTGTAAAATTATTTTACAGGAGAATGCCAATGTATTTTATTCTTACTCATTGAAAAAAACATCAAATGCCGTGTTCGGGAAGTGACACGTTAAACATATCCCGGCTTCCGTCAGACAGGGGAGAGAGCTGCTTATCGCTCGATTTTGGAAAAGTCAAAGCTTCATCCCGGGTAGAAGGGTGGATTTTCATTCGACCACATCTTAGCCTGATTAAGTCATCACAACGTGATCTCGTCTCCAACGGAGCCACGTTTGCCAGCGGTATCAAGTTGTGGGTGGCGGTATCCACCAAAGAGGCGCAGAGGTCACAGAGTTGTTATTTTTTTTAATTTACAGGTAACTATTCAGCTATATGCACGCTTGTGTTATTCCGGCATCCGACTCTTAACTTTAGCTGACCGGCATTTTTCAGCGTATTGTCGGAAGAGTCTCAAAAGAACCTCACCCATCCCCACCCCAA
>CAYYGL010000287.1:0-2376 GCA_964471235.1 uncultured Calditrichaceae bacterium
GACAGGATCGCCATGTTTTTCCAATCCGGGCGAGACAACTGGCGGGAGAAAGTAAAGCGCGTGGCAAAATAATGTAAAATCGCCAGGATAAAACTTTCCAGGATAATCCGGGCGTTACTGGCAAGCAATCTTCCCGGCTCTGAGGAGCTGTTTAACAGGTAGATGGCGCCAATACTGTCTAATGCAATCAGAAAGGCAAGATATGAATAGATAGAGATAGCAGGTGTCTTTACCTCTTGCCGCAGCAGAAGCCAGACCAGTAGCAAATTAATTGTTACCGATACCACCAGCAGGTAATTGACCAACACCGGCAAAAAGAGATTCATCGATTCCATCATTACTTCTCTTTACCCGATTGATGAAGACGTTTGGCTTCCTCCCACAATTGATCCATTTGTTCCAGGGTGACCGAATCGAGTTTCCGATGCTGTTGTGCCAATTCTCTTTCGATATACTGAAAGCGGCTGATAAATTTATTGATAGTGCCGCGCAGGGCATCTTCGGCGCTGATCCGGTAAAATCGACTGAGATTTACCAGGGAAAACAGGAGGTCGCCTATCTCTTCCTCCCGCTCCTCCGGCGTGGCGGCGTTTTCCACTTCCCGAATTTCCTCTTTGATTTTCTGGAGAACGCCCTCGGGATTTTCCCAATCAAACCCTACCTGGGAGGCTTTATCCTGAATCCGCTGGGCACGCAGAAGTGCCGATAACTGTACGGGAACCCCATCTAACACCGATTCCCGGTTTTCTTTTTGCACCTTTATCTGTTCCCAGTTCTCTTTTACCTCCCGGGCATCTTTTACTTTTGTATCTCCGAATACATGAGGATGTCGTTCGATCAGTTTTTTGTTGATGTGCTCAATGACTTCCGCAAGGGTAAATCGTCCGGTCTCTTCGCCAATCTCTGCCTGAAAGACTATCTGAAGCAGCAGGTCCCCCAGTTCCTTCTTCAGCTCGTCCCAGTTTTGCTCATCAATCGCTTCTACCGTTTCGTAGGCTTCTTCCAACACATACTGGCGCAGAGATTCCGGGGTCTGCTCCCGATCCCAGGGACACTCTTTTCGCAAGCGCTTCATGATGTTAACCAGTTCAGCAAATTGTTGTAAATGCATGGGCACGTCCCCGCCTTTCCGGAAAGTAGACAAATTGTATTTTTTACAATGATGTTCAATTTAGGATAAAAAAAGGGGCAAACCAAAGGGAAATAATAATAAATTGCAAAAAATACAATCGCCAGGCTATCGTATTTGACGGCTGCGTTGACGTACTACCTCACCCAACACAATACCGGCAGTCACGGAGACATTCAGCGATTGAATTTTCCCCACCTGAGGGATGCGAAACAGTTCATCGCATTTTTTTTCCAGTAGGGGACGGATACCTTTTTCTTCGCTTCCCAATACAATGGCACAATTGCGGTTCAACTCCATTTCCCAGAGCAATTTTTGACTATGAAGACTGGCGCCATACACCCATACCCGGTTTCTTTTTAACTCCTCGATGGCATGGGCTAAGTTTGCCGCTTTAAAGATGGGAAAATGGAGGGCGGCTCCGGCAGAAGCTTTTACCACGGTGTCGGTAACCGGCACACTGTCGCGCATTGAATAGATGATTGCCTGACATCCCAGCACTTCGGCAGAGCGGATGATGGCGCCAAAATTATGAGGGCTTTGGATGCGGTCTAATACCAGCAGGCAAAATGGGGAAGGCAGGTGAGGAAGCCGGGTAAGGAGAGTTTCGAACCGCTCAATTGCCACATCTGCCATCAACGCCACCACCCCCTGGTGGGGCGCCCCGCCAACGAATTGCCGGATTCTGGCAATGTTGGCATTGGTGATGGCGATATGTTGCTGACGGGCTAACTTATAGATTCGCCGGATTTTTTCCCCGCGCGTTCCGTACAATACAAATATTTTCTGAATATTTTTCCGGTGCTCCAGCGCTTCTAACACCGGGTTTCGACCATAGATATACGTCATTGTCAACAGTCCCTGCCGATTGATTTACCAGGGTCCCACGCCCAATGTTCTCCGAACCTGCTTCTACGAAAGCTGGTTCAGCCTTGTTAACTCCTCTGCCTGCCCGATGGCGATCAAACGGTCGCCCTCGTGAATGATCTCCGTGGAGGTGGGATTGTAAATAAATTCCCCCTCTGCCCGCCGTATGGCAACGATGATAATATTCAATCGCTGGCGAATGCCAGACTCTGCCAACGTCTTGCCTTTTAAAAATGAATCACTGCCCACCACTACTTCTTCCAACCCGAGGTCAACGCCTTTTTTGCGGGCTACGATATCAATAAAATCCACGACTGTGGGGCGAATCAACAGGTTCACCATCCGCACCGCCCCGATCTCATCGGGCCTTACCACCCGAT
>CAYYGL010000288.1:0-2133 GCA_964471235.1 uncultured Calditrichaceae bacterium
TGACAGCCCAACCTAAAAATCCCAAAAAAGTCGAATCCATAATTGCTGTTATTGTCGGACTCGCTGTTTATTTTGTAATCAAACAATTTTTTTTCTCTCCACCATCTTTTGACAAAACGCTGATGAAAGTTGCCAGCGAACTAAACAAAAGTTGCCCCATCATGGTTGACCAGGAGACCCGACTTGATAATTCCGCTGCCCTTCCGGGTAATATATTTCAATATAATTACACATTGATCAATATTGAGAAAGATTCTGTTGACGCGGAAAATCTGAAAGCGTATCTCCACCCTATCATTCTGAACAATGTAAAGACTCACCCGGATTTAAAAGTTTTTCGTAAAAATAAGGTGACGATGTCTTATTATTACAAGGACAAGAACAGTAATTTCCTGTTCAAAATAGTAATTCCACCTGAAGAATATGAAAAATAGGTCTGGAGATTCGAATGTAAGTTACGAATGTTCCTCTAACAGGATAAACGGTGGTTCGCTAAAATTTCAATCCTTTAATTCTCCACACTCACATCCACCCCGGCTTCAAGCCGCTTTTTGCGTAAAAAGTAGAGAAGTAAGATCACGAGGATAACAACCACAGCGACAATTTTCTGTACCGAGGCAACAGGCATTCCACCCGGCAGTGTTAAGGGCTGCGGGTCTCCGATTAAGATAAACGGTGCCCAGTAAAACGGGTCGCTCTTTTCGCCATCGCCGGTTTTCAAAAAATCCACTTTGGCGAGACGCAGCGCCTCATTCTTCGGCATCCCTTTTTTCAGGTAACGGTAAAAATTGCTCATGATCTGCCCGGTGGCTTCATCGTCCACACTCCATAAACTAACCACCATGCTGGGCACCCCGGCATATAAAAATGCCCGCGTCATTCCGATTAACCCTTCCCCTTTGCGCAATTTCCCCAGGGCAGTGTTGCAGGCGCTTAGCACCACCAGGTCGGCGTTCAGGTGCATCCCGAACACCTCATAGGTCTGCAAAAAACCGTCATCTCCCTGTTCCCCTTTTTGGGAGAGCACCAGTTTGGAATAAAGAGGTGCTTCGTCGTTTACCAGAAAGTGGCTGGCAATATGCAAAATCCGATACTGGCTTGCTTTCCGCTTCAGGGTAGATTCGGTGGCATTCTTATGGGTATAAACATTTACCTGGGAGCGGGGGAAGAGATGCCCGATATGTTTTACTTCTTGTTCGGTATGCGGTAATGGTAGCAGTCGGTTTTGGTTGCGGGTTTTAGCCATCACGGCATTGGCGGAGAGGTTAAAATCCGGGTTGCCCAGCGCCAGCAGCGTCTTTGCCGGATGGTGCTCCCCGTACAACCCCGGCGCCAGCAAACTTGCCGATGAGGCGTACGAAATATTGACAGACTCCACCAGAAAAGTTGCATGGGAAAAATCGTAGCGGGTTTCCACCCGGCTGGTATCCACGATGAGCGCCTCAAACGGGAGGTAGTTCAGCAAATCATCCGGCACTAGCACCACATCCCGGTAATGGTGCATTAACGCCTCCACCGGTTCGAGCAAGTAGTGGTAAAGTTCAGCGGCTGCCGGGATGGAGAAATCCGCCAGTTCCGGGTTCAGGATTGTCGCCGTTTTCCCGAATTTACCGAAACGGAAAATTGCACTGAACGCCGAGAGCCGGTTCGCCAGCTCATCCCGGGAAAGCGGGATGGTGCGGTAAAGCAAGGTATCCTGCCCGATGGCGAAGAGGGAGATGCGCTGCGGTCCCACCACGTATTCGATTAGCAGTTGCCCGGGACGGAGAACGGATTGTAATTCCGCCACGGAAAGCGGTTCCGATGACGTTAATTGATAATACGCCGGGTAGTTCTTCTTCATATTGCGGATGAAGGCAGCCTTTTTTAATTCCAGGGAGGTAATTTGCTGATTGAGATTGAGAATTTTATCCGGGTCTTTTTGGGGCTGGTCCATCTCCCGGGATAACTCGGAATGGGCATCCTGCAATTTGATCTGGATGTCCATCAGGGTATGACGCAGGCTGTCCGGCAGCATATCGGTGAACAAAAATTTCCCTTTGGACAAAATTTGCAGCAGGGTTTTGGCTTTGTATTTTTCCGCATACTGAAATGCCTTATCGAACTGTTGCTGCCGGGCAAACAGGTGGATGA
>CAYYGL010000289.1:0-2046 GCA_964471235.1 uncultured Calditrichaceae bacterium
ACGGGACATATTTTCATTGAACCTATTTGTTACGGATGCTGCTACCGGTAAAAAAACACGCAAAGTGTCCTCTTCAGAACGCAATTTCCACTTCGATGCCATTAGTTTTGTCAACGCTGCGGGTGCCTGGTCGCCGGACGGCAAATCTCTGGCCATCATCACTTATGCGGAGGGGGACAACCAAATCGTTATTTTAAATGCGCGGAATGGAAAGATTGAAAAAAAACTACATTGGAAGGACATCGGAGGCATTTTGCACGTTGCCTGGTCACCAAATGGCAGAACCCTTGCCTTTAGTGGACAGGTGGGTGGAATTAGTGATTTATTTTTATATGATCTGGAGACCGGGGAACGTACCCGCCTTACGGACGATCGCTATGCCCAGCTCCAACCCGCCTGGTCACCGGATGGGCGGTATTTGGCGTTTGTTACCGATCTGGATCCCATGACCGATTTCGATGTGTTATCCCACAGCGATTTAAAAATAGCAATTTGGGATTCCCAGACGGGCGACTTCCACACCCTGGAACTATTCCCTCGAGGGAAACACATTTCTCCCCAATTTTCGCCGGATGGCCAATCCCTCTTCTTTATTTCTGATCAGGACGGGTTCTCCAATATATATCGACTTGAATTAGCAACCCGGCGGATTTACCAGGTTACCAATTTTGCAACGGGTGTTAGCGGATTAACCCGGTATTCTCCTGCTCTTTCAGTGGCATCTAAAAATGGGCGTATGGTATTTACTATTTATGAAAATGGGCATTATAATGGTTATCTTCTGGAACCCGAAGAACAAATAGGTCAATGGGTAACCGATGTCCCGGATCAATTTCCCCTTGCCGGCGTGCTGCCACCAGCCTACCAGGTTCCCCGTCGGGGGGTGAATATTTACCTGGAAGATTTTGTCAACGGTCTGCCATTACAAAAAGTGTTTCCGGTAACCCGGTATCGCTCTCGTTTAAAATTGGATTATCTGGGCGGGCAGGCCAGTGCAGCAACCTTTGGCCAGCGGTACGGCACCCTCATAGGCGGGGGGATTTATGCCCTGTTTAGTGACATGACCGGGGACCGATTGTTGGCAGTAACCTTACAGGCGAATGGTCGCATTCAGGATATTGGTGGACAAATCTATTACGAAAATCGAGAAACGCGATGGAATAAAGGGTACTTTGCCGGTCATATCCCCTATGTATCCGTATATCAAACCCAGCGCCCGGTTTTAGTGGATGTTGGCGGTGGTAGCGTTCCCGGCATTGAAATCCTCACCCTCTACGACCGTACCTTCATTGAACAGATTGGTACCGTATTTAAATATCCCTTATCTGTTACCCAACGGTTTGAAATTTCGCCGTATCTAACCCATACCTGGTTTCGCAGCGAGGTGGAACAACTGCTGGTGATTAACAATCAAGTTGTTTCCCGTCGGATTGAAAAACTGCCTGCTCCAGCCCCTTACACATTGTTTCAGATGAGCGCTGCTTTTGTAGGGGATTATTCCTATTTTGGGTTTACCTCACCCACAAGTGGTGGACGCTACCGCTTTGAAGTAGGGGGACTGATGGGAACGCTGAATTTTGCCACCCTGTTAGCTGATTATCGTCGGTATTTCTTTAAGAATCCCTTCACCCTTGCTTTCCGCTTTTTACATTACGGACGGTATGGAAAAGATAGCGATAGCGATCGCTTAACCTCACTGTTTATTGGGTATCCTACGCTGGTACGGGGATACAGCAGTGGTTCTTTTGATTACGCAGAATGCATTTCCAGTGGTGGAGATGGGCAGGATTGCCCGGCAATTAACCGTCTGGTAGGCAGTCGCTTTCTGGTATTTAACAGCGAACTCCGAATTCCCCTGCTGGGAAGCCGCCGGTTCGGGTTAATTAACTTTCCTTTTCTACCTACGGAAGTGGCTTTCTTCTTTGATGGCGGCGTGGCTTGGACGGGGAATGACCCTCCTGTGTGGAAATGGGCAACCAATAGCACCCAACGCATTCCTGTTTTTAGTACCGGCGTTTCTTTTCGTATCAATTTAATGGGATACGC
>CAYYGL010000290.1:0-2007 GCA_964471235.1 uncultured Calditrichaceae bacterium
TACCCCTCCCGTTCCAACATCATTCGCAGCATGGTCCGGATTTGCGGATCATCGTCAATTACCAGAATACGCGTCATGAACTGATTCTCCCTTTTACATTTATTATTATACCGTTAGTCGGTAAATTCCGTCAAGAAGTTAATTAAAAAAGAAAAACTTTACTATTTATGGGAGTTTGGTAATTCATTTCATGTAAATGGCATCGTCGGGTGGTAAACTTCTATAAAATTTTTTTAAAACGCCAATGAAAAAAAAATTTGTATAACGAGTCCGGTAAATAAGAGAGCAAAACCGGTTTCTAAAGAAATTATTGATGAGAGTATGGTCCGGATTGTATCATTTTAAATGTACCTTACTTTGATTCCGGAATGCGCCGTTTTACTGCGACGTTCCGCGGCGGGGCTACGGTCGCAAAGATAGAGTCTGCTCAAGACGTTGCGATCGTTGCGGTTAAGCAAACCGCTGTAAGCCGTTACTCGGCAGCTAAACAACCTGAGGAGTTACAAATTTGTAAACCCCGGGCAGATATTTTCATATCCTCGAAGAGACAATCATTGGTAGAACGATTGCGGATTCCGAATTGGAACCCTTGAAAAGCAATGAGGTGTCACCGTGCTTTCTCAGGAAACAGGATAACAATCCACCAACTCTCGCATACACCTGAATCCCTCCCGTTCAGCGCTTCGCAAATTTACCCTTGCGTTATCGTTTACCATTGCACCCGTTTCCACTTCCCCCGCTGCCAGCAGAACCAGAGTGCTCCCTGCCGGTCGGTGCGAAACACCTGCACATGATACGCCCGGAGACGTTGGATCACTTCAGGATCGGGATGACCGAACTTATTGCCTGCTCCAACACTGATCATCGCAATCTGGGGAGAGATAAGCGATAGAAAATCCTCCGTGGTAGACGTGTTGCTGCCGTGATGACCCACCTTTAGCAATTGGCTTTTCAACAAATCTCCCCACATCTCCAAATTTGCTTCAGCTTCTTTTTCCGCATCGCCGGGGAAAAGCATCGTTGCTTCGCGGTGTTTCACCAGAAGCACCAGGGAATTGTTGTTAATATTATCCCCGGTGGGATCGGAAAATCGAGTTAAATGGGGCGGGGGACCCAATACATAAATCCGGGTAGCAGCATCCACCCGCACCTCATCCCCCATGTGAAGATATCGGAATGGAAGGGAGTGGTGCTGGATGAAACTGCACAGCGAATCATAAGGCGGGTATGCGACAGGCAGGGGAGCTAAAAAGCATGAGTCGATGGTCGCATATTCTGCCAGACGAAATATTCCGCCGCAATGGTCCTGGTGAGGATGACTGATGAAGAGGTAGTCGATGTGGCGTTTCCCCAGGTAGCGCATGGTGGGAATCAGCGCCTCATCGGCAGCGTTGTGATAGTCGTTTGCCGGACCGGTATCGATGACCACCACCTTGCCCGCCGGGGTGGTCATGAGTGTGGCATCGCCCTGACCCACATCCAGCATCATCACATTTAATGTCGGTTCCGCCAGCCATGTTTGAGAAATCCAAAATCCTCCCAGCAGAATAGTGGTGAGCGCGAACGTGTTTCGCCACCGGGCTTGCTTCCAGAAAACCAGCAGCAACAGGAGGGATGCATAAATCAATATGCCTTCCGGGGTAAAACGGGGAATCATTACATACGAACCGGGAATTGACAGGGGAAAATGCACCAGCTTGAATAATCCATCAATCAATTGGGATAGCAAATCGGCAGAGAGGATCGCCAGTTCCTGGCTGAGAAAGCTGAGCCCGAGAAATAAAAATCCTCCTGCCACCAGAATTCCGGCGTATGGAATGGCAATCAGATTCAGGAAAAACGAAATCGGAGAAAACAGGTGGAAATAATACATGGTCAGGGGAATGGTACCCAGTTGGGCGGAGGCGGAGACCAGAAACGGTATCACCAGCCATCTTCGAATAATCCCCCGGGTTCGCTCGTTCTGGATATGGGAGAGCAATTTCATCGCAAAGGGATTGAGTTTTT
>CAYYGL010000291.1:0-1864 GCA_964471235.1 uncultured Calditrichaceae bacterium
AATACCCCGGGAAGTATGTCCCGCTATGACATACGAGGGATAGGCATTGCTAAAAACAATAGAGCTTATGTCTGGTTTAGCAATGGGATGGCAACCTCTGGCACCATGGGGGATCTGGATTCTTTTAAAGAACCCTACCCATATACTTTGCCGCAAGAGATTAATGCCCTATATGGAAATGCTACCTACGATCCCCGACTCTGGTGGAAGGAAATAACATTGCAGCACATTCTTACCCATACGTCCGGTTTTCAGGGGAATTATGACCGTAAGGGTGCTCAAAAGATGTTTCATCTGGATCCGGAGAAAGTCGTTCCGCTGGATCTTCGCCTCAAACATTTCCTCCGCACACGTCCCTTGCGCTGGAGACCGGGAACAAAATATTATTATTCAAACGTAGGGTTTACTTTGTGGACAAAGATTGTTCCCATCCTTTCCGGAGGGCAGAGTTATGAATACTGGGCAAATAAAAAATACCTGGCACCATTGGGGCTTGAGGGGGTGGTGCGTTTAAAAACCGATCAGACCGACCCAATTGATGCGAATCCGTATGTTTACAATGTTGAAAAAAATAAAACCTATCCCATGCGATTTGATAATGCCGGAGAAGAGCGCTCGGCAGGTGGCTGGACTGCCTCCGCCAAGAGCGTATTGTGGATCACGCGCTACCTGTCTCGTCATTATTCTGTTGAGGAATTGAAAAACATGGGGTGGTTGTCCAGTAAAGGGGGAAAAGATAAACAATACGAAAAACTGAGTCATAGTGGCCTGACCACTGGTGGCATGGCATTCGTGGTGATGTTCCCGGAGGGATATATTGCAAATAATGGAAGGGATTTGAGCGGGATCCATGTTGCTCTGGCTACCAATACCAGTTTTGCCGGTAAAGTTGGGAAAAATCAATGGAAAGATGTTGTTCTGAATGCTCTGATAAAATTAGCCCACGAAATTGCTCTGGCGGTTCCGGAATCTGGTGTGCCTGCTTCTTACAATATCTGGGGTGGATTTGCCGAGATGGCGCGTTTTGGTGTTCGAGAAAAGATTTATCCCTTCACGTATGAGCACGGATACCGACCGGTATGGGTTGATGCCTATGATGTTAACGGAAAAACCTATTTTAATGTTATCTTCCGCCCGGAAAAAGGGATTCCCTGGCGTTCATTCCACAATATGTCTTCTTCGCAATATCAAAAAGAATTTGAACAATGGGTACAGAAAGGCTATCGGTTATGGCAGGTAGAAAGTTATCTCAATAACGGTAAAGTGCGGTATGCGGGTATTTTTGTGAAGCAGCCCGGTGTTCCCTGGTATGCCTACCATAACAAAAGCACGGCTGAACACCAACAATTATTTAATACCCTGACGGCTAAGGGGTACCGGCCAGTGAACATATCCGTTGTCTCTGTTGATGGAAAAGTCCGTTTCACCGCCCTGTACCGGAAAATTGCTGTGGGAAGTTACATGGCATTATCCTCTATTCCGGAAAGTCAATTTCAGAAGAAATTTGAAGAAAATGCCAAAGCGGGACGTCAGCTGGTTTATTTAAATGCCTGGCGGCATAAGGGCAAAGTTTATTTCTCTGCTATCTGGTATTCAGCCAAAGGAAGTTACGCTGCCCGCCATGGGTTGAATTTATCTCAATTGAATGGGGAGTGGCGCAAGTACCTGAATAAGGGCTATCTGACGCAGTTCATTACCGGATATGAAGCCAATCATACCCATCGCTTTGCAGGGTTCTGGAAAAAGCCCACCAAACAGCCGAACAAAAAGATAGACATCCTTACTAAATGAACCGTGAATAAAGCGGTGAAAATAGCAGGGAAATAACACCTGGCGGTGTCTGTTCGAAAAAATTCGAACCGAT
>CAYYGL010000292.1:0-1639 GCA_964471235.1 uncultured Calditrichaceae bacterium
CACGAAGTGACCCCGCCACAACGTGGTGACGTCGTCATTGGGGCAGGAATCCCCTCATCTTTTTTGATTTGTGCAATTTGTCATGCGCTCTTGCCGAATCATCCGTTCCCTAATTTTTGCGCTTCCTTAGCTCCCTTAAGTTCTAATGAAAAGATTCTCAGTGTATGTTTGTGAGAATTGTTTACGATTTTTTTGAAATATACCAACATTTTTTTAAAATGCAAAATTCCCGGGGGCAAATTTAAGGATTCGTTGCAGGGGATGTGACGATATTCTATATTACTTGCCATTAGAAAATAATGGTCGAACAGTCAGATTAAAACCAATGGATGCTTATGGCTTCTTCACAAAAGAAAAACGATGAACAGCCTCTGTTATACCGTCCCCTGCCGCCAAAGCTGAACATTCCCCCGGTTCATCCCGGGCACCTCGTTCGTACCCGCTTGCTCCGAAAGATAGACGAGGCGATTCGGGGAAAAGCACTGCTGCTAATTGCCCCGGGCGGTTTCGGTAAAACCACCTTGCTCAGTCAATGGGCACAAGACGCCAACCAAAAAATAGCCTGGCTTACGGTGGATAAATATGATAATGATCCGGCATTCTTTTTACCAAGCCTGGTGGCAGCACTTCAGTCATTTAACAAAAGCATCGGGAAAGATGTTTTCCACCAGCTTCATTCCGATCCAAAACCGTCCATCGAATCGATCCTGAAACAGATGCTTACCGAGGCGGGAATGGTGATGACCGAGATGGTGCTAATAGTGGATGATTACCACCTGATTCATTCCCAGCCGGTTCACAACATGCTCGGATTCATCGTGGAGCATCTGCCGCCCCAGCTTCACATCATCATCGCCACCCGGATCGATCCGCCGTTTGAGCTCTCCAAACTTCGGGCACATCATCAGTTGCGGGAGTTCCGAACCCCAAACCTGGGCTTTACCATGGATGATGCCGGGGAACTTTTAAATGAGGTGATGCAATTGCAATTATCTTACGGGGATATTACCGCTCTGGTACAACGGTGTGAAGGGGTGCCCCACTGGATTAAATATGCCGGGTTGGTATTGCAAAATATCCGTGATCCCCGGGAATACATAACGACCCTGGAACAGACACCCGGGGATATCGGCAGCATCTTAATGAAAGATTTGTTTACCCGGCAGGCGCCGGAAGTTCGCACCCTGCTGCAGGAAATGGCAACCCTCCCCTTCCTCCATCCATCCCTTTGTCAATTTGTCTGTGGGGCAGCGGCGGGAGAAACATTTCTGGAGGAACTGGCTGCTGCGGAGAGATTTGTTACCACTGTGGACTCCCATCGACGCTGGTACCGATTTCATGACAGGGTGCAGGAATTCTTATGGCAGGGAACCCATCCCTTACCGCCGGAACGGCTGGATGAACTGCATCAACTTGCCAGCCACTGGATGTATGAACAGGGATTTCTTCCGTATGCCCTGGACCATGCCCTTGCCGGTTCTCAATTGGATTCCGCCGCTGCCATCATCGAAGAGCATGCCATGGATTTACTTCAACAGGGATACCTGGTGACGATTACCGGCTGGTTTTCGACGCTTCCGGAAGAAATTTTTCGCACCCACCCCATGCTGTCGGTAATTAAAGCCTACATACTGATTAT